>CAYGQW010000111.1:0-4854 GCA_964352175.1 uncultured Halobacteriovorax sp.
GCCGTTTATAAAGCCCATGGAACACAAAGCAGCTTTGCTCCATCATGGAGAATGATAAGCGATATGTCTGAAAGTTTTATTCATACCGTTTTAGCAGGTGGCGTGAGTGATCGACGCTTTAGCCAAAGCTATAAACTTGAAATATTTGATTGGTTAAATGGACGTTATAAGATCATACCACTGTCTAAAGATTAGACACTTTGTTTCAGTGATTCCAAATAATTAAGTATCACGTCAGTTGGATTAAATTTTGCATTTAAACCAGCATGAATATTATTAAAAGCTGCCAATATTGCTTTTGTGCCATCGTATTAAGTACATTGTTTGCTTGTAGCAACGGCGTGCAAGAAGTTACAGATACTCAAAACTCTAGCTTTTTAGTTTCACAGCTTCAGGCATCTAGTGAACTAGTACCCAATGCAGCAGTTCCTACAATTAAAGAAGCGAACTTCTTCCATTATAAAGCATGCCTTAAAGATGCTGCCATTCAAGCACCACTTGTGGGTGAAAAATTTGAAGTTAATAATGAATCAAATACGTTTCAATTAACTTCAGATATTGAGGGTTGTATTGCTTGGTCAAGTGCTGTGTCTTTCAACTGGCTTAATGATGAAAGATGGATACAAAGCCAAGTTAAAATTACAGCTAAGGGAAACCAACTAGGTCAAGTTATAATTCCAACCTATATTAATCCTTGGAAAGAAGGATCAAAAAGCATTGTAGATGCAAGATACCACCAGCCAGTAGGCGCGATTGAAAGCATGGAGCAATTTAAGTTATCCAGTGCAAAATCGATTGAGAATTCACCTCTAAATATAGAAAACATCAACTGGAGAGTTGTAAGAAAAAGACAAAGAGATTCTCAAACAATTCTTGAGTGGAAACTTGAAGGAAGTCCAATCCTTGAAAGAAAGGATATTTCGGGGCAACGTCAAAAGACAAGCATAGAATCAGGACGCGCCAACATTCAACTGACATTAATTACTTCGAATATTAATGGAACTCATCAACAGCTTCATCAGCCTATTAATCAAAATATCAATTGGCAAAGTTCAGTTCTAAAACTTGAGGGTGAAGTGGCAATTCAATCAGACCTTTTGCCACAACTAGGTGATTTAACAAAATTAAAGATCGAACTCTCCTTGCCATCAAATATAGGCGGGACATTAGGCTATATCCAATTAAATGGGCTTGATCAATCTCAAGGATTTGAATTTCAAAAAGAGGATGAATTAAAAATAGAACAATTCGACCAAATTGATCGTCAAAGTGATTCAATAGGTCAGCTAGATATTTCAAACATAAAACTTTCAATCGACACTGATGATATGGAAGGATATTTTTTAGATGAAAATCTAAATCTAAGCATCACCAAGGCATTTAGAATCGAAATGAATCCTAAAGTTATATTGCCGGGGGCAGATGTCGTAGGTACTCCGCCAAGTCCATTAACAAACGGTAAAATTGATTTAAAAATACACTTATTCTCTCCTAAAAGAGCCGGCTTGGATTTTGAACAACCTGACCTCGATCAATTTACACATATCTCAACCGATCATCAAATCGTTGACATAAGAGCAGATGGACTCATCAGTAAGTTATTTAAGTTTCCAACTGCAATTGGACGTACTCCCCTATTGCGTTTAAAAACTTTAGTGGTTGTTGAAGCGACTCCAGTAGACAATATTTCGAGTATTAACCCTATGATCTTCAATGCTGAATTTTACCCTCTCGCAAACTCGAATAATGTAACACTCTATGCCCAAGAAGATTATATGCGAGCATCTGATCTACTTGCGAGAAATAGATTTGAAGATACAAGAGGTCTATCTAGCAGAATAGCAAATTCCTACCAAGGTCTAAAAAATGACCTAGAAGTTCTATCTAATCAAGAAGGACATGAATTTAGCTTCAAGTTTTTATCACAAATAACTGATAGACGAATTGATGCAAATGTCGCTCGTATGGCCAGATCGCCGCAAACAGGTATTTCTCAAGCCGATATGAGAATTCTAATGAGTTCAAGAAATCTTCCAAGAAGCTCACTCTCAAAGCTCTGTGCCGAATTTTTTACACCCGCATCAATACAACGAGAATTTAATTGGGGACGATTTGAAGACAAGCTAGTAGGTGGTACTAAATGGATGGAGTGTATTAGAAATCCGCAAGAATATATTAAAGTTTCACCATCTGATCATGTTGAATCGTTTATCAAAGAAGAACTTTTAGGTGATATTAAAGTAACCAAACCAACCTTTGTTTCTCAATCACGTGGAGAAATCTTTAGGGGAGTCGGCTTCTTTGCTGCTTACGGCGACAGATCAAGCCAAGGTGAAGGAGAAAGAGACGCATTGACGATTGAAAAGCATGTCGGTTTTTCACTTTCAATTCCTTTTATCGCAAGTATTGGAATCGGAGGAGATCAATCTCAAAGTGTCTATCAGGCTAAAGAAGTAGCTTCAATGCAATCATCATTTGAAAGACAGTATACGCAACAGAGTGATGTTGAACTTGAATACAACCGTATTACTCTACAATTTTTGGCGCGTATGCGCAGATGTTTAAGCGTACAGTCAACTCAGGCTAAAAAGACTATGTTTATCTGTGAAGACAATGATCGTCTGGTTAGAGCATCTGAAAACTGGTACTTCATTGGAGATACAAGACTAAATAGAGTTGGTGTCATAACAAATGCAACAATGCCAGGCGGCCTTGAAATGGCACAAATTCTAAGAGGAGAAACTTCCTTTAGAAAAATCTGGGGCGAGTTTAGAAACGAAGACCGCGCTCTTGTGCTTGAAAAACTTGATGCCGGAGCTCAAAGTATCTTGCAAACACCTATAACCAAACAATTAACAACGACCCCTGAGGTTATTGGTGTTGGTTACCCTGGACTTATTGTACCTTACTAAAAATCAAGACATTTATTTTGAGGGTCTACAAAATCTTTGCAATCTCTATATTGAATAGAATCTTTATCTATCTGTTTATAATCACCAAATGTAGATAAACATTCTTTAAAGTCTTTACATTCTCTGGATATATTAACTTGCGACTCAGTAACCTGATCACTAAAGATATCATATCCTTGACTTTGCAGATCTTCGGCACTGCTGATTAAGTCTTGTATTTCCGCAATCGTATCCGTAATGGCATCCTCTTCTTCACTAATATCTCTATTTCTTACAAAGGATTCCCAAACAGCTAACACTAAGAAGTACGCTCCTAAACCGGAACTATACGTTCTCCTAATGAGTTCATATCTTTCAAGTTTATCTAAATTAATTCCAAAACGACCTGCACTATACTCTTTTAAAAAGTCATCAACCCTAGAGACATTAAGATCAGTCATTCCCTGCTCTATGAGATCATTCGCTAAGTCTGCAGGTAATCTGGGTTTTTTAAATCTAGGTAACACAAGTGGAGGCATACCAAGTACGATGGGAATATTAAAAATTGATACGGCTAAAAAACGTCCCAGTTTAGAGTTTTTAAATCGTCTCAAGACACCTTCTGGGTTTTCAAACATGCCATATTTTTTAGCCGCTTTTTCTAGGCCAATTCTGGCTATTTCTTCTTGCATGAGTAGCATAATGGCTGTTTTTTTGGCGTGATCACCATCAAAGATGCTTTTATAACTCTCCCATCGACCAATTCTAGTTATGAAGATTTCACTCCAAATATTTTCGTATGACTCGAGACTGAAACGTGAAGGCTTATTAATCTGCTTTAGAAGATTAGCAAGTTTACCCCTTTTTAAAAGGTCCATACGTGCATAATCAACTCTAGCACTACCGCGAGAAACTATGGTTGCTTCCATTAATGCTAATGTTTCTTCAATAGTGCTTGGATTAAAGTCACTTAAGGATTTACCTGCTTGAAATTCGGATAAGAATTCATCGGTAAGTTGATTAACAAGTGAGCCATCTAAATTGCCTAAATGTGGTGTTCGGACACGCCTAATAAAGCCGAACCATGGACTCCTGGCAATTGTCATGACGGTTCTAAATGCCTGGGCACAACTTACCAGCAAGGCAGCTTGAGCTGGCGCGCGATTTGATGAGAGATTATAACTTCTTCGATTCCACAAACCTGTAGACAGCATCACTAAGATTAAAAATAGACCTATAAAATGACTTCTCATCAATCACGTATCGGAATACCTGAGCGAATAATTAGGTTTATATATTGTCTAAAACTTAGACAGCTAGCTAATGTAATTACAGATACCTACGATATTAGTTTTGGCACAACCGTTGCAAATAATAAACTAGGAGCAGTTATGAAAACTTTAATACTTTGTATGTTGTCAGCTTTTCTTATGTCTCAAGCATTTGCTGTAGACTATATTCTATTAGACCCAAAAAGTGATGATATCGAATTTGATATTTATGACCGAGCTCCGTATCAGCAAACTGGAAAGTATCAATACGTCTTAAGAGCTAACAGTGTTTTTTTGGGCCATGTAATTCTTGATAAAAATATAAGAATTGATCGCTTCTTACAAAATGCCAAAGTCTCTGACAAACTAGTAAAGATAAATCTTGAAACAAACCAACTTGAAGAATCCGAAAGACCAAGTCAAAGAAATGAAGAGCTAGCTCAATGTAGCGCTCGAGCTGAAATTCTGCAATCTCTTCTGTCTAATTATATGACAAATCAAAATAACAGTAACCGATCTGATTTCGAGGCAATTACACGCAGTCTGTCCTCATCTAATACAAGCGAATTACAAGAACAATCAAACAGATAATTAAAGAGAAAACTATGAAAAAGATTATTTCAACATTCATTTGCTTTACCTTGTTGATGAGCACAACTTCGGCGCAGAGCTTAGATAGATGTGCCTTCATG
>CAYGQW010000111.1:4864-9686 GCA_964352175.1 uncultured Halobacteriovorax sp.
CAAAAGAAATCAAAATCCATGAAATGAAAGAAGCATTAGCTTCTATGCAGGATCTACAAGCAGAAAGATCTAAGGCAAGAGAAATTCGTGACCTATTAGTCGATACATCCGATTCAAGGGAAATTGCCTTACTTGCTGAAGCTCTTGATGATGAAGCTAGATCTCTAGAAGCTGACGGAAGATTCAATCGAAACGTTGCAATTGGGACTGGTCTTGGATCAGTTATATTGGCAGGCTTAATGATTAAAAGAATGAAGGCAACAGCTGAAGGCGTTACCGTCATGGCAAAATTAATGAATGGTTTGAAATCTGGAAATAAAACTGCGGTTGGTAAAATTTTAACTGGAACATTTGTTTTTACTCTAGCAGCTAGCTTTTGGTTTGGTTCAAGAGTAAGTGAAATAACTGATAGTCGTGAGTTTCTTGTCTCTTTGGTTGTAAGACTAGATGCCCTAAAGGATTTAGCAGATCAAATTATTGCACTTCAAGAGGAAATTGAGCAAGAAGAGATATCATTTGCAATTCGAATCGATGATTTGCGTGCAGATGGAGTTTTAGAATACACTAATGGTGAACTTAAATGCTTGTGAGTATTAATTGCAACCTGATGTCATTATTGAATTAGAAAAAATTCGAGACCCATTTTCGGGTCTCGGTCAATTTAGCCAGGCTCTCGCTAACGCAATTTCAAAAAACAATCATCATCTGAATATCTCTGCCATCTTACCTCATCATTTTTCTATTCCTGGAATACAAACGATTAGTGAAAAGAGAAATCTATTTAAATTTTCTTTATTCGTGCCAAGAGCAAAACTTTGGCACCTCACCCATCAAGATTCTCGCTACAGGCCACAAAATGGTGCCAACTATATTTTAACAATACATGACTTAAATGATCTTATCGAAAAGCCAATTGAAAAAACTAAAATAATGACAAAGCTTTCAACTCTAGTTAAAGCTGCTAAACATATTGTTTGCATATCTGATTATACTAAAACTGAAGTTCTTAAAATTTTTCCAAATTTAACTAATATAACTACTATTTATAATGGCGTTCCCAGACTTAAGACCGCAGAAAAACCTGATTTTGAAATCTCAAAGCCTTTTTACTTTAATATTGGAACTGTCTTAGAGAAAAAAAATCTCCATACGATAGTCGATCTAGCCAGATTATCAAGTGATATGGACTATATCATCGCCGGTAGTACCGACTCCGCTTATGCTGCTAGAATACAAAAAAACAAACCAGTGAACGTCCACTTTGTTGGAAAGATTTCAGATGAAAACAAGTCGTGGTATTACGAAAACTGCCATGGATTAATATTTCCCTCCTTATTAGAGGGCTTTGGATTACCTGTTGTTGAAGCTATGTCTGTTGGAAAGCCACTTTTTTTATCCAATAAAACATCATTACCTGAGATCGGCGGAGAAGATGCTTTTTACTTTGAAGATTTTTCCCCACAGTCAATGTTGAACACAATAAACAATGGAATGAATTCTTTTAATGTAGAGCAGGCAAACAGGCTTAAAGAAAGAGCGGCTAATTTTTCTTGGGACCTAGCTGCAAAAAAATATCTTAGTCTCTACAATAGTCTAATTTAAAAACTCTTTTTCAAATTGTTTTTTTACAGAGCTTTCTTGTAAGTTTCCATTGGCATATATCTTAGCTTTTACCAATGTTCTATAGCAGGCTTCATTAACAGAGATAAGAAAACCAACTCTGCCTTGTCGCCAAGACTTTGCATATATTTGAAAAAATGTTCCAAAAAGAGTTAAGAGCACTGTTAAAGCCGAGGTCGATTTGCCGCGAGAAATTTTTTCGTTAGCAACTAAAGTAACAAATCTAGGAAGCTTCTTGATCCAGGCATCCATATCGTATCCAGGCCAATGAAGGATCCGAAGATGTCTTGGAAAGTCTGCCATGTCGGGATCACCAATTTTGGCCAGTCGACCATCGATTAAATGTTCGTGGTGATTACCCCCGGTATAGCGAATGTGTTTTGTTTGAAAAAGTCTTTCTTGAAAATCAGAACGGCCAAAAGCATTTTCAATCGCTACCCCTTCAAAATATTCAGTTCTAACAATTCGATATAATTTCTTAGCACCAGGCTTAGTTATTTCTTGTTTAATACACTCAACTAATTCTTGCGTAACTGCTTCATCTGAATCCATCATCAAGCACCAATCGTGATTTGCTTTATCTATTGAGAAATTTCGTTGTTCAATAAACCCGGGCCATGGATTCTTGTGGACTCGTACGTTTTCGTAAGATTGAGCAATCTCAATCGTATCATCAGTACTACCCCCATCTATTAAGACAATCTCAGAGAAGTCACTGAGTGAATCAAGACAACGCTTCAACGAAAATGAAGCATTTTGAGCAATAATCAATACTGAAATTGGTAACTTGGACATAGGATACTACTTTACCTTACAATATTGATCGAACCAAGATTAAATCGGAGGCTTTATGCGCAGCGCGCTTATACCATTTCTACTAATACTCCTAACAGGCTGTGGAGTTCAGTCACTACCTGAAGGCAAAAATGAAGTCGAAGCTTCGTGGGCAGAAGTTCAAAATCAATTTAAAAGAAGAGCGGACTTGATTCCTAATCTTGTTAATACTGTTAAGGGTTATGCCAAACAAGAAAAAGAGACCTTGACTGCCGTGATCGAAGCTAGAGCGAAAGCCACCCAAAACAATATTCCAATTGAGAAATTAAATCAGGATACTCTTAATCAGTTCTCGAAAGCACAAGCGGGTCTATCAGGGGCTTTATCTAAGCTAATGGTTGTTGTTGAACGATATCCTGACTTAAAATCAAATGAGAACTTCAAACAACTACAATTCCAACTTGAAGGGACTGAGAATAGAATCACAGTTGCCCGAAATAGATATATCGAGTCAATTAAGAATTTTAACAACAAAGTTACTGTCCCACCTACATCGTGGACAAATAGTTTGTTTTACCATTTTGAAAAAATGCCTCAATACCAAGTTGAAAATCTAGATAGCGTTAAAGACGCACCAAAAGTAGAGTTTTAATGAGATATATTCTTTTTACACTTTTAACATGCTTCACTTTGTCTGCAAGAGATGTTCCCGAACTATCGGGACCAGTTATTGATGAAGTCGGTGTCTTCTCCTTTAGCCAAAAAAGTCAACTGTCCAAAGTTTTAAAGAATGTATATGCTACAAATGGCATACAGCTCCAGGTCTTTATCGCTAAGGATTTAGGCGGAGATGTTATTGAAAATTTCTCTATTAAAGCAGTTGATAAATGGAAGCTAGGATCAGCAAAAAGCGACAAAGGCTTACTATTTATCATGGCGATGGCCGAAAAAAAAATAAGAATTGAAGTTGGTCAAGGACTTGAAGGAGAAATAACTGACGCTCAAGCTGGAATGCTCATTCAATCACTCACTCCATATTTCAAAAGAGGTGACTTTGCTACTGGGCTTCTTGTAGGGGTTAACGGGCTTCTAGGACTTGCAAATGTTGAAGCTCAAGCAACGAGCCTTGGCATGCAGAAGTCTACAAAACGTAAACCTTTTGGTGGATTCTTAATTTTTCTTATCATCTTTGCAGTCATTGTTGACTCTTTTCTTGGTATAAGAAGACGCTCAACTTCATCAATCCTTGGTTCAGGCAGAACAGGCAGATCATTCGGTGGTGGCGGTGGATTTTCAAGCGGTGGCGGCGGCTGGTCCGGTGGTGGTGGCGGATTTTCTGGCGGCGGTGCCAGTGGAGGTTGGTAATGAAGATTATATCTGATGCATTCAAACAAGATATCGAAGGTCTCGTTGCTGACTATGAAAAGAAATCTACCGGAGAGATTATCACCGTTCTTTTAAAAACTAGTGATTCCTACCCTTCAGCTCACTTTAGATGGGCATTGTTTCTTTCAATAATTTTTCCATCAGCTTTATATTTAAGTCCATTTACGACCAACGACCCTATAGAATTCCTGGCAGCTCAGGCGCTAGGAATAATCATGGGCTTTTTAATAGCTTTTAATCAAAAGGCCAAGAGGATATTTCTTAGCAAGAAACAACTGAATGAAGAGGTTTATCAAAGAGCTTTGCAAGCATATATAGAACACCAGGTTGTTGCGACCGAACATAGAAATGGTGTTCTTCTATTTCTATCTTTTTTTGAAAGAAGAATTCACATTTTTGCAGATATAGGGATTTCGAAAGTAGTGGCAAACGAGAAATGGCAAGAAATGATCAAAGAGACACTGCCATTACTAAAAAAAGGTCAATACGAAGAGACGCTTCAAGAATTAGTCAATAAAACTGGGATAATATTAACCGAGCACTTTCCTCGAGATTGCAGTGAAATAAAATCACAAAGTCATCTCGACGACGGGCTGCGTACAGACTAAAATAAAAAGATGACTAAGACTGCTCGAGATCAAATAGAAAAAACTCTCTATATATGGTCTATCGTCCATAACAATATTATTGAAATAAATAGTGGTGACATTATTGGTAGAATTATTGCGGCTTTTAAAACTGACCAGTACCTTAATAAAGAACATCTAAAATTTGAACTAGAGAATGGTCAATGGTTTCTTTATGGCCAAGATACTACAAATGGAACACATCTTAATGACAAAACTGTTGGTGCAGGACAAAAAGAATCTCTGGAAACTTCAGATATTATTATTGCGGGAGATCAAATCTTCTTTATTTTAGGAAGAGAACTAATAAAGATCGAAACAAGAGAAGATTTTCTAGCCACAATTAAAATAAAATCACCCGAGCTCGCGGAGCAAGTAAAAGCAGTTCAAGTAAAATCGATTGGTTTTTTTAAGAA
>CAYGQW010000112.1:0-9685 GCA_964352175.1 uncultured Halobacteriovorax sp.
AGCGTTCATTTTGTGGATGACCGGCGTGACCTTTGACCCATTTAAATTTTAAATTACTAAATAGCTTGGTTGTTGCATCTAACCTTTTCCATAGCTCAACATTCTCTGGCTCTTTCTTATCAGCTTTTTTCCAGCCTCTCGCCTTCCAGCCTGCAATCCATTTCTCTACGCCCTCGACGACATATTTTGAATCACTATAAAGAAAAACATTTGGTTTTCCAGAGGGTGGAATTTCTTTAAAATGCTCAACCAGGCTTTCAAGTGCAACAATTGCCCCTTCAAGTTCCATTCGATTATTTGTGGTTGGATTATCAATTCCAGATCCTTCAAAAATAATTTCGCCGAGATGATTTTGGCCAATCATTCCCCATGAACCAGGGCCGGGATTACCGCGACAAGCCCCATCCGAGAAAAGTGCAAAGCTATTTTCAATCCCATCAACATCTTTTGGTAGAACTAAGTCGGTGGTGGCATTAATGGTTTTTTGCCATTCGATATCTTTTCCTCTCTCGCTCAAAAGCTCGATAGCTTTTAAGGCTTCTTCATCGGAAGCAAAAGATTTTTTTAAAAAGCTTAATGACTGACGTAGGCGGGCTTTACTCAAGACTACACCAGCTTTGCAAACTTACGTTTGCCGACTTTAAGAACTTTGCCGGCAAAGTCTTCACTTAACACAATATCAACTGCAGATAATTTATCACCGTCGACAATTGAGACTGCATTTTGTTGAATCATCCGGCGCCCTTCTGCTTTTGAAGGCACTAGATTTGCTGCAACTAACCCATCTAAAAGTGTTTGACCGCGCTCAAAAATAAAATCAGGGACATCGTCTGGTATTTGCTTGTTCTTAAAAACATTTTCAAATTGCTCGCGCATCGCTTTACCAATCTCTTCTCCATGAAAGAAGCTGACAACTGCTACACCTAATTGCTTTTTACACTCATTAGGATGAAGAGTTCCTTCTTTGAGACCGGCTTCAATTTGAGCGAATTTTGCTTCATCGATATTACCAACATACTTCCACCATTCAAGCATAATAGCATCTGGAATAGACATGGTTTTTCCAAATTTATCAAATGGCTCATCGAGAATGCCGATAGTATTGCCTAGAGACTTAGACATTTTTTGAGTGCCACAAGTTCCAGTAATAATCGGCAGCAGCATAGCCGTTTGTGGACGAAGTTTGGCGTGCTTTTGGTAATCTCTTCCCATTAATACGTTGAACTTTTGATCAGTACCTCCAAGCTCTACATCGGCTTTAACGTAAACAGAGTCAATCCCCTGAAGAACAGGGTAAAATAATTCATGAAGACCTAATGAGTGACCTTCTTCTAAACGTTTGGCAAAAGTATCGTGGGAGACAAGTTTTGCAACTGTTGTCTGTCCAGCCCAGCCAATAACATCGCTAAGGGTAACGTCTTTGAACCACTCTGATTGAAAACGGATTTCAGTCTTCTCTTTATCAACGACTGTATAAACTTGTTCCATATAGCGAGCAGCATTTGCTTTAATTTGCTGTGCAGTCAAAGGCGGTCTTGAATCATTTCTTCCAGTTGGATCCCCAATACTAGCGGTATAATCACCAATAATCACAACTCCAATATGCCCCAGATCTTGAAACTGTCTCATCTTACGATATGGTACCGTATGACCAAGATGAACATCAGTCGATGTCGGATCAATGCCACATTTTATTCGAAGTGGAGTGTTCGTAGTAACTGAATGACGAAGCATTGAAATAAGATCTTCTTCTGGAGTAATTTCGGATACACCAAACTTTAAGATTTCAAATTGTCTTTGAACTTCTTTTTCGACCGTGGGATCGAGCTTTTTGGGTTGTTCCATAATTCTGTGTTCCGATGATATTCCGTTGATATTAAAGGAAAATCCTAACAAACCTCATGTCTGTTTGAATACCCCTATGCACAGCAATATTTCACATCAATTAATTGCGACAAAGATTGCAGCGTGCTAAAGTTTTTAAATTAAATTAAGAGGATACGCATGAACTTCATTCCCATAAAGTCGGGCAAAAGCGTCGAAGGCGATGAAATTAAAGCTTACAAGAGTGAGACCAAAGGTCCATCTTGGGTATATATTTTAGCCGGCGTCCACGGTGACGAAGTAGAAGGCGTTTACGTAGTCAAGCAACTCTATGAGTGGCTACAACAGCAAGAAGACATCCAAAGACCAACCGTGATTGTTCCCATCCTTAATGTTGATGGTTACCGCTCAGGCTCTCGCACAAATGCTCATGGAGTCGACCTCAATCGTAACCTGCCATCAAAAGATTGGAGCGATAAGGCCAGAGAAGCCAAATATAATCCTGGATCAAAGCCCTTAAGTGAGCCGGAAAACATTTTTCTCGATAAACTCTTTCAAAAGTACCCGCCAAAAATCATTATGAGCTTTCATTCGTGGAAGCCATTTATTAATACTAATGGTGATTGTCTAGAGATTGCTCAATTTCTAGAACGCTACAATAACTATGAAATCGTTCAAGATGATATCGCCGGCCATCCAACACCAGGAAGTCTTGGAGAATACGGTGTCCAAGAATATAGCAGCCCAGTGCTTACCTTTGAATGCCCCTTATTGTCTTCGGGCAAAAGCCTAAAAGAGATTTGGCAGGAAAATGAGATTGGCCTACAAGCTTTAATGAGATCAAAGCTTCTCGACTAAGTGCCACACTGACTTCCAGGTGCCATTCTGACACCAGTAAAAACCAACAGATAAACGTCTTAATCCACTTAATCAGGTGGTTATTGTCTATATATTTTACATATTTAACCAAATAACGCTTCGCATAAGGTAATATCCGACCTATATGGCCCAGTAATTGCTTTAATAATAACAAACAACTGGTATTGGAGTGCCCTTTGAAAGTCAAACTTATTGAAATGACAAAGCTTTGTCTATTTTCATCCCTCTTGGTGGTGTCATCGACATCGCTATGGGCACAGACAAGTGTCAACCAAATAGACAATTTAGGAAATGCAAAAAGTGATGAGGTCACTTGGAGTAGCGATATAACAATGACCTATTCAAGCAATCTAAATAAACCAGATTCGGTTAACTTTGCTTCTGCTGCTGACTTTGAAGGTACAATGGCCGCAGTTTTTAAAGGCACTCGCTTTGCTTTAACGACAAGTATCACAAAGAACTTAACTGGTGAGCGTGAAGCAAACATGAATAATGCTTCAATATCTGCAGCAAGATCACTTTATAAGTTTAATAAAGAGTTGAGTTTAAGTGGATCTACATCTGTCTTAATTCCATTCTCTGAATCATCTAGAGATTATCAAAAACAAATTACTGGAATCTCAGTTGCAACTCCTTTGATCTGGAGAAGTAACGCTTGGAGATTGAGTTACTCTCCAAGTCTAAGAAAGAACTTTCATGAAACAAAGACATCACTTACAGGTGCATCTAATTATGAATATATATTAGGCAATTCAGTAAGTGCGCTTTATCAGTTTTCAATTGGCGCGTACGCACAAGCGAGTGCCAGCTACAGTCGTCTTTATACTTATAGAAATAATCAAAGGGATAATTATCGTTTTACTCAAGTCATAGGGTATCCAATAGACAACTTTGATATTGCAATAGGACATGTACTTGGTGGAAGTCCATTGGCCGTCAACGGAGTAGAGACTGATATTAGATTTTTTGATTCAAGAGATTCAACTGTATTTGGAATGTTAACTGTTTCATTTTAATAGATATTTTAATTGTTAATAGAGATTAGGAGCAAAAATGTTTAACCGTAAATCAAATCGCTACACGCTTCCAGCAATGCTAGCTGCACTACTATTAGTAGGGTGCGCTAAAGAATTGCCTGAAAAAGTATCGGAAGACATTGAAAAGAATGTCCATTCAATGGCCATCTTCAGTGATGAAGTGGTGATTGAAACAATTGATGAACCAGGTACTTTTGCTATTAAAGCACATGAAGCGGAAGTCAGTGGAGTCTTTGCTCTTAACGAAATGAAGCTTAGAAGCGTCAAAGTCGTTTCAGGAAAGCCAGAGCTTGCGGCCTTCTTTAAAGATCTTAAGATTGAGTCTGCTGCTCCAGGCCAACGTCTAAGCGTAAAGTTTAGACTCACTGACAACGTCATGCTTGCCTATGCAACCTACCAAGGTGAAACTCTTTCACTCCACCAACAAGAACTTTTAACAGGAACTGAACTTCCACTTTTCCAATTTACTGTTAGCTCTTATGGCATACTTGATAAGGTTGAAAATGACCTTGGTGAAGATACTCATATCGTAACTTACAAAAAACGTGATCGTTCACAATCGACACACGTAACAATTGATCCCACCATTGAAGAGAGAGTCGATGCTGGTCTTCGCGCCAATGACTATAATGAAAAAAGTGTTGTTTTTGATAAAAGAAAACTTCATTCGCAAGTCTATACAATTGCACAAATCAAGCAACTCTTCACGACAAATGTTCTTCTAGAAGTTGGTAGTTCAAATGATAAGCCTGCTCGTCTTAAATTCTATAAAGATAAGATTTATGTTTTAAAAGCTGTTAAAAAGAAAAATCTCGATGAAGTCGAACTAGGACTTTTAGCATCTGAGCCAGCTGACCCAAGAATTTCAATGTGTGATGAGCGAATTGCCGAGCGAGCTGCTATAGCTAAAGAAGATTGTGTTTTAAAACCAACTTATGCTATTGACGCCAAAGCGATCAAACTTAGACGTTTAAAAAATAGTAACCAGCCAATTGCTACGGTTGAATTTGACTATGATATTAATCATCGTCAGGCCAAGATGATTGAAGTTAACCTTCAGGCGCAAGTCAATAAGTTTAGTCTAAGCGACGGCATTAATAATGTTGATGAGCTTTTGACGAGTAAATCTGGACACTTTGATACTGAAGCTGTCTATCTCTATGTACCAATGACCGGTCAAACTCCAAGAAGTATTCGCGAAGTTGATCCATTCTATCAAGGTAAAGAAAAACTTGTTAAGCTTAGATTTATCGAAGCTGGTCTTGAAGTTGTTCAAGTTGAAAGAGACGCACGCTTTCAGTTTAATGCTCTAAACAATTTTCCTGTCATGACGATTCCTGGTACTCACGTCGATTACAAATGTAAAGAAGACGAGAACAAAGAATGTACTTCAGAAACAGTCGAAGACAAAGATAAGTCTTGGAATGAAAAAAGATATTTCAAACCTGAATTAGAAAAGTTATCTGTAACTGAAGTAAACCCGCTTGATCTTTGGGGTGCTGGTGGCAACCCATGCCTACAAACTGTAAAAGTTGAAGAATCAACACATGAAATTAAAAAAGGTGTGCTTTTTGTAGAGTTAGAAAAAACTTATAAGAAAAATCCAGCGGCAGTTGACTGTATTATTGATGATTATTATGAAGATACAGATGATTTTACAGGTCTTGATGACGCTGGATTTAAGGCTAAGTTTACATTCTCTCTAGTGAAACTAGACGATCTTGCTGCACCTGATTACAAAACAGTAGATTACCCAATTCCTGATCATGGAACCTTTGGTTTCTTTACCAATACACAGAAAGATCTTAATGCTCAGTATGATCCAAGTCGACTTGATCAAAAAAGCTTTCTACATCGTTGGCATGTAGAAGAAGGTGATAAGAAAACTAAAGTTGTCTATTACCTTTCTGATACTTTTAATGAGCCAGGACAAGAGCTAATCAAGCAAGCAACTTTTAGAGCTGTTGATACCATCAATGGATCACTAAAACGTGCCAATGCTAATTTCAAGATTGTCCTTAAAGAGCCAGCAGGTAAACATAGTGGAGACCTTAGAAATAATGTTATCCAACTTATCACTGATCCTCTATCAAATGGATTACTTGGATATGCTCCGACTGTAACAAACCCACTAACGGGTCAAATTATTCAGTCGCATATCAATATGTACTCTGGAGTTTTAAAAACACTATCTCGTCGTATTTGGGAGCAAATGGTTGATCTAACAATTGAGCAACGTGATGCTGCTGCTGTCGCACCAGTTGCTGCTCCGACTCCAATACCTCTTCCAATCGATGAAAAAAGCTTAGACAGAATTAAGAAGTTAGCAGATTTCGAACCTTCTATCGCGACTCAAGCTAAACTTAAGTCGGCAAGTCGTATTGCTAATCTTTCTGACACGGTTGCAAGACGTTCTCAAGAAGCACAAGAGAAAGTTGCTCTTAGATTGAAACTTAGACCTCAAACACATTCACATCGTTTTGAAGAAAATACTTTAGAAGCGAAAGCTGAAAAACATATGAGTCGTCTCGATCGTTGGGCACAAAATAATGCTTACCACGAGGAATTTTTCCCAATCGCTGGGACTGTTAAAGCACTATACCCAGGGATTAAAGAGATTGCTGGCGTTCAAAATAGTGACGGTACTCTTAAGCGCTGGAGTCAACTTTCAGAAGTTCAAAAGAAAGCTGCTGAAGACATTATGATTCCTAATGCCTATACAACGACTCTTGTGCATGAATTTGGTCATGCTCTAGGCCTTCGTCACAACTTTACCGGATCATTTGATTCTGAAAACTTCTACACTGAAGAAGAAGCACATGAACTTGGTATGCATAATCGTCCGGCCTATAGCTCAATTATGGATTATGGCTATAGTGAACTTAACGAACTGCCTCAGTTTGGTAAGTATGACGTAGCTGCCCTCCGTTTTGGCTATGCACGTGAAGTTGAACTTTCTGATGGATCAATTGCCAAGATTGATACAACTCTTCATGACTTAGAAAATAGCGGAGCTGAGCTTAAATCTTACCAGTTCTGTACTGATGAAAACACTCGTCTTTCAGCAAGTTGTAATCGTTTTGATGAAGGTTCAACCTTGGTTGAAGTGGTTACTCACTATATTGATAACTACGAGCGTTCATATAAGTATAGAAACTTTAGAGATGACCGCGATCAATACAATGCTTACTTCCTGTCTAACTACCTAATAGCTCGCTACCACGAATTTAATCGTATTCGTGATGTAATTGAAGAGTGGGAGTTTTTCCAAGAGATCTTTGGAGAAGTCATGGAGCAAGGTTGTAGTCCACAACAAACAGCTCAATTCCCAGTCTGTAAGATGATTAACGATAGAATCGAAGCTGTAAAACTGGCGGGAGACTTTTTACTTAAAGTTCTTAAGACTCCTGATCACTTGTGTGCTCTTGCTGATGCAAGTAACCCAACAACTACAACTGAACTTCGTCCACTGTCTAAAATCTATGACGATATCAAGTTCGATATCAAATATGTTCCAACCAGCTGTTTTGATGCTGCTGTAAAAGCTGCTTTGGCTGAAAACACTGACGATGCTAATCAACCTGCACCAAAAGTTGTACGCGGTGAAGCTGGTAAGTTCCTCAATGGATTTAAGGATAATAATCCACAACATATCTATGTGTCGGATCGATTTGTGTTAGGTGTATGGCTTGATAAAGTAATGGCAATGAAGTCTCTTTTCCAAAGAGAAACAGGTCGTCCAACAACTGATGATAATTTTGCTTCACTTGTTGAAAATAGCTACCTAACACCAAAAGTTTTCAACTTTGTTCAACATTTGTTGATGGGAACAGAGCTTGCTGAGAAAGTTCCATTTAAAACAGAAAATGGAGCTGAGTATGAAGAAGACTACAGTATCGACAGCTCATACATTGTTAACGGTCCACTTAATGGTCTTAGCTGGGTGAGAAGCTTTGCTGACCTTCCAAGAGACGGTAAAGGAATTCTCAACAAGTCATTACTACAGACGGCAAAGAAATGGGGCTTAATTGATGACGATCTAGTTTCAGAGCAAAGTCGTGAGCTCGTTAATGCCTTTACTGTTAGAAAGAATGATATCGCTGACACTTTCAATAGCCGTTACCTAAAAACTCTAAGAGTTGGTGAAAGACTATATAGTGCAGGCGATGTGAATCAAATTGCGACAGTGATGATTGATTCGGTTCTAACAGCTCCCGTATTAAGCCGTTTAGGAGAAGTAAAAGTTTTAGAAATTTTCCAAGATCGTGCTAACCCTGCTCTTCCGGCCGACTTTACTGCTGAACAAGTTGCAGCTGCAACTCTCCCAGATGGTTTGCTTGATCAGTTGGCAACCCTTTTGTCTCAAGGCGCAACCTTTACTGAAGAGCAACTGGTAGAAATGCTAGGACCTGAACTTGGTAAACAAACGTTCCAAGCCTCAACTCTTGGAGCTGAAGGACTTAGAGAAGTAGAAGCAATTATTGCAAATCTTGGTAAGGCTCCTGCAGATGCAACTGATGATGTTAAAGCCGCTTACGAAGCTGATATGACTATCCTTAGAGACTTCCTAACTGGGCAGCTTCAAGGTAAAAATAGTTTGTATAGAACTAATCTAGAGTTGCTACCATCTCACGTTAGACAGTAAAAGATTAAAGGACCTCGGAAGGGGTCCTTTCTTCTTTCTCTACATCTCTAGCACGAAGATCAATCAAAATATTAAGTAGTGCTAGAGAAATTTTGGGGCCCATATTCACAAACTCCATTCCGATCAGATCACCTTTTGCAGAAATAGTCGTATTAACTAATTCAATATCAAAATAGAGATGTTCTTTATTTGAAGTCTCAATAATTAATATCCCTTCATCTTCCGGTTTGGCGATGGGTATTTTTATATCCGTAATATTTAAAAGAGCACCGCCAGAAGAAATATTTTTTATTCGGCCACAGGAGAATCCTTCTCTACCATTGAGATAAAGTGTTGCCTTGAGGTTCGTTTCATAGCGTCCTCTAGCATCCCAGACATCTTTGAAGTGATAGCTAAAAATATACTTTTTCATCAGTGGCCACATCAAAATACCAACAAAAACAAGATTCACCGTAATAATACAAAATGCACCAAAGTGAGGTCTGGCAGCAAAATATGGCCAATCATAAGGTGTATAGCTAACTAACGAATAAAACTTATAAAGAGTTAAGATCGAATAGATGATATTAGCGAATCTTGAAAGTGTTAAAAGAAACAGTCCCGCAAGTGGTGTGAAAATCCAAAATTCCATAAAGCGAAAAACACTGACGTTTCCATTTTCAACGATATTGTCCCAAATGAGTGCCCAGTCCATACCTGTAGAAACTTTAAAAGATAGAATTCTTAGAGCAGGGTCAAGAATGAGAAAACCTGAAAGTAACAGAATTATTTTGCTGGAAGAATTTTTCATAAGCTATTGTTTCTCAAAGTCTCATTAAGATCAATGAAAAGCATAAATAGCTAGAAACTCATACAAGAAATAATTGAAAATTGACCAAAAAACTAGGCTGTAAACTTAATCACTTCCACAGGACATGCTTCTGCGGCTTCTTGGATTTTGAGTCCATCATCAAGCGGAGCACCTGGGCGAATAAGACATGTATCAGCGGTTACTTCGAAGACTTCAGGATAGATATCTTCACACGCATTACAAACGATACAACCTGGCTCAATCCATACCTTCGCAATTGAGAAGTTTTCCTTTGGAGCATCATTTTTAGCAGCTCCACCACCAGAGCCACCGAAGAATTCTGCAAACTGAGGGTTTGTGGCAACTTTTAGAATTTTATTTGTAGCCGGTAAAGGCTCTGCAATAAATGATCTTTCAACCGATTGATAAAGAGGCTTGGTTGCCGTTTTAGCCACACCATTTTCAAATTCACCGGCAGAAAGTTTTGCATCATTCATTTTGCTCATGAAC
>CAYGQW010000113.1:0-9668 GCA_964352175.1 uncultured Halobacteriovorax sp.
ACCGTTTTGATCTTAGTAACAATTTCAGGAGAAGCACACTCAGACGTTGTAGTTTTTAGCTCTTTAGAAGAGTCGCTCAAGTAAACAAGAGAGCCACCGATTAATACTCCAAATAAAAGTCCTAAAATAAATTTTTTCATTAGAAAGAGCCAGTATTACCTTCGACTGGATTAGCCTCTATCGGACTCTGAGGTTGAATCGGTTCTACATTTGATTCTGGCATAGGACTAGACAACGGGACAGGAATCACTGTGCCACCATGTCTTGATAAAACGATTCCCTGCTCTAGATAGCGGTTCATTACCATAAATGAGCAGTAAACTTTACCATGGTCTGAAGTTAAATCTTCTTTTTCTCCTTCAGCAAAAATAAGACCGTCATCTTGTATCAAAGCTTTTAGACGGCTAAGTTCTCCGCAAAATGGTGATTTAGATCCTTCAATACAGACACCGTCTCTTTTGATAACTTCAACTGCTCCAGAACCTTTTTTCATATGAACTGGTTCACGACAAACATCAATTACCCACTGATCCTTAATAAATTTTAGCTTTTCATGGTTAACTGTTATTACACAATTATCTTTTGATACCTTCAAAATATTTTGGGTTAATCCAAAAGGAAATCCTTTATGACTAATAGTTGTCTCATAGCTAGCATCCAGACACTCTAGCTCTGTATAGCTGTTGGCCATGGCTGCAATGGGAATAAAGATGACGAGAATACTAAACTTGAAGAATTGCATTTTTATCTACCTCAATAATTATGACGGATGCATCAGTTTTTAAAAAATCTTTTTTACTGTCCTTTTTTAGCTTAAAAAACAGCTCGGACATTTTTTCAAAGATCGATTTAGAATCAATGTTCTTTAGGAACTCGATCCATTTTTCATTCCTACCCAAATCTGTTTCTTCAAGGTTTTTTGCAAATCCTGAGGACCTAATTAAGATTTGTTGCCCTCGATCAACCTTAAAGTCGATCTTAGCTTTTTCAACAAATACTGGATTAAGATCTAGATCATTAGCTTGATTTAATGCTTTTCCATTTTGCCAGATTGTTCCTGCTCCAAAATTAAAGCCTTTGACTTGCATTGACCTGATATCGAGTGTTAGCAAAGTTAACTCCACTTCACTATTTTGAAATTTCTTAAGTTCATAAGATAGAGAAGCTATAAAGTTTTCTAATGATTTTTCATTAAAGTTTTTGCTATTTCTGAGATCTTCAAAGTGTCCCAAGATAGCCGAACTTGCAACATATGACCTTGATGAAGCCATCAATATTAAAACATCCTTTTCAAAACAAACCGTATCAAAGAACTCTCCCCCTGCACTTTCACCAGCGGCAAATTTACTATATATAGAAATTCCCTTTAGCTTTTCACTTCGAAGCGGAACGAGTTTTTCATGAAGGCGTTTAAGTCTGTGAAGCTCTAAAAGATTTTGTGTCACTAAGGCATTAAGCTTTAAAGACATCTCTTTAATTTCACCCATTTTTCCGGCGCCATCTCTAGCCAGCAAAGCCGACCTCAATACTGGCAAGTAAAATTCAGCATCTCTAGAATAATCTACAAAGGCATGAATCTGCGGACGATCGAGGCAAAGCTGTCTCATTTGCCAGACCTGTGCCGCATCTGAGTTCTGAATATCACCCAAAAGGATCACCTGGGCCTTGGCCTTGCTCAATGGAAGATCAAGTTGCTCCTGCCAAGAGTAATCAATTAGCAGTAATTTGTTCTGATTAAGTAGAATTGAATCTAGATCCTCTGAAGAAGAGGCAAAGCGCAGCTCGTCGCTAGAAATTGGCAGTCTAGGCACTATGGCTGATAACCAGCTTTTAAAGCGTGGATGCCGACTAAATACTATGGTTTCTCGCATGGACAATCCTTCGTCCGTTGAACTTTAAATTAAGTTTATTATACGAGAGCAGACGCTATGGTGAAACCGTAAATGCTTGAATACCCAATAAAAGCTCAAATAATTGCCACGTGTACAAAGCAAATTAATCCCCTATGTGCCTGAAAGCTCTCTTTTCTCTAAAGTTCATCTGCTAGTTGACCGATTCGATCATGTGATGGCGTTAAAATGACTATAAGCGCTACTACTTTTTGAAAACTAGCGCCTGCGAGAGATGAAATGAGCGATAAAAAAAGCAATGTTATTTCATTACACGGTCATAAAGTAGCCACTACAACTTCTAGTGACGCTGAAACTTTGCGCCAAAGCCAAAAAGAATTCTGTGAACAAGCTGTTAGAAGTATTCTCTATGCCCTAGATTGCAAGGACCATTATACCTACGGTCACAGTATGCGTGTTGCGTACTATTCTCTTACTCTTGGCAAAGAGCTGGGACTTGATCAAGAAGCTTTATATAACTTAGAACTTGCTGCGCTTTTTCATGATATCGGTAAAATTGCAGTACCAGATGCTGTACTTAACAAGCCTGCAAGATTAACTGAAGATGAATTTCTTGTTATGAAATCTCACCCCAGCAAATCTGCTGAAATCCTTAAGGGCTTTTCTCCATTTGAAGATATTGCTCTTTGGGCCAAGCATCATCATGAAAGATATGATGGTCGCGGATACCCTGATGCCATGAAGGGTGAAGATATTCCATTATACTCAAGAATCATCCTGATTGCCGACACATTTGATGCCATGACTTCTACAAGACCATACAGAAAAGGTCTTGCCTATGAAGTAGCATTTGCCGAGCTCATTGAATTTTCAGGCACTCAATTCGATCCCAATTTAGTAGAGCATTTTATCGCCGCAATGAGACGTGAAGAAGGTAAGAATGAACAAACCTTTAAACTTACCATTGTTGACGGCGAATTTAATAAAGACGCTGCCTAATCACCTCCATATTTTCTCAAGCTTGAAGTCTTAATCATCCTCAGGCTATTATCTGATCATGAAAATTTTATTTATATTACTAGCATTTACTAGCTGCAGCTTCTTACCCTCTAGAGCTCCCGATCCAAGTCCTCATCTCATTACAGGTGGATCAGACATAGCCGGTCTAAGCTCAACAGATATGAAACAATTACTACAAAAGTCTGTAACAATGGCCGGTGGAATTTTCCTAATCGACGCCTTGCCGCTCTCTAAACCTTATCTCGACAAGAAATGGAAAGAGCAAGCCGAAGCACGTTCTCTTAATAGTAAGAACTATAGGTCTGGAGTTCTTAAAAATGTTGATCGATTTATTAGCAGAAAATCTTGCGTTCAATTCGACTATAGCGTCACAAAGTTTGAAAAAACAAAAGAGCTTTCTAATTGGAAAATTGCAATAGAGATTAATGATGAGTCCTTTCCTCTAGAATGGATTAATCCCTCCAGTACTTCTAATACTTTTGTAAGTGAACAACCCACAGCCACGCATAAAGACAAGCGATGGCATAATAGTGCTATTGCATGTACTCCCGTTAGCTTAGATTTATGGCGAGGGTTTACATTAAAAATTCATTCCGCATTTATCCCTTGGCCTTTCTCTGAAAATACAAGTATCGATTGGATTTTCAAGGCATTAACCAGAGATGATGAAGCGGCAGTAGAAGAGTTAAGAAAGAAAAATTATCAAAAATATCGCGGTTGGTAGCTTTTATGGAGCAATGATATTTGAGATATCTTGCTCAGATTCAGGATAGGACTTATCACCAGCCTGTAAATTCTCTTGTTTTTTACCACAAAAGTCAGTTGGTTCAGGCTTATTGACATAAAACTTTTGTATAGAAGCACAATCAGCCTCAGAAGCGTAAACATCTCTAGTTATACATTCTGTATCTTGTGAATTATCTTGATTCCATTTTTGATTTTCAAAACATGTAAAATAACTAAACTTATCAACACATGCCCAATGGTTTTCCTTACAATTATACACCAGCCCTCTACCACTTCTTAAGTAGTTTGGGGGCTCAATATAAGAAGGATCCGTTCTTCCAAGACTTGTCTTTAAAGAGGTTTCAGTCATTTCTTCAGACTTATCAACAGCTTTCATCAACATGTCTAAACTTGATTCCTTGCTCTTACTAGCTGATTCATCTATTGGTGGTTGAGAAGGTGGAACCACTGCAACTTTCCCTTCGGTCGGCTTAAGAACTTCGACAGGAGTTTCAGGTGGTACTTCAATTTGAACTACTTCTGGACTACTCTGTTCTTCCTCAAAAGCCGGCTCAGGAATTTCGATTGGTGAAGGGACTTGCTCTGTGACTACTTCTACAGGCTCTGCAACTTGTGGCTGCTGTGATTCAACATTCTCTGCGACAGGACTGTCCTCGGGAAAATCTTCTAGTGATGGTGATTCATTTTCACCGGCTGCTTCTGCCGCCCTACGAGCTTCTTCTTCTTTTTTCTTTTTTTCTAACATTGCTTTTTTAAATGGACTCATTTGAGGCGCTGTCACTTCAGGCACAACATCCTCTGTAGGCTCAGTCATAAACTCATCTAAAGCAAAAAAAGCCACCGCAAGAATAACAACCATTCGGATTAACTTAGATTTTTTTGCCTTTTTCGCAGCTTCTTCATCATCTTCATCATCTTCAGCATCACCTTCTTCTTCATCTCCATCGTCATTTGATGAGATTTCATCTATATCGTGATTAGCTGTAGCTTCTTCACCGTCGATATCTTCTTCGTTTTCATTATCTTCATCCAGCTCAATTCCGAGCTTTTCACGTAGGGCCGGCGGTAAAGCGGCGAGTAATTTCTTTTTTAACTCATCGAGATTCAAACTATCTCCATTTATTGATATACCTAACTTATCGAATTTTCTCAGGAGAAGTTAAGTGTCTGAAATTGATGATGGCGTAATTAAATATGAGCGGCATTTCACTCCATGTGAGCCCTTAAAGCACGATCAATACTGTCATCTTGAAAAATGGAGGAAAAAGCTTTTCTCACTAAAACTCATCGGCGAATACCCGAACATTTGCATCGGTTACGGAAATCTATCCCAAAAAGTTACTTCCGCCGAATCAATTCAATTTATCATCACTTCCACACAGACAGGTAAATTACCAGAGCTGTCGGGCGAACACTATACTCTTGTTGAAAATTACGACCTTAAGAAAAACTCTATAACAGCAAGAGGCTGTCTTGATGCTTCTAGTGAAGCTTTAACTCATGCTTCAATTTATGAATGCTCAGATGAAATTAATGTTGTTTTTCATATCCATGATAAAGAAATGTGGAATGCAATGATTAGTAATAACTATGAATTCACTCCGGCCGAAGTTCCATACGGAACGGTAGAAATGGCTAACGCTGTAAAAAGTCTCATAAAAAAGAGAGAGTTTGGAGTTTTTGCCATGGCCGGACATGAAGACGGCATCGTTGCGTGGGGAAGACATCACGACGAAGCAGGATTATTAATTTTAAATTTAGTTGAAAAGCTTAAAACTTAGTCCAACAAACTTTTAACGGTGCTGTTGAAGGATTGAGTCTTATTCCAGTGTCACTTTCTATTCTAAGTTCACCTGAACCAAATTTTTTAGTTAAATTCCAGATGAACCAACCCATAGTTTTTCTATGATTAACTTCTACACATGGATAGATGTTACCTTCTAAAATAAAGCTATCAATTTCAAAAATCCCTCTAGCACCAAGTTCTCTCCAGTATTCAGACATTAAAGTCAGTTGATCTTTAATCTCTGAAGGTAACTCGATAAGCTTTCCACCAAGAAAGTTACCCTGAGTGTTCAGAAAATTTTCAACCGAAAACAATAACTCAGATTTTTTATCCATTAGATTAAATGTTGTACCTACAACTGTTTCTATATCTAAGGAGCGCTCAAGCAAAAGGCTTCCTTTTTCGAGTCTTTTAATGATTCCTTTTTTATAGGATTCTTGATCAAGCATTTCCCGGCTAATTCTCCATTGGCCGGTACCTCCCATCAACCATGGATCTTTAAGTCTCCATCTTCCTTCTCCCATTTGAGTTTTCAAATCTTCAAAGGAATCGATAATTCCTCCTTCTGGAGTCCAAAGTTTTAACGTTTTATTGGCTCGATGGTTTTCAAGTTTACAATTACTTTTTTTAGAAATTGGATTGAATTCTCCCCACCAAGTTTGCGCCATGGAACTAAGTGGAACTACTTTAGCTCCAAGATTTTCCAAATATTTTTCATCATATTTAAGATTTGTTGCCAATGGTAAGGTCTCATTACAATAAAAGTACAAGCATTCCATTGATGGTTTTAAAACTGTATCCATCCAACTAGGAGCTGGTCGGCCATACAGATCATATTCAAAATTAAAGTTTACGTGGTTACTTTCCATGTTTTTCGCTGGGTAATTCGATAATCATCTTGGTAATTAGCTAGCTTTTCCACAAAGTCTGGCGACAGACCGCAGCGTTTTCTTAGCTCAGGCTTAAAAAGAATACCTTTTGCTCTATCAGGAGTTAAAAGTGGAGGAAGATTATCTAGATAGAACTGCCATAGTTCGTCGGACTTGCAGCTCGAGCCGAGCCACTTGGCTCCTCTGGCCACATGAACGATTTCATCCTCTAGAACAATATTCATTGTATCTGCAGACTTTTGATCACCCAACTCTTGAAAAACTTCAGCATAATAAGAAGCAAAGTCTAAATTAGCTGATTCAAAAGTAAGAGCAACAAGTGCATAGAACTGTTCAGGGGTCTTCAAGTTTGGAGTTTGTTTCCAAAAGAAATCATTAAGTGGGTAGTCTCCAAATTCAATTCCGAGCTCTTTCATACGTACGATATAGAGTTTTAGATGCTTTTGCTCATCTCGCATAGTTAAGATGAGATCTTTTTTCAAGCGAATCCCTTCTTCATTATCATGAGGATAAACAAGTAAAGCAGCTGCCATCATTTCTAAGGCTAAAAGTTCGTGGTTCGCAAAAAAATGAAAAGCGACAGCTTTTTTTTCATCTATTGCCAAGGCACCACGCCTTGGAAACTTTGATTTCTTGTGGCTAAAAGCTATTCGCTTATTTCGACCAGGCAGACTTGGATATTGATGAAGTTCAAATTCTATTGGTTCAAAGTCTTTGATAGAACAAAGTTTATCTTCTAAGTTTTCACCATAAAGAATATTTTTAGCTGATTCAAACCAGTTCATAACCTACTTCTTGCTTGAAAACTTTCTCTTTTTGCTTCGAGATTTACCACCAGAAGAATTACTACCAGGTTTTGAGTCTTTTTTAAACTTTGACGATCCACCACCATGTTTTGCCTTAAAGGCTGCTGCTGCACCGCCAGATCGTCCTCCAGAAGCACCAGCTTTACGAGATCCAGAACCGCCTCCTGGACGGCCTTGCTGCCCACGGCGAGCAAACCTCTTATTTGCAAAACATTCCTCGCAGATAGCGAATTTTGAACGATCTGGAAGCTTTCCACCACAACTCGCACAAGTTGGAACGATTCGATCAGAAAGAAGAAGGTTTAATTTTTCAATCGCGGATGTTTTATTATCGAGTAACTCGTCTTCATCAAATTCAAAATTCTTTCCATCAAAATGTCTAGCAAGCCACTGAAATAGCTCAACACATTTAATAGATGTTTCTAAATAATCAATATCACCCGACTTAGAATCTATCTTATCGTTTCGAATAAAACGGCCAGCTACATAATGATTAAGAATCCAAACATAATATTGAACATGCTCCATCAAACCGAGATTTACTGGTGCGCAGGCAAAACCGAAAATTTCAGCAGAGCTTAAGTTTCCTTCTTTATCTGCTTCTTCAACAGTTTCTGCTAACTCGATCATTTCTTTGAGATCAACACAGAAGAATGGTTTCTTAAAAGTCATTGTGTTGAAAAGTCTTAAGAATTCAGAAAGGCTTAGCTTTTTAAGACCATTACTCTCTAGTGCATTATTAACTTGGCTAAAGATATCTAAATCGGGACCAACCATACATTTAGTCTGTTGTTCAAGTTGATTATCTAAAGCATCTTGAATTTGATTAAGTCCGTCTTCAACTTTTGTTAAACAAGTTACAAAGCCTGTAGGAAACCTATTAAATCTCCCAGCCCGACCAGCAATCTGTTTAATTTCGCTTGCTGTAATTGGATGTTCAACATTGTTGATATATTTAGAAAGTGTTGAAAACACAATTCTTCTTACAGGAAGATTCATCCCCATTGCAATCGCATCTGTAGAAACCATGATATCGGTTTCTCCAGTGTCAAATCTCTTTGCCATCTCACGTCTAACTTCAGGTGACAACCTTCCATAGACGACAGAAACTTTAAAGCCAGCTCTTTCGAGATCAGATTTAAAACGAAGCGCATTTCGTCTTGAAAAAACAATCAAAGCATCATTTTTCTCAAGATTACCGACTGTGATTGGTCTATTTTCAACTTGAAGCTCAGTCATTCGAGTATAGTTTTTTACTTCGAGAGTATCACCACAAAGATCAGCAACCTTTTGGACTAAGTCTAAAACACTTGGATCACCACAAACATGAATCTCTGGTGCCATGATATTAACAAGTGCTCTCGTCCAAGCCCAGCCACGAGAACTATCGGTAATCATTTGAATTTCATCGATGACACAACAATCAAAATCTTGCTGAAGCCTGGCCATCTCAATCGTTGAAGAAGTGTGAGTCGCACCTTCTACTTCGATTACTTCTTCTCCTGTTAGGAGCATACATTTTACATCTTTGTGATTAAGAGTGTCGTAGAGCTCGCCCGCAAGAAGTCTTAATGGAGCTAAATAGCTTCCCGTTTTGGCTTTCGAGAGAGCTTCTATTGCATGATAGGTCTTACCAGAGTTTGTTGGTCCCATATGATAGATAATTTTTCTATTCATATGTCTCGCATTTGAATGAACCCAAAACTCTCCCAAGTATTCTTGTAAAATTGTGCCAGAAATATCTTTTCTTTTTAAAACCATTACCGAACGAACGGTCTTTTCAAATTCTCTTTCTATCCAATTCTCACTCTTCCATAAAGAAGATCCAATGCTTGTAAAAAATTTTTTATAGTCAGTCTCAGAAAGAAAATCTTCACCAAGACCCTCTTGGACAAGAATTCCCTTTAAATGAGGCCGTAAAAACTTTTCACGTAAAATTGCCACTTCGGATGGGTAGGTAAATGCATCCTTCACAAGTGATTTGACTTGGGCTTCTAGCCTATTAAGAGTTGATCGCTTAAGGCGATAACGTACTTGATGAAATCTTTTATCTAGAGCTTTTTGAAGACCATAGTATAAATCCGATACAGATCTTTCTCCGGTTTGAAGTGCTTCTTCAATTTTTAATTTTATATCCTCGACTTCTTTTTCACATTCACTATGAATTAAGTCTCGAAGTTTTGCTCGATAATCTGTCACGCAGTCATGGCACTGGCACTTTAACTCTTCCAGCTTTCTATCAACATGAAAGTGTTCGTTGATATCTTTTTGGGTGGCTACATGATTATCTTTAACCCCCTCAATCCATTTCTTGATAACGGCGTGATGTAAATCCATAATCTTTGGATTCAATCCTCCATCTTGTCCAAAAAAGAATTTTTCATGACGTGGAAATAAACAGTCGTCTAAAAAAATTAAATCTAAAACATTATTTCTTTCAACGAATTCCTGCCAAGCACCATACTCTTCTTTAAATTGATAAGTTAAAGAGGGATATTGTTTAAAAAATTCATAATATTGTCTTTGAGCTTTTTCTACAAAATCGAGAACTATAGTGGCATCTTATAAA
>CAYGQW010000114.1:0-9010 GCA_964352175.1 uncultured Halobacteriovorax sp.
GAAACCAATGACAAAAGTGAGTTGCCCCTCTTTGCGTTGCCCAATCTGTCGCTGCCTTGGCCACAACTTCAACATGTTCACGCTGAAGTTTTCTTCCCGATGTTTTGGCAACTTTTACAAGCTCTGTACGAACAGATTCAGGAATTCCATCTGCTGTTCTAAAATCAAAGACGTTTTCACCAAAATAGTCAGACACCTTCATGGCCTGACCTTTATTATCTCTTGGTAAACTGAATTTGCGAGTTGGACGATTGGTTGCTTCGAAAGTCGTTTTGTTTCTGTGATCAGAAGAAATAGTCATTTACCTACCCCAGACTAAGATTATTAGTTGTGACGTAGAAAATGATACTTTTGTTTTAAGTCCTGAGCTACTGAAACTTAAAGAGATACGGTTTTTGGTAACGGAGCTGACATGGTGCTAGATACAGAGTAATTAATTTCAGCCGCACGTGCCTTCGCAAAGCACATAGAAAATGCGACAAAGAATAGGAATAAAAGCTTCGCGATGATGGCCTGTCCTTCTTCTGGAAACATAGTTTAACCTTTAATAAAATTAATTACGTAATGTGTTATGCCGCAAATGAATGAATTCGACAAGACCCAGCTGCCAAAAGACCTCGCTATTGCTTGGTTTTATGAAGAAAATCTCGATTCAGAGTGGATTTTCTCCGTGCCTGATAAAATTAAGTCTATCAGTGACAAGCGTATCCGAGAATATGCTGCCTCGCGAAAAGCACTCTCACTCGCCTGTACTATTGAACAAATTGATCAACTCGAAATTGTATCTCACCACCATTTAAAAACCCATCCACATATTAAGGTCAGTCTCTCCCACACAAGAGGTCTATCGGCAGCAGTCGCTTCGACACAACTTAGCTCTGTTGGCGTTGACGTCGAGTTTATTGACCGCGAGTTTAATCTCAAAACATCAAAATACTTTTTAAGAGAAGATGATCTTGAAATGCCACTACTTGAATTATGGACGGTTAAGGAAGCCGCTTTTAAAGCGATTGATCCTATGGGTTTGAAAGCTACTGACAAAGACATCTTGGTTTTAAAAGACTTAGTAGTTAAAGATCAGTCGATTGAGCTTGAAGGCAAAGTTATAGCGAGGTGGTTACTGCAAAAACATGATGGCTTGATGACGGCGATTGCTTGGATTGAATAAAAGCTTAATCTTAAAATGAACAAACTTTGAGCACTCAAGTAGCTATTACACAGCTAGATCACTCATAAGTACCTAATATTACATTTTCGAATTGGCATCTCAATTGCTTATATTAAAGACAATTTTAAATAAATATGAGGATGAGTATGAAACACTTATTAATTGTTCTTCTAGCACTTTCATTTCAAGCCTATGCCGGTATTGAGGTTGTAAACCATAGCACTCTCAACAGTGAAGCAAGAGTTTTCCCTTTCGAGGCTAGTGGAATCAAATTTAATGCTAAAAATAATGCTGTACCTTACCCGCAACAATATAATCCTAGCGGTGTGAATTTAGAAAGAATAATTAAGGTTCATAGGGACCTATTAAAAAGTATCTCTTCGACTGGAAAAATCGCTAAAACTTTAAACCTGCTCGATTCACAAGTAGTTGAAGTAGATTACCAAATAACAACAGATCATGAACCAAGAGTCTTTATTAATAATATCTACGAAAATGGTAGTGTTGTAGAAGGAAAAATCAGCATCAGAATTTTAATTCCTGGTGAATATGACTATCGAGGCATTCGACTGAGTGAAACTCGCTTCTTTGGTCTTTCTAGTGCCGTTGTGAATGATATCGACAAGAGTCTTAAAAATACTGATAAATATAGAGCTGTTACAATGCTGCAAGAAAGTAATCAAATCTTAAACAACTCAGGAAGAGCACCGGCATTTGTCGAAGAGATTGAAGTCGCCGACGGCCCAAGAATTGAGATAAATAATCTACCAGTGACAGAACTAGATACAAACGTAGCTAACGCCAGCTCAAGATAAATTGAAAAAAAATGAAATCTACTTTAATTATTTTAGCCCTGTTTTCAACAATCATAAGCAAGTCTTATGCTGATTCCAATATTTTCAATAGAGAATTAAAAATAGAAAAATTCGCAACCGATGGATGCTCATCTTTTCCAGATGGTTCAGTTATCAGGCAAACAAATGAATGGGAACATTGCTGCATGGTACATGACGTAAGTTATTGGATGGGTGGTGAGTACAAGAAAAAGCTGGCGGCTGACAAAGAGCTTAGAACTTGCGTTAGCTCCGAGTCCTCAAATTTACTCGGTACAGTCATGCAGACTGGCGTCTTTTTTGGTGGAGCAGCAACAATACCAACAACATGGAGATGGAGTTACGGTTGGAACTTTGTTCCCAATGTCTTTATTGGATATAAAGAATTAGACGAGGAAGAATATAAAGAAGTGTTAAACCAATTTGAAACTGTTATCAATGGTCTAGCAGATGAAAAAGCTCGATTAACAGAAAAGCAAATGAAATATATTCGATATAAAGTTATTGAGAGAATCGAAGAGTTAACTCCATACTCTCCTAATAACGAGTCGCAAATCATTCTGTTAAAAGAGATGGCGACCGATCTGTTGAAGTAATTTACACAATAATTTGGCAAGAGTTTAAGTCTCTAGGCAGCTTTCTTAGAAGAAGAAGCCACATACTGTTTAACGAAATTGACGATGACATCTTTTTGAGACTCTGTGATATTTTCAAACTGAAGACCAAGACCACGAGGGCGTTTCTCAGAGATATTTCTAATTACGGCGCGGATATTCAGCTCTTCTGACAACGTTCCTGCTTTAATTTTCACTAAGACCTTACCATTTTTTTCCATTCTAAGCTTATCAAGCTTTGAAAGCTCAATGAAGCACCCACCAACAGAGATAGATGAACAATAACCCTTGAAGGTATTTGCTCCGATTTCAATTTGAGCCAAGTCGTAGAATGGAGCCCTGAAGTCACCACGCTTAATAAAGAAGCGTTGAATCTTCTTTCCATCGCGAACTTCTTCTTTCATGAGGACTTCATTTTTAAACTCAAAATGGTGTTCAAGCTTCATCCACTCTGCGCCAGTTTTCTTCGATGTCGTAGAATTATTAACTTTGCCATATTTCATGAATGAGCGCATATCTGAGTAAGAGTATGGACCCTTTTCTTCGCCATCATGCTTGATCCACCAGACAACGGAGTTATCGACTTCAAAAGAATCACCAATCAAGCGATTAACTTCTTGTTCGTCTTTAGCATCGTGAATCTTCTTATAGCGTTCTAGGTCTTGAATAACGCCTTTATCTCGCTCACTCTTACGCTTTAAAAGAACGAGTCCTTCATTAAGCTTTAAGATATTTTGTTTTAAAGTTAAGCTCGTTTTTCTTTCTCGTTCAACTTTGCTAGAAACTTGATTGAGACGATCTTTCATTGCTTGATTGTTTTGACCTAGCTTTTTAAACTCTAAAACTATTTTTTCATTTTCTTTGAGGTATTCTTCTAGCTTTAAGTCTCTTGCTACAAGAGCTTGATTGAGCTGGCTATTAGCCTCATCAAGTTCACCGATGCGATTATTTAATAAAGTCTTCTCCATCGAATGATTCTGGATTTGATCTTCGTAATTTTGAGCTTCTGCTTTTAAATAATCTATTTCTCTTTGTAGCTGAGCAATCTCGTCACTAGCTGAAGAGTCTTCCTGCATTTCAGTAATTCTTTGATTTAGCTCATCATTTTTATTTTGAAGATCCACGACCAAAGTCTTTTGAAACTCCAACTCGGCCGAGTTATCTTCATAAACTGGAGCATCAAAGTTTAGATTCATCCCCTCAAAATCTCTCTCGTTCGACATAGCATGCTGAATGAGAAGTGTAGGTGGATAAAAATCAGGTTTAGAAAATGCGAGAGCTTCTGGAGCATTAGGATTTGGTCTAAAGCCGATAGCGGATTCGAACTGATCAGCTATATCATTGATCTCAAAAATTCGTGTCCATACTTTTTGATGTGGATCGAAAACATAATCGAAAATATTAATCGCACCGGCACTCAAAAGTTGCAGTAACTCTTGTGCATCATGGGGTTTAAGAATTTTACCTGGCCAGCGCGCAATCCATTTCACGAGCAATCCTCCAATATTGAGGTCTATCTACTCGTTTTTCGGCTTTTTCTGCTAAAAAGTTGAGAAAATGGCTAAAGTCCAAAGGCCTTAGACATCTCTATTTTGTCTAACACCTTGATTTCCTTTAAAAGTCTTGGACTGCGACTTGGTGTTAAAACCAATTCTGTCAGACAACCATCACGACTGACGACCACTGGATAACTTTGATCAGGCCTTAACCATTCACTGATTTTGTCCCATTGAGACTTTAAAACACGGCGACCGGCAATCGTAATGATCTCATCTCCGCTATTGAATTCGTCCTTCATTCCTGGTGAATCAAGTAAGACACGATCGACATAAACTTGTTCTCCATGGCATTTAACATCGATACCAGTCCATACTTTTGTTGATTGTTCATAGCAAAGTTCAAGCCCACAGTGCGCCGCCGCCTCATCCAATGGAAGCTCATCCGTACTCTTAATGAGGTAAGTGAAGTCATCGCGAGTTTTTTTATCAGTTAGTTTTTCTACAATATCAAAAACCACATTTTCATCGATTCCTGTATCTGGATGCTTTTTATAATCAAGCCATAACTCTTTAATCAAATCATCAATGCATTTATCAAAGAGTTTTAGCCAGGCATTTAAAACAAAAAATGCCAGCCCACCCTTTAGATAATAGCTCACTGTTGAGTTCATCGAATTTTCATTAGGGCGATAGAGCTTCACCCAAGCATTAAACGAGCTATCTTCTAGTGAATCGTACTTACGACCTGGCGTCGATAATAAACGATTGATACTGGTTTTTTGTTGCTCAAGATATTCTTCAACACTGGAAAGACCAGAGCGAAGTACAAAAAGCTCATCCATAAAGACCGTTAGTCCCTCAGATAGCCATAACATTTTAGTATAATTTTCTTGGCCATAATCAAACGGTCCCAGCGCCTTAGGCCTAATTCTTTTAACATTCCATACGTGGAAGTATTCATGGGCAACTAGTGAGAGCCAGTCTAAATAGGTTTTTCTATCGACCATTTTAAAAGGATCATAAGCTAAAACGGTTGAGGCCGAATGCTCTAACCCACCATAAAGCCCCGGCGCAAAATGCGCCAAAAACATATACTTGTCATAGGGAGGCTCGCCTGTGACTTTACACACCTCTTTAACGAGTTTTTCTATATCCGCTTTAAGATTCCACTCCAGTTTAGGTAATCCACCCCAATAGACCCACCAGTGCTCCTTACCTTCATACATAAAACCATCAGTTTCTTGGCAGCCAATCTCAATCGGTGAATCCAGCAGATCATCAAAATCCTTCGCCCGGTACTTAAAGACGCCGCGCTCGCTTGAGATATCTTCAAGAGTTGTACTCAAATTACTCCAAAGAGGAGGAAAATCGACCTCGATTTCGATGTCTTTTACTTGCTGATCAAGTAGTCCCATATAAATGCTTGGCCCATGTAAAAAGGCATGTGTACTATCAATATGTGAAGTCCTAACAGTCAGTTCGTTGCAGTAGATTTGATACTCGAAACTTATCGTTTTCGGCTCTGCCTTAAACTCAGGATGATTAAAATCTACTTGATATTTATTTTTATCAATTTGCTCGATATAAAGTCTTCTACCCTGTTCATCTAAACATTGGACCCCTTTCAGATTTCGCGAATATTCACGCACTAAATAAGAGCCTGGTGACCATACCGGCATAAAGAAAGTCAGCGGTTTTTTGAAGTCAAGATTGGTCACTAAAATTTTTACATTTAAGTAGTGATTTGAAGGCTTAGGAATAGAAATTTTATAGGATAGATACATTTTGTTTGTTTCCTTTGCGATATTTCTTATCTTCTGCTATGAAGATCTATCTGAAATATAGATATTAGCTAAGGGAAGATAAGTCTAACATGAGTGACTCCATAATCGACAGAGATAGAATTATCACACCTCAGATTCAGTTGGAAGATGAGGCTAAGAATCAGCTTAATATGATGTGGAAATTTGACTCAACCCTTTCTGACAAAGTGTTCCGATTTAGTATTGACGGTAAAGGTTGTGATGGCTTTGATTATGCATGTGGCTTTGATGCACCACATAGCGACGATTTTAGAGTTCTCGTTGAAGAAAGTGATCAAAAGTATTTTGCCTTTGATCCCATGGCAGCGCGCTATATGCCTTTTGTAAAACTCGATTTCAAACAAGATTTTCAAAATAATACTGAAGGATTTATTGTTACAAATCTGGCACAAGCAGATTTTAAAGGTAAGTTCTGGCGTAAAGACCCGAATAAAGCAATTCCCCTCAAAGGTCAGCAATAAATGGAATATCGTTATTTAAAAGCTTTTATCCTAACAGCTAGCTACTCAAGTTTTTCAAAAGCTGCCGAGACTCTAAATATTGCTCAGTCTGCTGTGAGTCGCCAGATTAAACTTCTAGAAGAATCTGTCGGAGAAGAATTAATTGTAAGGTCATCTAAAAAAGTTCTACTGACCAATAAGGGCAAAGAGCTTTTTATGGCAGGACAAAGTTTTGACAAAGTAGCTCTTGAAATTTTTGCTCGTGAAGATGATCGCCCGATTAATATCGGTATTCTACATGGCCTTTTAAAAAATTGGTTCACGCCAATTTTGATTAAATACTATAAAAAATCAAACCGAAATATAAATATCAAAATTGCTGAGCAAAAAGAGCTCAAGCGTGGAGTTGAGGAAGGAAAGTTTGACATCGTTTTTTCAACCGAGAATATTCAATCGGAGCTGATTTCATCGCTTAAGTTGTTTGATGAGAAATTTGTTCTTATTTCTAAGACCGAAGTGAATCGTAAGAAGTTATCTGAATACCGTTGGGTGGTCTTTTCTTCTAATGATCACCTTTTTGAACTTTCAAAAAAACCAAGTGATCAAATCACCATGGTTGATGATATTTCAACTATTGTAAATCTAGCGCGCCAAAACGTTGGCATCGCCGTCGTACCAGATCATGTCCTCAAGAAGAATGATACACTGATCGTGCAAGAGATTCCGGGCATGGCAAACGACGAAGTCTTTATGACAACTTTAAATTATAAGAGCATGCCAGCACATTTACGAGAATTTGCCGAGTTAGTTCAAAAAGTTTAAGGACAGCTTTTTCTAAAACCTTCGTAACTTTTACCATCTTCACAAAGTGTAACTTCATGAATCTTAGAAAAATCATACTTTGATAAATCATATGACTTTAACAACGGAATTTTTCTTTCACCCTTAACTTTTACCAGTATCGGCCAACGAACTTCCACAAGTTGGGCCTTATCATTACCTAGCCCAAAACTAACCCCTTCACTTACTTGAGAAGGAAGATTTCCAAAGCTTTCATGTACAATTTTTCTTTGGCTATCACCTGTTGTTTTTAAAACAACCAAAGAACCAATACCAAAATGATTAGCTTTCTTTGCTCGAAGAAAGAATCTAACGGCTGGATAGGTTGTGGGAAATTCATTTTGGAAGGCATAAACACGTTTTTTAATTGCTTCCGTTCTAAGTGAATTTTGGCCAATAAAAAGGTCTGGCTTACCGTCTCTATTCCAATCAAGGGTCACTGTCCCACTTGGATTAACCAAATCAAGACCATAGTTTTTCGCTTGGTCTTCATAGGAGTGATTGAGCTGTTGTTCGAAAAAGACAAAGCGTGATTTTGGTGGAAAACCTGAGTTCTCAACCACTAAATCAGTTAATCCATCAAGATTGAGATCTTCCCAAACTCCATGACGATCACCTTGTGACCAATTTCCTGAACCATCATCACGGTGATATTCAGTTCGTATAAATTTAGGTGGATAATCAAGAGTGCTGCCACTCAAAATGGCCGAGCGATCTCTGGATTCAGGATCATAGGAGTGAAACAAATCACCTTTTGCAATATCCATAATTCCGTCATTATTATAGTCAGCACAAATGGCATAAAAACTATTGCCTCCACCTCTTGGGGCAAATCGTCCGTCGTCATCTTGAGCGAATCCACTTGAAGGTCCCACATCAACATACTGGATCGTTTCTTTTCTTGAGTCATTTAAACTCATCCACAATTTATCGGGAAATCCACTGGAGTTACTCACCATGATATCGGGGTAACCGTTTTGATCGAAATCACAGATTGACGCAGCAAAAGATGGCATGGCATTGGGATACTTTGGATCATCTTGTGAGGTTTCATGTTCTTTATCAAGAAGATTGCTCACATCTAAAAACTTCTTGCCAGTACCTTTTAGTAAACGATCAGGCCTTGGCACATTCTTTCCGTCTACTTTTCTGTACCAATTGGCCAAAAATAGGTCTAGTTTTCCATCAAGATCAAAATCTAATGGAACAACCGCAGCAGTCGGCTCAATCTTTGTTGGAAAAGCTCCATTTATCTCTTTTAAAATATAACGACCTTTTCTAAAAGATCCTTTAAAGAGACGAAGCGGATATCGAGTCATTTCTGTTTTTTGATTAAGTGTCCCTACGATACAGTCACGAATAGAGTCTCCATCAAAATCATAAAAGAGTAAGAAACTAGCTCTAAGTACTTCATCAAATGGGCTTGGGATGGGAACAAACTTACTGACTTTAGGATTAAAACGAAAGAACTTCGGTATTGAGTAATGCTCTGGCAAAACTGCTAAATCACTATAACCATCTCGGTCAAAATCAACGGCGTAACTCTGGGTTGCTGTGATTCCAGCAAGTCCAAGCTCCGCAGTCTTGTCCACGAAAAATCCAGGTCCCGGCGCTTGAGACGGTCCAGACACAAAGGAAACCTCTCGCTCCCTTTGTTCATCTAGCGTTAAAACTCTGACTGGTTTTGGCTTACTGGCGCAGGCGAAAAGCAGAATCAAAGTTATATAATACCATTTTTTAGTAATCGATAATATCAAGACCATAGCCGCCATTTTTTACAACAATTTCAGAAA
>CAYGQW010000114.1:9020-9610 GCA_964352175.1 uncultured Halobacteriovorax sp.
TTATTTTTAGTCATCCCTTTTAAATTAGAAACAAAGCGACGAAGTGAATCAGAGAACGAAAGTTTACAAAGTCTAAAGACATAATCTTTTTTGGCTTGATCAACTGAATCATCATTAAGAATCGAAGTTGTACGAGACAGGAGAGCCAACATGACATAAAGTTCAATCGTCATATTCGCAATTCTTCCTTGTGGGTATTCATTACCAATAATATCTTTGCCGTACTTAATCAATGTGTTTTCAACTTGAATAGCAAAGCCTGAAAGCATGCCTGAGAAGTAATTAGCTTCCTCTTCTAGTGACTCATGAGCTTTAGTTAAAGCGCGTGTCACCATCATTTTAGAAAAACGTGATTTAGCAAAGTCAGTCAAAACACCAACCGATTTAATGGGATCACTTAGAACTGAAGAAACGTCACTAATCTTTCCAAGTTCTTTCAGCGATTCAGAAGGACCCCGAATACCAGCAAGTGCGGTAAAGACGCGTAGAATTTCGTTTGTTCCTTCGAAAATCAAATTAATACGAGAGTCACGCATAATGCGCTCATAAGGATACTCGCGCATATAACCGTTACCGGCAGCGATTTGAAG
>CAYGQW010000115.1:0-9596 GCA_964352175.1 uncultured Halobacteriovorax sp.
AGTGGCAAGACGGTCAATGAAGAAGCGATCGTGGGAAATAACCACGGCACATCCCGGATACTCTAGAAGTGCGTTTTCAAGCGCACGAAGTGTGTTCACATCAAGATCGTTGGTAGGTTCATCCAGTAGAAGAACGTTACCCTCTTGCTTAAGCATGGTTGCAAGGTGAACACGGTTTCTCTCCCCACCTGAAAGCTCAGAGAGTTTCTTTTGTTGGTCTTCACCTGTGAAGTTAAACTTTCCTATGTAAGCACGTGAGTTAACTTCACGATCAGCGAACTTTATCACATCAAGGCCATCGGCGACTGTTTCAAAAACAGTTTTATTAGGATCAAGATCACGACCTTGATCAACATAGGAAAGCTTGGCAGTTTGTCCGACTTTGAAATCACCAGAAGTAGGCTTTTCTTGTCCCATAATCATTTTAAAAAGCGTTGTTTTACCTGCACCGTTGGGACCTATGATTCCAACGATACCACCGGCAGGAAGTTTAAAGTTTAGATTTTCATATAGAAGATTTTCACCAAAGGCTTTAGCGACTTCGTTCGCTTCTATAACGACATCACCAAGACGTGGTCCCGGTGGGATCCAAAGTTCATTGGTCTCATTGCGTTTTTCTTTAGAGTATTTCAAGCGCTCTTCGTATTCCTTAATACGAGCTTTTGATTTTGACTGACGAGCTTTTGGACTTGAATTAATCCACTCAAGCTCTTCTTTCATTTGTTTTTGGCGTTTTGATTCTTGTTTTTCTTCGGTTTGAAGACGTTTTTGTTTGGTTCCAAGCCACTCAGTGTAGTTACCCTCAAATGGAATTCCTTGACCTCGGTCAAGTTCTAAGATCCAACCAGCAACGTTATCTAAGAAATAACGATCATGGGTGACGGCGATAACAGTACCCTTGTATTGTTGCAGATGGCGCTCTAGCCACCAAACTGTTTCAGCATCAAGGTGGTTGGTTGGCTCATCGAGAAGAAGAATATCCGGCTCTTTTAAAAGTAAGCGACAAAGTGCAACTCGGCGTTTTTCTCCACCTGACAGAACGCCACACTTTTGATCATCCGGTGGGCAACGAAGAGCTTCCATCGCTAAATCAAGACGACTATCGACATCCCAAGCATTGCAAGCATCAAGTTTATCTTGGAGCTTCGCTTGTTTTTCTAAAAGCGCATTCATTTCATCATCGCCCATAGGCTCTGAGAATTTCATTGAGATTTCATCGAAAGCTTTCAAAAGATCCATTGTCTCTTGAACACCTTCAGAGACAACTTCGCGTACCGTTTTATCACCATCAAGAGTAGGTTCTTGCTCCAAGTAACCAACACTATAGTTTTTAGATAGAGTGACTTCACCAAGATGATCCGAATCTTGGCCGGCCATAATTTTTAAAAGAGTAGACTTACCAGATCCGTTAAGACCAAGAACGCCAATCTTCGCACCATAGTAGTAACCAAGAGTGATGTCTTTGAGTACGTGTTTTTGCTTGTAAACTTTGCCAACTTTGTACATTGAGTAAATGATTTGCTTGTCGTTAACTTGCGCCACGAAATCTCCTTAAAAAAGCCTAATTAAATAGACGAAAATTTATCGCGTACGAGAGACTTATTCAATGCCTATTTAAGAGTGAAAAATGAATTAACCATGGCCATAAGATCGATCAAGTAGGCGCTTAAAAAAAACAGTGCAGCAATCATAAACTTTATAGTGTGCATTTGTTTTACGAGCTTTGTTTGAGCGATTTCTTGCGCAAAACGCACGTCATCAACTAACTCTTCGATAACAACTTCAATCGGCCGTCCGTAGTCCCTCCACTTTGCTAATGATTGGGTCAAATTACGACGCACACGTTCAAGATCAGAGTTTTTCGTTTTAAGACTAATAAACCGGTCGACTCCAGACTTATCCTGTTTCTCTTTAGTACTAATCCCCAGTGGCAATAAAGCCTGCAGACATACAAGTCCTTCATAAGCTAAATCAAAACCATAAAATGCTTTATTTCGTTTATAAGACTCAATCTTTAAAAATAATATGAAACCTGTGAGTTGAATCATCAGAATTAAAAGTAAAAGCGGTACTTCAAAAGGCCTTTCTAGGATTAACCTTGAAACAATCATGAATGTCCAAGTCATTAATGCCATTGCGATATATTGAGCTAATCCACTTAGACGAGTCTCCCTTATTTTTGTCTCGAACCTAATGTCCTGTAGTAGCGGCTTTTTTAGCTGATCTAGAGCAATCTTTGGATTTGATCCGTAAAGCTTCGTTAGTTTTTGTATCTCTCTTAAAAACCCACCGTAGAACTTGTATTCAGGCCATTGACCCTCACCTGTCTGAACCCATTGCCAAGTCTCATTGCCACAATGCATAACGCTTCGTTTTCCTAGCTTTAAGCTATTAAATTTAGAAAAAGAAGTTGAAAGCTCAACCCATAGTCGATCAGGTAAATACCAAATAATGAAGGAAACTATAAAAATAAGCAAAATGAAAGTAATACTAAGCATAAAAGCCTCACTTATCTTTAACTAAGCAAGCTTGATACCAATAACACAATAATTTCTTAGGATGTGATTATTGAGTTTTATGGATATAATAGGTGCATAACATCGGAGTCTGAATGAGTTCACTCAATTTAAATGATATAGAAGTTCCAGCTGATTTAAGTTTTCTTGTGCTGGAAGATACAGCCATTTTTCAAGAGAAATTAGTTGAAAGCATTTTGGACTTAGGCTTTAAAAATAATATCTCTTTGGCCGGTACTCTGAAAGAAGCCTATGAGATTCTTGAGACTAAATTCCCAGATTTTATTCTTTCAGATTGGAACCTTCCAGACGGTGTTGGAATCGATTTTTTAAAAAAAGTTAGATCTAATCCAAAGTTTGATAAAACTCCTTTCATCATGGTTACAACAATGGATGCAATTGATGATATTCTAGATGCGGCAAAGCTTGGAGCCGATGATTATATTATAAAGACTTGGGACAGAAAGGAATTCTCAATAAAAATTTCAACTTCCTACCAAAAAAGACAAAAACTTTAATCAAGAGTTCCCACTTGAGTGAACAATACAAAAATAAAAGAATTCTGATTGTTGATGATACCGCTTTTATGCGAAACAATTTAATTAAAATATTAGATGAGCTTGGTTTTGGTCTTGGTTTTATTGACCAAGCAGTGAATGGCAAAGAAGCACTAGAGTTTTTATCAAAAAGTAATACTGGTCAGAAACATCCCTATGATCTAATTTTTTGTGATTGGAACATGCCCATAATGACAGGAATTGAATTATTGAAGACAGTTAGAAAAAGTGATAATTACTTTAAAACTATTCCATTTATCTTGATAACAACCGACTCAGAAAAAGATAAAGTGCTTGAAGCAGTACAGTTAAAAGTTTCTAACTATATTATTAAACCAGTTAATAAAGACGATATTGAACACTGCTTAAACTCGATTAACTTTTAATTACTCGACTTTTAGTTTTATTTTCATTTTAGGATGAATTGCACATTGGACAGTGAATTCGCCTTTAGTTTTAAGCTCAACAAGCTTGTCGTTTTTTGCTCCTGGATCTTGAAGTTTTACATCAAAAAGAACAACGTCATTAGCTTTGGCGCTAACATTGTGGCTAACTTCATCTCTATTAATAAACTGAATTTTATCTCCAACTTTAAGATTAAGCTCTTCAACTTTATTCTCTTCTTCAATTATAGGATCATCATAAGCTACTGAAGCTTGCGCATCAGTGATATTGCCCAAAAAAGCTTTTGCTGCTTGAACCATTCGAACCGTCTCTGCGAAAGCTGAAAAAGTATTTATTGTTAATAATATAATAAGTAATATCTTCATGAATGCTCCGTTGGGATTTTTAAAGTAAAACGAGTTCCCTTTCCTATCTCTGTGTAAACTTCTATAGAGCCGCCCAATTGCTCCACTAGATCTTTGACAGCGTCCATACCAACGCCTCTGCCTGAAATTTCACTGACATCATCTTTGCTTGAAAAACTTGGGGCAAAGATTAAACTAATCTTTTCATCTTTTGATGCTTTCATCATTTGTGCTTCAGTCCAAACACCTTTTTCTACGGCTTTCTTTGATAAAATCTCGGGGTCAATTCCTTTGCCATCATCACTAATTTCTAATGTTAAAAAGCCCTGTAATCTCTTGGCATTTAGAGAAATTGAACCTAACTCTGGCTTTGACTGATCTAATCTTTGAGCGCTCGGCTCCATTCCATGGTCGATCGAATTTCTAAGAATATGAATAAGTGCTGGATCAATGAGTTTTACTTCATCATAGGTTAACTCATCTGCATCACGACTAAAAATAAGTTGAGCTTTTTTATCTTTCATCTTCCTCAGAATTTGATCAGTGTAATCTCTATATTTTTTCAAAAGTCTGTCTATCGGGAACTTCTCAAGATCACTTATTGATAATGATAAGTCTTGATTATTTAATTTAGTCGCAATTGATCTAATCTTATCAATCTTGTTTTTACTATAGGTTTTAAAATCATCTGATTGATCTAGAGCAAGAAGTACTTCAAGGTCTTTTACATATTCTTTAAACAAGGACTCAGAACAATTGAGTTTTCCTAAGAAATCTTCACGACAATCAACAAGCATATTCTTTGCTAAAATAGTTTCAAGCTCATGAATCTGCTCACTGGCAGTTGAAAATCCATAAACTTCAACTAAACCTTTTAATGAGTGTAAATCTCGTTTTAGAGCGGTTAAGTCTTTATCAGAAACATTGGCTTTATTTTGAATATCAGAAAAAAGAGACATACAGGATTTAGAAAATTCTTTGAAGCCGTTTGTATCATCAGAAGCTTTCGATATTCTATCGACTCGCTCATTAAGCATTTTATTCTTTTGATAAGCTTCAACTTTCTTTGTGACATCTTCAGCAATAACAATAACTCTCTCAACCGAGTCGTCAGATTTAGCATGTTTCTTAAAAGTTAAGTCAATTAACCTATTACCATTATCTTGTATAACTTCTACTCGACTCGGAAAAAGTTTACCGGCAGAACTAAAGGGTAAAAGGTTTTGATAGATTACATCGATAACTTTCTTAATTGTTTCATTACTGACACCGAATTGCAGAAAGAAATCATCCAATGTGTCGTATTTATTAAAGCCTGCAAACATTTTATCGGTTATCTGAGATCTCTCTTGTGAGATTTTTCCATGTTTATCAAAGTAAAATAAACCAAAAGGAAGTGCTGATAAGAGCGAGTTTAAATTTCTATCTTTTTCCTCAATGACATCTAGCATAGAGTTGAATGATTTAGCCAAGCTTCCAACTTCATCTTTACTATCAATTGGTGCTCTTGTTGAGTAACTGCCCTTACTAATGGTTAAGCAAGCTTCTTTTAACTTCATTAAAGGCTTTACAATAATTGAGGATGTCACAAAGGCGAAAATAACGGCTAACAATAAACAAGCTGCGGCAACAATTAATAAGTTCCGAATGCTTTCATTGTTTTTCTTTTCTGATTCTAATCTAAATTCATAACCGATAACAGCTGCTTCATCTGAGATTCTAGTTAACTTTCTTGCTAACTTTTTAGAGTTTGTTTTTGTATTCCAATCATCAATTAGTTTCATCGAATTAGGCATTTCTCTTTCTTTCGTAGCAAAGAACCTATCCTTCGTTTCAACAATTTCAATTAAGTCTTGATTTACTTCATTAGCAAGTTCGATAATTTTAGGATCTAGAGCTCGCTCCTTGACGATCTCAAGGTCTTCTCGAAGGGTCTCCATCGATCTCTTTGCTTTGAGACTCGCTCGTTTAATATCTTTATCTGTTTTTGCTAGAAGGCCATCGTAAACTGCTAGCTCAAATTGATAGAACTCAGCTTTCGCTTGTTGAGAGAAAGTACCAGACATAAGAGCTTTATCATAAGTAGTATAAACAAGTTTTGATATTTGATTGATTAACGAATAAGAAAATAATCCAGCAAAAGCATTAATCAAAATGACAGTAAGAAAGCACGCAAAGAGTTTATATTTAAACTTTAAATTTTGTATAAGCTTTAGCACAAACTAAACACCTATAATGTCTTTATGCATTGCCGCTAGTTTTCCCAGCAGTTTATTCTGTGCTCGTTGCGGAATATTGTTTTTATTCATAGCTTTTTGCATATTTTCAACCATGGCATAAAATTGACTTTGGGTGATACTCTGTCCCTTATGAGCCCTTCTCATCGTTTGGCCTTCATACTTGCAAGGTCCTTCTAGGGTTACGCAAATAAAATTTGATAATCCATGCTTTGTATTCTTTAAATTCAGACGCATAAAGGCTGCTTTTGTTCTTTTGTCTTTTAAAAGATAAACAAAGAGATCATCAACAACTTTGGTAATCCCTTCTATTTCACCAAACTCACGATAAGTCGCTAGCTTATCTGTGGAAGCGCATCCAATTAAGAGGAAGAAACATATAATATATTTTTTAAACATAAAAAATCCTTAGAATCCAATTTGAATTGATGTGTACAGACTACTTTGTTTATCTTTCAGGACGATATTACCAAGATACGAGTAAGCAAGTGTAGCTGAGAAGTTTTTATTGAATGTATAGGCAGCAAAGACGTCTAGCCAATCGTCCTCGGTGGCGACACCAAGGTTATTGGGCTTGAATCTATATTCAAATCCTGCAATAAGTTTTCTTGTGAACAAATAACCAAGAGATATCTCTGGTAGAAGTTCGTAAGAATCTTTTCGATCCCCACCGTGTCCCATAATTCCAAGCTGATTAGATTTAGTTGCTCTTAAAGTGATATTTGTTAAAACACTTTGCGACAAAAAAACTTTTGTAGCACTTAGGTAGTAGTCAATACCTGTTCCGCTTCTTGCTCCAAATGACTTAACAACTTTGGGTTGCTCATGATCTTTAATTTGGATACCAAAAGCAATTTGAGGCAACCATGAACCTTGCCCTAAAACAGCATCACCTAAAAGTTTTACTTTAATACCAAAAATATTTTGTTTTAATTCGTACCCTTGACCTAGTCCTAGGGCCGCTCCAACATCACGAGTATCAAAAACTTGATGAGCAAAAGAAAGCTCCACTCTATCGTAAAGACCTACAAGGGCTCCGGTTGAGACCATATTATAATCAGATGTTTTTACATTAGTGATATAAGCATTAGCACCAATTTGTTTGTCAGTCCCATAGCCACCTATAAAGGCCCAAGGGGTAAGACCGCCACCAGCTGATCCCTCTAAAGAATTCACGCCAGCCGTAAGAAGAAGTTTATCCGAACGTTCAAACGAATATATTAAGCTTGAAAATGTAAGAGCTAAAATAATCAGTAAATTCTTAATAAAAAGCATTAACTTATCCTGTGTTAATTAAATGCAACTACTACAGTTTAAAGAGTCTTTAATCAGAGTCAAACTAGTACAAAAAATGAGAATTATTCGTAATTCTAGATACTTATTTTACAAGTTAATGATCTTGATAGCTAAAGATTTAGTGAGACATTCTTATATCAATTGACTCATGACAAAAAAAAGGGCAAAAGTCTTAACTATGGAAAACAAAACATTAATCTCAGATCACTTTAACACACCAGGTCTAAACACTTTATTTTCAGACAAAAAACTTCGTTTAGTAGAATTACGAAATAAAGTTTTAAAACTAAACGCAATGGCCGAGACATTAGATCCGTACAAAGAAATTCCATTAGAAACTCAAGATGAATTAAAATCACTTGGAGTTTTGGTTCTAGACGATCCGTTCGCCATTACTAATCAACTTGTTGTTATTCTCGAAGACACTGTAGAAGAACTTCATAAGCTTGAATCGGAGCTAGGCGCCTGAACTGGTCTGAGCTTCACCCCGCCACACTAAAGCATTTTAAAAAAGGTCACCCATGGGTGACGGCCGATGAGTACACTCAAAAATTTCCAAAAGTACCAAGCATCATTCAAGCAGGAGATAAAAAGTCTGCTCAAGTTGTTTTGATCACTGATCCAAAACATCCCCAAATTAAAGCGCGCGCCTGGAGTTTTACACCTCCGCTTAAAACAGATCTGCCAAACTTTCGTTTTGATGTGAAAACGCGCCTTAGAGAGGCGTTCGACAGAAGAGCAATTCTTAATTTATTCAAGCACAGAAATAACGTCATTTTAGTTGCTGGTGAAGGTGATCGCCTTCCAGGTCTTATGATTACTGCTCTTAATGATCTTATTTATGTTCAATTCTATAGCGCCTTTTGGGAAACTGAACTTAATCTTCTTGAGCGAGATATCCCCAAGCTTTTAAGAGAAGTTTTCCCAGATAAAAAATTCCCTGGTATGGCCATTCAGTTTAGAAATCTTGAACGCGCCAAGAACTTACGTGTTCACGGAGGAAAGAATCAAACAACAATAACTGAGTTTGGTGTTAATTACGGTATTCGCCTCCACACTCATTATGATTGTGGAATTTATACTGATATGTCTTCTATTCGTGCCGGTCTAGCTAACGAGTTCGAGGGAAAAAGTTTTCTTAATCTTTTTTCTTATACGGGTGCCTATTCTTTATTTGCTCTAAACACTGGTGCTACTCGAGTTGTTTCAGTTGATCTTTCAAACAGATACCTAGATTGGCTTAATCATAACCTTGGATTAAATCCAAATCTCGATGCTACAAAGCATGAAAGCTTGGAGATGAGTGTATTAGATGCACTTGAAAAACATGAAGAATCTTTTGATGTGATTCTGTGTGACCCACCGACTGCAAGTAGCGATGGTAAGAAAGTTTCTCGCGCTCTTGATTCATATGAGAACCTTCTACCGGCCATGATCAAAAGATTAAATCCTAATGGTAAATTGATTGTGTTTTTAAACACTCACGCTATTTCAAGGTCTGCCTTTGAAGCCAAGATTTTGGCGCTTGCTCCAGGCTTTAAAGTCGAAAAAATACTCTCTTTAGGTGAAGAATGCCCTAGGCTTTCGGGATTTCCAGAGGGTGACTACTTAAAAGGCTTAATTCTAACAAAAGTTGGTTGATAAGCTATCTTCTAGCACAGATAATTATCCCCTATAGACAAGGGGATTCGCAGTGCGAAATAAGATCGTTTTTTATCTCAATGGAAAAAGACATAGTGTAGGTGCCACAGAAGCATCCATGATGTTGTCGGATTATCTACGTTACGATCAGGCCCTAACTGGAACAAAAGTTGTTTGCGCCGAAGGTGACTGCGGAGCTTGTAGTGTGCTTCGTTTTTTTCCACACGCTAAAGGTGTAGATTGGCAAAATTATATTCCCGTCAATTCATGTATCACTCAAGTCGCCACGCTTGATGGCTCAAGCCTATTAACTGTTGAAGCGCTTAAAGATAATGAGCGCTTACATGAAGCTCAACGTGCCATGGTTAATTGCCATGGTTCACAGTGCGGATTTTGCACACCAGGTTTTGTCGTAACTTTAGGTGGACTAGTCGAAGAAAAAATTTCTAAAAATGAAAAAACGATTAGTGAGCAAGAAGCTAAAAACTGCTTAACCGGAAATCTTTGTCGCTGTACTGGCTATCAAGGCATTATCGATGCCGCCGTTTCTGTTGACTTAAAAATTGAAAAAAGTTTAAAAAGTCGCTACTTCGACAAAGA
>CAYGQW010000116.1:0-4521 GCA_964352175.1 uncultured Halobacteriovorax sp.
GACTCCAAGATGGTTTATGGTAGAGGTATTTTTCGTTGAAAAATTTAAAAAACCTGTTTCTTTATCCGTAATGAAAGATATTAAAGCACTTGAAGATATGCTTATTCTGCGTAAAGGCAATCGTCTTTCAATTACACCTGTTGATAAAAAACATTTTGAAAAGGTGTCTAAGCTTGGAAGCATTTAGTCCCAAGTCTAGAAGAGAACATCTAAATCTTGCAATGAACGAGGATGCTAAGTCGGATTTTGATTGTCGAAGCTGCATTGGTACTTGTTGTACTTTCACCTCAAATTCTATGCAAATCGACAAAACACAAGCCGAAGATATGAAGTTTTGGTTGATGGAGCAAAATCGATGGAATGATGAATTGATGGCAAATCTTAAGGATTGCATTGAAGAGTTTCGTCTTGATAAGTCAGTCGCCTCAATCAAAATTAGAAGAACCTACACTTGTCCATTTTTTAATGGAGATAAGCTTGGTTGTACCATTGATCCAGACTTTAAGCCTTACGGTTGCTTAGCTTTTAATCCTAGAGAAAAGGGAGTTAAGGCCGGTGGTAATTGTCGCTCTAATTTAGATCTTTTAAAAACAAGTGAGCAATTTGTTGAAGGTGAACTTCTTCCAATTCCAATAGCACTATTAAAATTAGATTAAATTTTCTTCGATATTAATATGAGCGCTAGGAATTCGTTTCAAAACGAGCTCTCTATAAAACTCAATTCCTACTAGCTCTTTAGTCTCAACGACAGCTTGAACAGCAACCATATGAGGTCCGATCCTCCAAATATGAAGATCAGTCACTTTCGCCTGCTTTGACTCTAGGTCATCTTTGACAGCGTTCAAATCAATATCTTTGGCATGACCGTCTAAGAGTTCCCAGGCAGTGTCTTTTAAAAGTTGGTAAGCCCATTTCAAAATTAATACTGAGCCAACGATGCCAATCATTGGGTCAAGCCAAACATAACCCTGATACTTACCAACAATTAGAGCAATGATAGCGGCAATTGAGGTGAGTGCATCTGCCATCACATGAATAAGAGCACTTTGGTGATTGTGGTCATGTCCGTGTGAATGAGAGTGATCATGATGGTGGTCATGATCAGAATGATCATGGCTTTTAGACTGAAGCAGGTAAACACTTAGCACATTAACGATTAATCCAACTATCGCAACTATAATTGCTTCGTTAAAATTAATTTTTACCGGTGATAAAAATCTCTCAATTGATTCCCATGCCATGAAAATGGCAACGACCCCAAGACCTAAAGCGCTAGTGTAGCCCCCAAGAGGCAGAAGCTTGCCAGTACCAAAGCTTAGTTTCTTTTGCAGGGCTTTTGAGCGCGCCATTTTATAGACGATCAATGTCAGAGTCAGTGCAGCAGCGTGGGAAGCCATGTGCCAACCATCGGCGAGTAGCGCCATTGAGCCGGTCAGGTATCCAGCTGCGATCTCAACCACCATGGTAACGAAGGTTAGGATAACTACCCAGAAAGTCTTCTTCTCGTTAGAAGCTAACTGTTTAGAATTAAAGGATAAATGTTCATTGTGTTTGCAGTTTTCCATATATCCATTATGGCCTAAGACAGACAAGTGCGCTACATCACTTGTCGCTAATTTAAGAGCGTGTAATATAGTCTAACTTTAGCTCACTAACCTCTAGGAGGTTGTATGAAAGTATTATGGTTAATAGCACTTTTATTTATTCATCATGCTCAGGCATGGGAGGCTCCAAAGATGTTTGAAAAACCTAGTAAAGAAGTTCTAAAGACTAAGTTAAATGAGATTCAATATAAAGTGACACAAGAAGATGGTACGGAAAAACCATTCAACAACGAATATTGGGATAATAAGAAAGATGGGATTTATGTTGATATTGTTTCTGGTGAACCTCTATTTAGCTCTCTAGACAAGTACAAGTCTGGAACTGGTTGGCCTAGCTTTACCAAGCCAATCAAAGATGATTCTGTCACTACAAAATCTGATCGAAAATTCTTCATAAAGAGAACAGAAGTCAGAAGCAAGCTCGCGGATAGTCATCTTGGTCATGTTTTTGAAGATGGCCCTGCCCCAACCGGACTTCGCTATTGTATGAATTCAGCTTCGATGAAGTTTATCCCGGTTGAAAATTTAGAGGCTGAAGGGTACGCAGAATTTTTACCAATATTTCAGGATAGAAAGTAATGAGTTTTATTAGTCTTGGCGCTGGATGTTTTTGGGGTGTTCAAAATATTTTATCTAAAATTGATGGGATCTTAAATACTGAAGTCGGCTATATGGGGGGGCATATTAAAAACCCAACCTACGAGCAAATTTGTAGGGGAGATACAGGTCATGCCGAGATTGTTCGAGTTGAATATAATCCAAAGCTAGTTTCTTTAGAAACTATCCTCGAGTTTTTCTGGAGGCTACATGACCCAACCACGCTTAATCGGCAAGGTTATGATATTGGTCATCAGTATCGATCGGTAATTTTCTATCATGAAGATGAACAACAAGCAGTTGCTTTTAAATCGAAAGCTAATTTTGATAATTCAGCAGTTTTTAGTAAACCAGCTGTTACTGAAATAGAGAGAGCATCTACTTTTTATAAAGGCGAAGAATATCATCAAGACTATTACTTAAAAAAATATAAAGGTGGTAATGGTCCCGTCTGTCACATGCTAAGAGAACGCTAGTTCTCTATTCTACTGACAACACTGCGCTCAGAGGTTTGTGATCGCTACCCATGGCCATAAATAGAACCTCTGCAGACTTAGCTTTTAAGCCTCTGGTAAATATATAATCAAGAGGTCTACCAAAAACATGCATTCTATATTCTGAAAATTGAAGTTGAGTATTACTAAAGCCAGCCCTTTCCATCGCTCTTAAAACGAAAGCTTCTTTTTTTCTAGACCAGGTATTAAAGTCTCCTGCAAAAAGAACTGGTCCATCATGGTCTCTAGCAACACGAAGAGCAGCTAGTATTTGAGCTGCTAGTTTTTTCCAAGTAACACTATTAAGCGCATGGATATTGATAACCATCAGCTCCTTATCTAGACCTTCGAGAGCATACTTTGTTATTAGAGTCATCTTTGGAGAGAAGCCTAGAAACTCACGTCCCTCGGAACGTAGGTATTGCACATCAGTTGGTGCAGCTACGGAGCCTGTGACAACCCCTGTCGCATGGCCGCTAGATTTATATTTGAAAGATGATGCAAACATGAATTCGTGGACATGACTTGCATCAAGCTCCTCTCGCATAGCATCGTTAAGGATTCCTTCTTGTAAAATAACGAGATCACGAAATTGAGTGTAGCGTTGTAAGTCAATTCTCCAACCAAGCAGACCACCTTTATAGATGTTCCATACCAATACATTTATACGATTTGGGTTTAAGCTATGTTTTATAGTTTCAATTTTACCAAGAGTGGTTATCGTTTCACTTTCAGCTGGAATCTCAAACCAAAAGGCACGAGATGGAAAAGATATAGCTGTAATGACCAGAAGCATTACAAGTTTAATAGATTTGGACAAAATAAAATCCTTTTTAAATTTTCAAATCTGATTTGTTATACTTATATTCTTTCTAGGATTTGACGGAAAATCAACGACTTTCAGTTATATGATTAAACTTTAATGGATTCTTAACGTGAACAAAATACAAAGAGCTGAATACATCTACAAAAGACTGGAAGAGTTATTTCCTGAAACCCCGATCCCGCTTGATCATACGGATCCTTACACGCTTTTAATTGCAGTTTTACTTTCAGCACAGTGCACAGATGTTCGAGTCAATAAGGTAACTCCATTTTTATTTTCTAAAGCTAATACACCTGAACAAATGGTCAAGCTTTCAATAGAAGAAATTGAATCTATTATAAAACCATGTGGTTTAGCTCCAAGAAAAGCCAAAGCAATTTATGAATTATCACAAATTTTAATCGATAAGTTTGATGGGATTGTGCCTGCTGATATGGAAGAGTTAGAAAAGTTTCCAGGCGTCGGTCACAAAACTGCTTCAGTTGTGATGGCACAATCTTTTGGAGTTCCGTCATTTCCGGTTGATACCCATATTCATCGCCTTGCTCAACAATGGGAATTAACTGATGGTAAGAATGTTGTGCAGACAGAACGAGATCTAAAAAAATGCTTTCCTAAAGAACTTTGGAATAAACTTCATCTGCAGATCATTTTTTATGGCAGGGAGTATTGTCCAGCGAGAGGTTGTGATGGGCTTTCCTGTGAGCTTTGTCAGGCGTGTTTTCCTGTTCGTAAAAAACCACGTGAATATAGAAAGGCTTAATCATGTCTAAGTTAGGTGAATTAAATTTTGTCTTCAAAGGTGCCTCAGAAGCAAAAGACGCTTTTATTGTGCTTCATGGTTATGGAGCCGATATGCACGACCTGGCGAGCCTGGGACAATGGCTTACACCAAAAATTGATGCTGCCTGGTATTTTCTTCAAGCTCCACTTGAAGTTGTGATTGGCCCTTATATGAAAGGGCGAGCTTGGTTTCCCATTGATATGATGAAACTTCAAA
>CAYGQW010000116.1:4531-9558 GCA_964352175.1 uncultured Halobacteriovorax sp.
AGCGCGCACAATGAATTCAGTAAACTTTTTGAGGATCACTTACCTGAAGGGATAGATGATTCTGCTAAACAAATTAAAGATGTTATCGAGCTTGTGGGGCAACGACATCAGAAAGTTCATTTGGCAGGTTTTTCTCAAGGGTCAATGATGTCAGCAAAACTTGCTCTCGAGAATCAAAGTCTTATTTCAAGTTTAACAATGCTTTCGGGTGTGTTGGTCTCTAAAGATATTTGGCAAAAACATATAGCTGGTCCAGTCGCCTTTTCAACCTTTCAAAGCCATGGAGTCTTGGACCCAGTTTTGCCTATTCAAGAAGCTCGAAAACTTAGAGATTTCTTAATCTCAATTAATGAAAATCATGAATACTTAGAATTTCAAGGTGGCCATGAGATTCCTCTGCAGGTCTTAGATGGATGGCTTAAATTTTTAAAGCGAGTTGTAGCGTGAAAAAATCTGGCAACTTAATGAAAATGAAAACCTATCTTGAAGATACTGTTCGTTATGAGCTTAGACTTGGAGATGAAGCTATTGAAATGAATCAATTCTTGGGAAAAGATATTCACTTTCATTTTGATGGAGTTATTAACTGTATCGCGACAGGTGAGAAAATTAAAAAGTCCTATAATCAAGGTTATTCCTATAAAGCCTTTCAAACACTTGCAGAATGTGACATTTGTATCGTTAAGCCAGAGCTATGTCATTATGCCAAAGGCACTTGTCGTGATCCCAAATGGGGCGAGTCTCATTGCTTACAACCCCATATCGTGTACTTGGCACTATCAAGTAATGTCAAAGTCGGAATCACTCGAAAGTCTCAAGTACCGACTAGATGGATGGATCAAGGAGCAACCCAAGCGCTTGCGATTCTTGAAGTTAAAGATAGAAAAACAGCTGGCTTAATTGAAATTGAAATAGCCAAAGAATTTTCTGATCGTACTGATTGGCGAAAAATGCTAAAGGGAGAGCTTGATGAATCTAGCTTCGACTTGCCATTTCTACGAGATCAAATCTATGAAACCTTTGGTGATATAATAGATGACTTAGACGCTAGAGACTTGGACGGCGAAATTATTGAAATTAATTATCCAGTTTTAGAGCATCCCAAAAAAGTAACATCTTTAAGTTTTGATAAAAAAAGCGATGTCAGTGGAAAACTCCTAGGTATCAAGGGACAGTATCTCATCCTGAGTAGCGGAGTGATTAATATGAGAAAACATCAGGGCTATTTTGTTGATTTTGAAGCTTAAGGATGATCAATTCCACCTGGATGAAAGGGGTGGCACTTTAAGACGCGACAAACAATCAATCCAAGTGCTCTATGTAGACTATATTTACCAAGCGCCTCTTGGGCATAATGAGAACAGGTCGGATAGAATCGACACTGTACGCCAAAAGCTCCAAAGACAACTGAAAAAGTCAGTTGATAAATTCTGATCAAGAAAAGACAAAACCTTTTAACCATGGCAAAATTCTATCATGAAAAATGTAATTATACTTAGTGCGACCACTAGATCAAATCTTCACCTATCAAAAGAGATCGTTTCTCATGCACCAGATGATTTAAATTGTGAAATCGTAGTGATTGAAGAGATGGATCTTCCTTTATACTGTCCACAAGTTGAAGAAAAAGGTATTCCTCAAGATGTTACAGATCTTGTTGTTAAGATGTCTGCCGCCGGAGCTCTTGTGTTAGTCGCTCCTGAATATAATGGTTCAATTCCACCTGTAATGAACAATCTTATTGCTTGGATTTCTAGGGCTTCTAAAGAATGGCGCCAGAGCTTTTCTGGAAAATTTGCTGCAGTTGCAACAATGAGTGGAGGTGGAGGAGCAAAAGTTCTTCAGGCTATGAGATCCCAATTGGAACACCTTGGAACAACAGTACATTCCCATGGACTTCTTTGTACTGGCCAAAAACCTCTTAATCCTGAGTCAGCTAAAAAGATCATGTCAGATTTCTCCCATTGGCTGCGTTAGATCAATCTCTCATTGTCTTTTTTGATGGCTATTGCAATCTCTGTAACGGTGCTGTGAATTTTCTTTTGAAAGAAGATATCTCTGGGAAATTAAAATTTGCTTCTCTATCAGGGCAGACTGCTCAAAAGTTACTTAAAGATAATGATAACTCATCTATAATTTTCTTAATTAATGGAAATGAACTTCGAAAATCAGATGCTGTCTTTGCTTTAATTAAATACATGCATCCGATATGGAACGTTTTAAAATTGTTTAAGATTTTCCCCAGGAATTTCATTGATTCTATTTATGACCTAGTATCTAGGAATAGATATAAATGGTTTGGTCAAAAGGATTATTGTCGTGTTCCTACACCACAAGAGAAAGAAAGATTTTTAGATTAATTTACCTTTATCTATTTGAACTAAATCAAAATGAGTGTTTAAGTTTTAAAGAATTTCTTAGGAGAATATTATGAAAATTAAAGCTGCTGTCGCATGGGGACCAAATCAGCCTTTATCAATTGAAGAAGTTGATCTGGAAGGACCAAAAAAAGGCGAAGTCTTAGTTAAAATTTTAGCCACTGGCGTTTGTCATACTGATGCCTATACACTTTCTGGTGCAGATCCAGAAGGACTCTTTCCTGTCATTCTTGGCCATGAAGGTGGCGGTGTAGTGTCTGAAATTGGTGAAGGAGTGACATCTTTATCTGTCGGTGATCATGTCATCCCTTTATACACACCTGAGTGCCGAGAGTGTAAATTCTGTCTTTCAGGAAAAACCAACCTTTGTCAGAAAATTAGAACTACTCAAGGACAAGGCTTAATGCCAGATGGTACAAGTCGTTTTTCAAAAGATGGAAAACAGATATATCACTATATGGGAACGTCAACTTTTGCCGAATACACCGTTGTTCCAGAAATCTCATTAGCAAAAATTAGTAAAGATGCACCTCTTGATAAAGTCTGCTTACTTGGTTGTGGCGTTACCACAGGTATCGGTGCTGTCTTAAATACGGCCAAAGTTGAAGAGGGTGCAACTATTGCTGTGTTTGGTCTCGGTGGTATTGGTCTATCCGTCATTCAAGGCGCCCAAATGGCGAAAGCTTCAAAAATTATTGCTGTTGATATCAATGAAGATAAATTTGAGATGGCAAAAAAGTTAGGTGCTACTGATTTTATTAATCCAAAGAAATTCAATAAGCCAATCCAGGAAGTCATCGTTGAAATGACTGAGGGTGGAGTTGATTATTCATTTGAGTGTGTCGGTAACGTTGAACTTATGCGTTCAGCTCTTGAATGTGCGCATAAAGGCTGGGGAGAGTCGATCATTATTGGTGTCGCAGGTGCTGGCCAAGAAATTAAAACTCGTCCATTTCAACTGGTTACAGGAAGAGTTTGGCGTGGGTCCGCTTTTGGCGGAGTGAAGGGAAGAACAGAGCTTCCTGGCTATGTGGATCAGTATATGTCTGGAAAGATAAATCTTGATGATATGGTGACTTTCAAAATGCCATTATCAGATATTAACAAAGCCTTCGATGTTATGCATAAGGGTGAGAGCATTAGAACTGTTATTGATTTTACAATGGAATAAAAGATGAAAATAGAACTAATAAAAGAACATCATAGTTTTAGTGGTTTATCGAGTTTTTACAGCCATGACTCTCTTTTAACTAAAACGAAAATGAATTTTTCAGTTCTTTTTCCTAATAAAATCAAAGAAGTTAAAAACTGTATCATCTGGTTGTCTGGTTTAACTTGTAATGAAGAAAACTTTATTACAAAAGCTGGAGCACAATCGCATATCGATCAATCAGATACGCTTATTATTTGTCCGGATACATCTCCGCGCGGTCTTGAGCTTAAAGATGAACACGTAAGTTGGGATTTTGGATCTGCTGCAAGTTTTTATATAAATGCTAAAACTACTGGGTACGCTGATCATTACCAAATGGAAGACTATATCGTAAAAGAAGTAATTGATCTGGTTAAAGAACATTTTAAGTGTACTAACTTTTCAATCATGGGTCACTCAATGGGGGGCCATGGTGCCTTAACTTTAGGGTTAAAATACCCACAGCTTTTTAAAACTGTGTCGGCTTTTTCACCAATCGTTAATCCTGTTAATTGTCCTTGGGGGCAAAAAGCTTTTAGTGGATATCTTGGAGTAGATAAAGCAGAGTGGACTAAGCATGATGCGACAGAGCTTATTAAGAGTGGAGCTAAACACCAGAATAAAATTCTAATTGATCAAGGAAGTAGTGATAATTTTTTAGAAAAAGAGTTATTAATTGAAAATATCGTTAAGATTGCCAAAGAGATGAGTCAGCCAATAGAAGTGAACTACCATGAAGGTTTTGATCATAGCTATTATTTTATAGCCTCATTTATTGAGAACCATATTAAGTTTCACCAAATGAACTTCTAATTTTAGTGATGGCCGTCGTCAGCGATTTCGTCATCGAAACTGCGCGTTGCGATAATCAGAGAAACTGGCAATGAAGCCCAAATGACAACTAATACTAGAATTACAAAAACTTCAAAGCTCATAAAAACCTCACTATGAGTAAAAATAAGCCATTTTTAAGTGTTTTTCAAGCTATCTGGTTGATGGCACTATTATGTCTATAATAAAGAAAGGACTAAGCATGGAAATCACCAGTAACAATAGAGTTGTAACCATCTGCTTGGTGATATTGACCATTATAGCTTCAACCCATGCTCTCATCTACACTCAATCAGTTCTCGTGCCATTCGTCATTTCAGTGTTTATTTATTTAGCTCTGGTACCAGCTTTATCATTTTTGCAAAATAGGCTTAAGGTATCTCATAACTTGGCCGTCGGTATAATTGCCATCGGATATTTATTATTAAGTGCACTCTTAGTTTTAATATTTGTTCAATCTTTTGAAACAGTACTAGACCAAGCTGGCTTATATCGCATCCGAGTCTTAGAACTTATGTCAAAGCTTACTGATACAGTTCCAGGAATCGGGGCGGCGATCGATATCAATTCGATCAAGGATCAACTGGCCCAACTTCCGGTTCTTAAAATTTTAAAAGGAATAACTG
>CAYGQW010000117.1:0-9520 GCA_964352175.1 uncultured Halobacteriovorax sp.
TTACCAATGTGGATGAATATGTATATCTACTTAGAATTCTTGAAAGTGATAAAGCTAATCTTATTGAGCGTCCAAATCTAAGGGTAAAAAAATGGAACCGCATTTCCTCTATTATTGATATTAAATTTAATGATATAAATTTTGCTGATATTAATAATGCGATTCAAAATTTTATAGGCCTAGATAACACATTTGACCTAGAGTTTATTAATCCTCATCGTTGGTTAGAAAGTCATTGGTCTGAAATTGACGAAGTGAAGGATAAAATATCTAGCTTAAATAATAGAGCTAAAATGATATTAGTAGGTCAAATTAAATGGGAAGTTTGTGGCATTACCACGCAGTTACCTTTTTTAGCTAATCGTAACGAAATGAAATTTCACTTTTCAAACCTTGAGAAACTTTTGTCTTACACAGATATTGAGGATGCACAAGAAGTGATTAAGTTAATAAATAAGGCTAAGCAGTTGGTTTGAATGAGTGAAGTAGTTTGTATCTCTTGATAACTTCTTCTGGAGAACCGTCGTAAGCAATTTTTCCATCACTTAATAAAATTGCTCGATTGCATGCCTGCATAATTTGATCGGGTCCGTGAGAAACAAAAATAACACTTCCTGATTTATTAATCATATCCAAAACACGCTTTGCTATTTTTTTTTGGAAAAATTCATCAGCTCCATCAAACACTTCGTCTAGAATGAGCAAATCAGTTGGTAAAGATGAAATTAACGATAAGCTAAGTCTTGTTTGCATTCCCTTGCTATAGGTTCGATAAGGTGTATCCAGAAAATGTCCTAGCTCGGTAAAATTTAAAGCATTTAATACTATTTCTTCACGAGCTTGAGTATTAAGTTGTGGGAAAAGAAAGCGACTTAAGAGGTAAGCATTTTCCCTTCCTGTCAGTTCTGGTAGTATTCCAACAGCAGTATCAAAAATTGCCCGTACATCACCTGAAGTCCTTATTATGCCTTGATCTGGGGTATACATCCCCGCAATGCAGCGGCAAAGAGTTGTTTTTCCTGAACCATTAACCCCAACGATTCCGAGTCTATCGCCATGCTTAAGTGTGAGATTGATATTCTTTAAGACATGAAGTTTATCAGCAGTATTTGAGAAAAAATCAATTGGACTTTGTACCGCTTGAATAAACTTCTCTCGTACTGAAGCTATATAGTGATAATCAAGTTCAAAAAACATATTGAGATTTTGAATCTCAAGAATATTTTTAGAGTCTGAGATAGAGTTCATTTTTATTCCTATTCCAAGACCATTTTGCATTTAAGATTAATAAAATTGTTGCGACTGTACATTTTCCAAGTGCAATCAAAAAATAATTCCATTCAAAGTGGTAAAAACAAGACCTAAACGCATCAATATAAAGATACGGAAGGTGAAAGTTAAATAACCATGAGTACTTCACTGTTACCATTTCAGGCGTAAAAAATATTGGGGTTACAAAAAACATAACCCCAGTTACAAAGTTCACAACATAATTCGTATCGCGATAGAATACTTGAGTTAGCGAAAGTGATGTGCAAATGGATGAGATACCAAGCAGCATTAAAAAGAGAGGAATAACAGAAAGAATGATTGTCCAGGCCGGTGGACCATACATAAACTGAATTGGGAGATACATGATAGAAAATGCCAGCATGAAATTTAATAGGTTATCTAAAACTTGTGAAAAGATTAAAATAATTGGGTTCATTCTAAAGGCTTTTAGAATTGGACCTGAGTTTGAGATAATCGGAGTTGCCATTTGAATTGTCATCATGATGAAAATCCAAGGAACCAATCCGGCGAGAAGATACAAATAATAATCTTTAATATCAATTTTAAGAATATGCTTAAAAGCGATCGCCTGAGCACCAAACATGATTACCGGGTTTAAAATAACCCAAACCAAGCCAGCAACAGTATTTCTGTATCTTGCCTTGAGCTGTGCTTGAGTCAGTACGAATGTTGTAGCTAAGTCCTTAATCAAACTATTGTTTTTCCTTATTTAACTGCTGCCAGTCTATTATTAGGCCTATATCGTTAGGATGCAACATCAAGCCTTGTTTAATAATATTTCGAGCTCTTTCTTCAAGCCCATCTTCGGAATAATATCGAGAGAGATATCTGTATAGGAAGATATTGTGCGGAGCCGCGTTAATATTTCTCAGAAAAAGTAATTCATGATCATTAAAGATAGAACCATATTTAAATGTTTGTAGTGTAAATAAAACAATAGGAATTATAAAGAGAAAGCGTAAATCTTTAAAAAGCCTTGTGTGATTTAGCTTTTGACATATAAATCTATAAAAATAGAAAAATATTGTGACCATTGGGATCATTAGCATATAGCACCAGTGGTCAGATACGGGAGAATACTTCATAAAAGGTATATAAGAAATTCCACTGATAGGAACAAAAATACAAAGAAGCAAAAGAAGGGATTCTTCAATTTTACCGGTTGGTCTTCTCTTTAATAGAACTGAAATCAAAGTTAAACCGAGGAAGATCGAAAAGCTGGCTAGAGCCAGAATTGACTTTAATAAATCACTGTAATCATGCTCTGGTGCAAACAAATAGCGCGAGTTTAATCCTAAAAATGAAACCAGATAATAGTAGAAATTAAAACTGATCACAGTATATCGATTAACAAGAATCTCTAATGCAATATTAATATTATTTACCTTTTTACTGACAACTTTAATCGGGTCAGGTTTCGAGATTTCCATATTAATTCTTGAATAATCTATTTCGTCGGATAGACTTTTTACCAAAGAGGGTGGCTCGAAGGTTTCAATTTGATGTTCTATTTGTTTTCGCCCTTCTAGGGGCGAGCTTGCTATGCCTCTTAAGGTACTATATCCAGCCAAAGCCGATAGAATAATAAAAGGCAGAATCAAGTAAGATCTTTTTAGTGGCTTAAAGCTTGAGGTAAAAAATAAAAAAAATGGTATCAGTATTCCATAACTTTTCGTGAAGAGACTTAAAAAAAAGAAGATAAGTGCTAAGAAATAGTCCCTTTTGCATTTTGTAGTATTAAAGTTATACCAATGATCGATAGTTAAGAGTATCCCAGTTGTGGCCAACATTGTATTGAATTGAAATATCCAACTAACTGTTTCAACTTGCAAAGGGTGAAGGGCAAATATAAGCACTGGAACAAAGACAAAATCTTTGAACTTCCTATTGAAAAATTTAAAAAGAAGCATTGTGTTTATAAAATGTAAAAGCATATTGAGAAACTTATAAAGTACCCACTTGGTTCCAAATGCTTTATACAGAAACCAAAATACAGTATAGCCAAAAGGCCAAGCTCTATGGTCCTCGCTAAGTGGATTAAAGAATACGAAGGGATTGGTGTTTTTAACAATTTGATGATTATCAAATATAAAAAAGTAATCATCCCAAAGTGGAGCAGAATAAAAACTGCTAAAAAATGCAATAAAGATAACAGAAAAAGTTAATACGGGTATCTTATACTTTTTTAAACTGAGTGCGTATTTCATTAATGATTAAGGCTCGCATATAGCGCTACCATTATTGTCAAATCCGATAATTTTTTTGTTACTTGGACAGAAGATTTTAGATCCACCCATTGTACCTTGGGTACATTGCTCTGTTGCTGGATCATAGTTACCACCCAGATTTGAACAGAGATTATCAGTAGCTACAGCCGCTGTTCCACTTTTGGATTTAGATAACTTTTCAACATTAGTTGGCATTCTACATTCACCATTCCAGAAGCTTCCACCTAATCTATCGCTACAAACCTGAGATAAAGACCCAAGACTAGCATTATCGTAAATCTCTAGCTCACCGTTTGCTTTCATTTTGTTTGATTCTTCGGCCATACATCGAGCCAACAGGCCTCCTGAGTAATAGAGTCTTACTGGAATATCAATATTTATTTCTTTTCCACCTAAGTTTAGGCCGCCACCAAAAGTGTTGGAAGCGGTAACTCTGAGGGTTGCCAAGTTCTTCGCCGCAACATAATGCCCAACAGAAAAAGATTTAATTCTAGCTCGACCAAAGTATGTTGTGCTTTCATCGGCAAGATAAACGGGGTTAGAGCCAATATCTATTAAGGTGGCTGGGGAGCCAGGTTTAGTCATAAAGCTTGTTAAGCCGGCGTTGGCATTAGCGTTTGTCTCAGAGAAATAAGAAAGATTTAACTGACAGGATTCTGGATATTTTAAAAGTGAAATGATTGCCTTTCTAAGCTCATCGTTAGCTTCACGAGTTAAAAGCGTTGTCTGAACACTTTTAACATTCTTTTGAGTCTGCATGACACCTAGACCAAAAACAGAGACCATGCCTGAGATAACCATCACTTGGACAAGCGAGCTACCTTTATTATTAAGTAAGTTTTTCAAAAATTTTGTGATCATAATAACCTTATGGTGCTGGTAAGCAACCAGGGACACCGTTTACGATTCCACTAAATCCATAGGGGCAATTCACCGAACCCTGCGTAGCAAATGGTACACAATCTCCAGTAACTGGGTGTAGAACACCGCCAAGTTCGACGCAAATTTTTTGTGCAGAAATCGCATCAATACTTTCTTGAACACCAGCACATTTCCCATCCTCAGGATTAAATGATCCGACTACAACATCAACATTGGCATAATTTTTCATGGTGACACCGCAGACTTGCTGTTTTAACTGAAGTGCGGTTAAGTCAGCTAGATTAGCGCATTTATTGATAGCACCACCAGCTGTTGGACGGCTAACATTAACTAGTACAGATCTTTCGATGACATCAAAAATATTTGCTCCCGTTTCAAGCTTTGTTGTTTTGGTAAAACGCAGTTCTAGCTCAACTGAGCCATAGTCATATCTAGTGCCGCCAGCAGCAGACTTTGCAATATTCTCATCAATCTCAAAGAACTTGACGAAATTCACTGGCCTAATTGTTGTTAATTGAAAGCCAGGGCCTACGTCGTTGCCCGCTTGAAGGTTTACAGTTTCATAGCCCTCTAGCGGACTTCTTAAAACAGCTCCCGATTGGTTATAGATTCCTGATACAAGATTAGCTGGAGTAGCGGACTTGGCTACTGGAGTAACTCCTTCCAAAGCTTCCGAGCACGAAACAGTGTCTTTCATAGAATTGTTAACAGCACCCATAATTGCTTGAATATCATCATTAATTCTTGAATAAGCTTTTGTTTTTGAATCTTCTTTGATCCCTTGAAGCATGGCAAGACTGACTACTCCAAGTAAACCAGCAGTAACCATGCCCTCGGCAAGAGTAAAGCCATTTGAATTCTTAAAAAATTTATAAAAATATTTCATATTTTATTTACCATTTATTAAGGAACGACACAGCCAGTTGGAGGAGCAAGATTATTACAGATAGGTTTACCAGATGCTGGATCGAATCCTCTGACATAGCTTCCGGTACATCTACAGCCGATCCAAGGAGCTGTACAACTGTTATTGCCATTATAAAATGAACCCTTAATATCATTACAGAATTTTTGCTTAACAGTATCGGTCAGCTCCTCTGTGGCTCCTGCGCAGCGACCAGCTACCATATCTCCACCAAAGTCTTCACAGAGTTCTTTTTCAGTTTCTTGAACACCGATATCTTCTGGAGTTGTACAATCGACAATTACTCCACTCGAATTTAGTGTTAATGGGACTAGAACGTGCTTGTTTGAAAAACGAATCTTTGTCCCAGCTGGACGGGTTGAATCTTTAATCGCGAATTCGATTGTAATTTCGCCAACTGCGGCTTGTTTTAAAGCTGCCGAGTCATTTAGTTCTTCTTTATTTTCGCCACCAGTAGTTCTAACACTGGTGATTGCCATACTCTTGACCATGACAGTAGAGCCGTAAACCACAAAATTTGAAGACTTATCAACTCCATTTTCATTAGCTGTGGTGATGCTCGCTGCTGAAGGGCTAATAGGAAGCGACGCAGTTCCATCAGACTTCTTAATACCACCAGGAAGATTGATGGGCGTAGGTAGTGCAGTTCCATTAAAAGGGGCAAATGCATTAACGTTAATACCGGCTAATGTTTGAGTGCAGGCCGCTGAATTGCGTAGGAGTTGCTGCACAGTCTGTTGTGCAGATACAAGATCTTCCGTTAGTGTTGCTCTGGTATGGAGGCTGGTTAATTGGAGTGTACCGAGGGCCAGAGTTCCTGCCACGCCGGCAGCAACCATGACCTCAGCCATGGAAAATCCACTCTCACTTTTAAAAAGTTTAGAGATTAGTTTCGGAAGAATATTTAGTTTACGTTCCACTTAAGCTTCCACCTTAATTATTTAATGTAAAAAGATCACTCGCCTCAAGGGTTGAGCTTCTTCTTTACCTATTAGTTCAAAGTCCATGACCAATTGTAACTTCTAAACAAGGAAATCATTAAATGATTATTCTTGTACCTATCGACATTGAATGGGTAACTATTAGATATTATTCCACTTAAAATAGTTTAGATGTGAAAATAAAAAATTTGCCGGTTTGGTACATAGATATTGAGTGCCAACAAAATATGGACAATGTAAACTAAATGTATTTACCTTGATGGAAACTTTACTGTAAAATTGATGGAAACTTTACTGTAAAATTGGTGGGACATGTAGGACTTGAACCTACGACCAACCGGTTATGAGCCGGTAGCTCTAACCAACTGAGCTAATGTCCCATTGAAAAATGTCCATCCTTTATACTCGGTCTTAAGTGAATGGTCGAGTTTAAGCCAATGTTATATCTTGGTGTTAGGATCGACTAAAGGGGCGGACCGTCATGAAGTTTTGGAAATATTGCGCAGCTGGAAATGACTTTATTTTATTCGACCAAATACCAAAAGGTTTTGATCAGGTAGATCTTAGTAGACTTTGTGACCGTAAATTTGGAATCGGTGCTGATGGAATTCTTATCGTTAATCAGCTTGAAGGAGATACAGATTTCAAAATGATATATTTCAATTCTGATGGTGGTGAAGTTGAAATGTGTGGCAATGGAGCTAGGTCATGTGCTCATTGGTATTTTGATAAATTTCAAAAAAAGACAGTTAATTTTAAAACATTCTCAAATGCAAGGTATCAGGCCAAGCTGATTAGACAAGATTATGCAGAAGTAACTATGAATGAATTTAAAGATTTTAACTTAATCGATGTCAGTGACTTTTATCCAAGTAATCAATCTCTCTACATGAATACGGGAGTTCCACATACAATAATCTTACTAAAGCAAGATGAAGATATAGATACTATTCATTGGATGGAAAGTGCTGCTCAGATAAGAAATGATAAACGATTTAAAAATGGCACAAATGTTAACTTTGTTAAAATATTAAGGGATGGAGCTGTCGCCCTACGAACATATGAACGAGGGGTAGAAGGAGAAACGTTAGCGTGTGGTACAGGTGCTGTAGCTGTAGCTAGATTTTTAAAAGATAAATTCAGTTGGACAGAAATTCAATTAGAAGTTGCGGGAGGTGTCTTGGGTGTAAGATTTGAACAAAGTAATTGCTGGTTAGCGGGTCCAGTCGTAAATGTTTTTCAAGGCGAGATAGCTGTCTAAAATAAATAATAATGAAGTATTAATAAGTCTGTCGTTATTAATCACTTAAAAATTTTAATAAAAATTCTTTATCCAGAATAAATTTGGAATTTAAATCAACTTGTTCAAAAAAAGGTGAAATAGGAGTACTGATATCGCCCTCAAAAGCTGAAGCATTATTTGAGAAAGCGATGGCCCTAAGTAAATTCACACTTTGCTCAAAATGATTATTAATGGGGTATATATAAAATCTTTTTTGAAGCTTTAAGCATTCAGATATTGAAGAATAACCGGCATTAATTAATACTGACTTCGATTGCTGTAATACATCTAGACGGTTAAAGACTCGACCTAGGAACACAATATTCTCATCGGTGATGTCAGCTTCACCAATCACACAATAATTAAGATTCTTTGGTAAGCTCGTAAGATCAAACAGCTGTTTTAGGTTGGATCCACCAAGCAGGATTGCGACATCATACAAATAGGCAGCGGGGTCGGATGCGGGAGCCTCCACACATTGCCCAATATATAATCTATTGCGACTCAAGGAACTAGTTGATGAAAAAGTAGGAACGATAATCTTTCTATAAATAGATAAATTCCATAAATAATCGAATATTTCGACGAAAAAAAACTGACTAAAGTTTTTGGACGTCAGTACAGATCTAATTTCGCTAACTTTTAGAGAAACAATATTATTAATTGAAAAAAGACATCTCCATTTCAAAAGAGGAAGAAAATAAATAGAGTCACAGAAAATGTAATCAAATTGACGACTATAGATAAGTCGATTAAGGATAAGAGTATTTTTTAAAAAAGCGAACACAAATAAATATAATGTCCGAATGATTCCCGTTATACCTCGTCCACCATATCCAAACTTTGAAAGTTCTATACAATCAATTGAAAATCGCTCTTTTAAATACCAGCTTGCTTGTCCGAAAGTCGCAAATGATATATCGCAGCTATCCTCAATAAGGCTTGCAATATAACTGCAGCGAGAAGCATTTCCTAGACCATGTCCATTCAAAATAAAAAGTGCTTTTTTAGACTTATTCAAAATTAACTCTATCAACTTTACTTAAATCAATAACTCTCTTAACAAATTCTTTGTTAACAAATGTTTCATACTTAAATAAGTAATCCGTTAAAATAATTCGTTCTGAAATATCAACAAAGTATGGAGTCATATGAGGCTGAATAAAGCGAGAGCCTATATGTTCATGCATCGATGGGAAAACACCAAGTAACTCATCAGTAGAAAACTCTTTTGGGTAAAAATCGATTACTTCGCCACTTGAAATAGCTTCAAGCCTTGGATTGTAAATGATCGGACGCAGTAAACCATTATAACCCCGTAAGTCATTACTGTGAAGTTCTAGTCTCTTCATGATTTCATTGTAGTTAATGGATGCCGAAAATCTTCTAGGTCTAGGACCAAAATCAATTTCATCCAAAAGAAAAAGATATTGACCTTTATTTGCAGTCACGATTATTGAAGTAGAGCTAAGCATATCCTCAAACTGCTGCAATTGAATCTCTTCGTCGTAGAGTGCGTATCTATTATTAAAAGTGCGAAAACAGAATTTATTATCAGTATTATAAGGGAGAACTAAGTAATCACTTAGAGAAACAATAGAGTCGAAACTTGTAATGTTTAGCCCTTTTAGAAGATCTTCTTTAAGGACGACTAGAGCATTACCATCTTTTAAAAAAGTGAAATCCCTTTTGGAGAGTTCTTGTTTACTAAATAAAAAATAACAGCTACTTGAATCTTTAGATGGTTTATCAATCAGGAACGAGATAGACGAATGCCATAAGTAGGGAAATATCCTGTCTAGAAAAATAAATCCATTAGAACTTTTCTGTAAAAGAGCCACGTTACGTTCAAGAGAATTATTGTCTAAATCGGGATGCGCTATAAATTCCTCTAAAAATAAGCCTAACTCCGGATAAAGAAATTTGTGAATATCTGATTCTTTAAAACTCCTCCACTCAGAGAAAGAAT
>CAYGQW010000118.1:0-9512 GCA_964352175.1 uncultured Halobacteriovorax sp.
CCTTGACCCAAAGGATCAATATGATCAATGGTAAAGTTAAGCTTTTGCCCCATACAATATTATTGATCTTACGGTGTATGATATTGATATGTCTCAAGTTTTTATAAAATTGCCTTTTTTGATCGAGTTATTTTTTAATGGGCTCTTTATTCTCGTCTATTCGCTCAAACTTACGGATCGAATTCCAAGAAATTGGTCAATTGATTATGTAAATCAATTCCTAGAAGTTGGTACCGTTGTTATTCCATTTGTTTTATTTTTCTCCGTTGTTATCAACTTCTTAGCCTCAAGGGGAATTGATGACTACCTAAGAAGATACGTTTTCTCACTAGTTGTTTTTATTCCCATGGTGATTACATGGGGTGATACCGAGTTTGCCTTTTGGCTTTCATCCGCCCACTTACTTTCAACCATTTTATCTCTCTATGATGCCAGTGATGATGAAGTGGAAGATATTGAAATGGATTTGAGCGGGATGCCTCGAAATGCTTTTTCTATGAGTAATCTCTTAAGGCAAATCTCTCTCAAACCTGCACAAGTGATTTTGTTTTCTTTTGCCGGTGTTATTTTGCTTGGAACTTTTTTATTGATGCTACCAATCGCCTCATCTACAGGCGAGAGTTATGGCTTTGTTGATTCATTATTCATGGCAGCGTCTGCTGTCTGTGTGACTGGTCTGACGACACTTAACATTGGTACTCAATATAGTATTTTTGGTCAGGGAGTGACCCTACTTTTGATACAAATTGGAGGTCTCTCTATCATGACCTTTTACGCCTCGATGACAATTATCTTAGGTCGATCCATGGGAATGAAATCAAAAATTATGATGCTTGATATTTTCGACGCTGGAAGTCTCGAAGATGTCTTTAATATGATCTTTGATATTATTAAATACACTCTGGTGATTGAACTTTGGGGTGGCCTTCTTTTAACAGTCGGCTTTGTGATGGAGGGCTTCGAGTTTGGACAAGCACTTTATTATGGAATTTTTCATAGCGTGTCGGCTTTTTGTAATGCAGGATTCTCTCTATTTGATACAAGCCTTGAAAGCTTCGGAACAAAGCCATTAATTCATGGAACAATCATGGTCCTTGTCGTGCTTGGAGGCTTAGGCTTTACAGTTCTTAGAGAGCTTAGGCTTACAGTTATTGGTAAAAAAGCTATTGTCCGCTTAAGTGCTCACACAAAAATTGTTGTTGTCACAAGTGCTATCTTAATTTTCTCTGCAGCTGTTTTTATTTTCTTTGGAGAGTTTTTAAATGCACTTGATGGATATACGTTATGGGAGAAAATGCAGATTTCTTTGTTTCAAAGTGTGACATTACGTACAGCTGGCTTTAACTCGATTTCTCTTGGAAACTTGCATTCGTATACGCTTTATATGATGTGTCTGTTTATGTTTATCGGAGGCTCTCCGGGTTCGACTGCTGGAGGTATTAAAACAACGACGCTTGCAATTCTAATTCAGTCGATTGTCTCAACCATTAAAAATGAAAAGTCAGTACATATCTTCGATCGAAAAATTTCTCCAGCTGTTGTAGTTAGAACAATTGCCATTACGTTTATTTCGCTTATTTTAGTTTCAGTCTTTATCTTGGTGATGATGAGACTCGAAAGTAAGCAGAGTTTTTTATCAGTGATGTTTGAAGTAGTATCAGCAAGTGGAACCGTAGGGCTTTCCTTAGGTATTACGACTCTACTTTCACCTGTAGGGAAACTTATAATTACACTAGTTATGTTTATTGGACGTATAGGACCACTGACCTTATTACTTGCAATTGGGCAAAGAGAGAATAAAACAGGCAAATTTGACTATCCGGAAGGTCGGATTATGATCGGTTGATAACACAGGTTAAAATAGTTTCAACCCCTTAGGACGTTTAAAATGATTGTAGCCGTGATTGGGCTTGGTACATTTGGAGCAAAGACAGCGATGCGACTTTATGAAAAAGGCGCAGAGGTTGTTGCAATTGATAAAGATGAAGAACTAGTCGATCGAATTAAAGATCGCGTGACTCATGCTGTATCTCTTGATGTTACTGACGAGCGAGCTCTTCGTTCTGTTAATATTTCTGATGTCGATGTCGCCGTTGTGGCCATCGGTGACCATATTGAAATGAGTATTCTAGCCGTGACGATGCTTCGTAAACTTGGTGTTGGTCGAGTGATTGCTCGTGCTACGTCAGTTTTACATGAACACGTTTTGCATGAAATCGGTGCTTCTGAAATTATTAAAGTTGAAGAAGAAATGGGCGAGATCATTGCTTCAAAGATCGTCGCTCCTCACGTTCTCCAGCGCTATAACTTTGCTGCTGGTTACTCAATTGTTGAACTTAAACTTGGTAAACGTTTTGAAGGTCGAACTCTAGTGGAGAGTAAGATTCGTCAAAACTATAATCTTAATATTGTTGCCCTTCAAAAGCGTGTTCCTTATATAGCTGAGGATGGTAAGGCTACCTTTAGGGTTGATATCAATGATTCTCCCATGCCTATGGATGTTATTGATGCCGATGATATTGTGGTTTTAGTCGGCTCTGAGAAAAACTTTAATAAGCTCTTTGCTGATTTGGCGGACAGTTAGTATGAATTTGTCGCTTAAAAATAGAGTCGCTTTTAGTTTTATCGTGGCCAATGCGGTGGTTTTAGTTTTAGCTTTTACGGTTTTTCATTTTTTAAATTCGCTTAATAAAGATATTGAAAACATTACCACCCAATCCAATAAAGTGACTCTACTTACGGATGAAATCAGAATCTCTGCTGTGAGTATTCTTAAATATCAAAGAAGGATTCTAACTGAACAAGCGACTCCTGCGACGGTTGATCGTATTTTAAATTTATGTGAAAGCTTTACCTCTCAGTTGCAACGTCTCGATGTCATGTATCGTGACCCTGATGTTAAAAAAGTGATCCAGCAGATGCTGGCTTACGTGGATTCCTTGCGGCTAGTTTTATCCAAAGCCACGATGTTTAATCGAGACAATGCTGGAATGGCTTCCATTGGAGATCTAGCGGATAAAATTTTGGAAGCCTTCTCAGAGTTTCAAGATATTCAGTACTTCCAAAACGTCGAGCGCGATAAAAAGATTAAGCAAATCGTAAACGAAACAAAACGAAATATGATGGTGACTTTGATCATCGGATTCCTGGGAACCATTCTACTAGGCTTAGTTGTGCCCGGAAAGATTGCGTTGCCCTTTAAGAAAATTAAGGATGCGATTCGAGAGCTGCAAGACTGTAACTTCGACGTTTCTATTTACTATTCTCAAGAAGATGAGATTGGCGAAATTGCTCGTGAGATGAATAAGATGATTCACTCAATAAAAGTATTCGAAGAACTTAGGGCTGACAGGATCTCAGTTGAAAATAGAAAGTTTGATGCTTTGGCCAATATGGTGAGAAAGCCTATTATGGTTGCTAACGCTCAAGGTCAGTTGATTTATATGAACAATCAGCTTTATTCATTGCTTCAAGTACAGTCTGATGACGTACTTGGTAAAGCCATGAAAGAGAGCCCGATTCCAGAAACAATCATTAATAGTTATGAATTAGCGATTAAGCGCCGCTCTAAGATTGAGAATGCCGAAGTTATCATTCCAGGTAAAGCCGAAGTAGAGGACTGGGATGATGAAGAAGGCGAAGAGGGTACTGAGACAAAAGCTAGCGAAGAAATGGCGGAACTTGAGCCAATCTTTAAGGGTTACGCTAACGTTATCCCAATTCGAGGCAAAGATAGTTCCCTCGATTACTACCTTATGGTATTGTCCTCCGAAGTATTCTCTTAACTTAACGTGTTAAAGGTCGGGAAATAAATGGATCAGACCCTGATTCGAAACTTTTCTATTATTGCTCACATCGATCATGGCAAATCGACGCTTGCCGATCGTCTACTTGAATTAACTCAAACAGTAAGTCAAAGAGAGAGCAAGGATCGCTTGCTCGATAATATGGATATTGAGCGCGAGCGCGGAATTACCATTAAAGCTCAGACTGTTCGACTTTGGTACAAAGCTAAAGACGGCAAGACTTATCAGTTTAACTTAATCGATACTCCAGGCCACGTAGATTTTACTTATGAAGTTAGTCGATCACTTGCTTCTTGTGATGGGGCTCTTTTAGTTGTTGATGCTTCTCAAGGTGTGGAGGCCCAGACTCTAGCTAACGTTTACATGGCGATTGAAAACGACTTAGAGATCGTTACTGTTGTTAATAAGATTGATCTACCTCATGCTGATCCTGAAAAAGTTAAAAAAGAAGTCGAAGATATTATTGGTATTGATGCTAGCGAGGCTCCGCTTGTATCTGCAAAGTCGGGACTTGGTATTGAAGAGCTTTTAGAAACGATTGTTCATAAAATACCTCATCCGACTGGAAAACCTGAAAATCCACTTCAGGCCATGATTTTTGATTCTTGGTTTGATCCGTATCAGGGTGTTGTTGTTTTAGTACGAGTGCTTGAAGGAACCATCAAAGTTAAAGATCAAATTCATTTATTGCACTCAGATCAAACATACGAAGTTTTAAAGCTTGGTGTGAACAGTCCATTTTTTACTGAGGTTAAGATTTTAGAAGCTGGTGAAGTTGGAATGATGATCTGCGGAATTAAAACAATTCGCGATATTAAAATTGGCGACACTGTTGTTAGCTCAAAAGCTAAAAATACACCAAGCCTTGGTGGTTACAAAGAAGTTAAACCGATGGTTTTTTGCGGTATCTTTCCAGTTGAGCCACAAGACTATGAAGATTTAAAAGAATCGCTTGAAAAGCTAGCTCTTAACGATGCATCTTTTACTTACGAGCCTGAAACTTCAGCAGCTCTTGGTCTTGGTTTTCGTTGTGGCTTTTTAGGTCTTTTACATATGAATATCATTCAAGAAAGGCTTGAGAGATCTTATGATCTCAACCTGATTTCTACAGCACCGTCTGTTGGTTATCGCGTAAAGTTAAGCTCAGGTGAAGAATTTGAAATTGATAATCCTTCAAAGATGCCAGATCAAACATTAATTGAAGAGATCTATGAACCAATGGTTGCTCTTTCAATTCACGTTCCAAACGAATATGTGGGACGAATTATTAAGCTATGTGAAGAGCGTCGTGGTCGCCAAAATGAACTTAAGTATATTACTGAAGATCGTGTTCAAGTGATCTATGATCTACCTTTGTCAGAGATGGTTTTTGATTTCTATGATAAATTAAAAGGTTTAACCAAAGGTTATGCCTCGATGGACTATGAAGTTAAAGATTATGAAGCAAGCGATCTAGTGAAGGTCGATGTACTTCTCAACGGTGATAAAGTCGATGCACTTTCCTTGATTTGTCACAGATCCACTGCTCATTATAAAGGAAAAGATCTGACTTCAAAGTTACAAAAGATTATCGACCGTCAGCAATTTGATATCGCTATTCAAGCAGCTATTGGTGCAAAAATTGTTTCACGTGAAACAGTTAAGGCTCTTCGCAAAAACGTATTAGCTAAATGCTATGGCGGTGACATTTCGCGTAAAAGAAAGCTTCTTGAAAAACAAAAGAAGGGTAAAAAGAGAATGAAGATGGTCGGAAATGTGGAAATCCCTCAGGAAGCCTTCCTGGCGGTTCTAAAAGTCGACGATTGATTATTGTACTTTCGCATATTTACAAATCGACTCCACCTGAACACAATTAATGACTTATGAGTCCAGTAATTAAAGAACATTTAGATAAGGCCCTGTCGCTCTATACGAGTGGGGACTATTACAAGATTCTTATTGAAGCTAAAGAAGAGTACTTTAATAAAACTGGTATTGCTTTTGAGGATGATGAAGATTTTGAAAGCAAGATGAGTTCTTTTAATGATTGGTTTTTACTTCAATTCATCTCAAAAAGATTTGAGCGACCATTTATTCGTGAATATCTCGAAACGTTTCAAGTTTCAGATGAAATTGCCCTCTGTCTTTTAAATATTAACCATTCACTTTTTGAGTACACTGGTAAAAGCTTTTCAGGAAAACATGTTTTAAAAGATATCTTGCATGATAAAAAAATCGAACTTGCAGGTAATCATGAAACGCCTCCAATGCTTAAGGGTGATTTGGCGATTTGTCGTCTTGTTGGTTATCAGACAAGTCATTATCTTTTAGAAGGGATGACTTTTATCCCGAAAGAAGTGAGATCTACTCTTAAAAAACAATCAAAGATTGTTAGAAAGAAAGATGACCCTCAACAAGAATATGAATTTTTAATTGAGCTAGAAAAACTAAAAACTAAGTGGCAAAGATACGGCCATATTGATCCAGATAAAATATTTGATTTTAGCGCTTCCTAAAACCAATCCCCTTTCGTGATAATTCAACTATTAGCTTGAAGTCTTCGGTCCATTCGCGACAAATTGGTGAGAGGCTTTTGTGATATTTAATTTTATCAATATCAATTGTTCTGTAGGCGATTTCGTTATTTGAAGTAGAAGTAATGAGACGTTGAGTATTAATTTTTCGAAGTAGTTGATCTGAAAATCGATTAAAGTTACCATTAAGTTTAAGTGAAGGGACTGATGGACCATGAGGACTTCCACCCTGATTAGCAACTCGCATTCTCATGATTTCTGGATGATCACCAAGAAATGGAACGGTCTTCTCTCCAAAAAATGTATCTTTAAGCCATGTCTGGAACTTTTTTCGGTAATGGCGAAGACCACGTTGATAGTACTTACTCATCTGATCGAGTTTCGCTTTGTAAGCGCGTTCGTCTCTCACATGACCATAATGCCAAATATGAGCATCTGACTCATAAGCTTTATGCCAATTCTCAAAGGTCTGGGCATCACCATGACTTAGAATATTCGATTTCACTTTGAATGCTCGAATTTCTTGTGGGTACCAGCGCTTACCAATTGCGATGCGGTTATTTTTTTGCCAAAAGTGCATATAGCGAAAGCGTAGAACATCGCAGTTTTGTTCTTGAGCTTTAACCAGATCTTCTTTAATAAGAGTTAGATCATCTTCGTGTAGGACTTCGTCGCTTTGTAGGTAGACTGCCCAGGCCGACTCATCATTGATTTCTTCCCGCATCTTCTTAATCGCAACATTAGTCATATCAGAAAGAATATGACCGGAATCACTTCTTCGATCATCCCAATTCACTTCGATAATTTCTACTTTAGGGATTCTCTTAACTTCTCGAAGAGTTGCATCGTCACTATATCCGACATTGATATATATTTTATCAACTAGATCGACCATAGATAAAAGACTTTCCTTAAAAGGAAAATCAAACTTGACGCCATTTTTTATAAAAGCAATACCATAAATTTTCACGACAATTCTTCTTCTAGTTTATTGGCTTCACTTAGATCATGTTTCTTTCCTGAAAGGACATATGGGAAAAAACCCATGAGATTAACGAAGACCACGCAAAGGAAATAGAGATTAAAGAGTGAAGCTCCTCTTGAAATACCGACAAAAGAAAAGAGAGTTTGAAAGATTACGTGGCCGACTCCAACTCCAGCTGGTGAAATAGGAACTGCTACAGCCATATGTCCCAATGGAACAAAAGTGAAAATTTGCATAATGCTGAGCTCTTTACCATAGAAAGGCGCAGTAATTATCCAAAATCCTAAGACATTGATAAATTGCAAAAAGATACTGATCATTAAGCATTTAAAGATAGCAGTCTTACTAGCACCTATAAGCCAGACTTGATCAAGCATTTTCTTTATCTTTAATCCTAGTAAAGGGATTTTGCTCATAAAGTCACGAATTGGAAGCGTTATTTTTTCAGGTAAAAATAAAAGGATTAAAAAGAAAACGACTCCAGCAAAAAGCAAAAAATTAAAATGTAAAATATTTCTCATCTGATTGCCGTAGGATGATAGCTCTGTGTAATTGAAGATGCTGAACATTCCAAGAAGAAAGAGCAGTCCTATAAGCCCAAGGATTCGATCGACGAGAGCTGAGGTTACTAGGAAAGTTCTATCGAGTTGATGATCTAGATCTCTGGCGTAAACAAGCTTGATTAAATCACCTGTAACTGCTCCAGGTAAAACAGAGTTAAAGAATAACCCTATCCAGGTGAGTTTAATCATACTGATGATAGGCAGTTTGGCCTTTGACTTAATCTTGAGCAGAATACGCCACCTCAAGCCTGAAACCGCATCTTGTACAACAAGAAGCATTATGCAGATAAGCCAGCTCCAGCCATTGCGAATTGATTCACCAACAAGGCTGAAATCAAGTTTTCCACTTTTTAATAGCCAGGTAACAATGGCAGCAGCAAAAAGTATTTTTAATATAGCTTTAATCATGAAACAACGCATTGCCAAAAAATAGTCTGATAATAAAGTCCTAGCTATAATAACCTTCCATTAGCTCTGTGCACACCCCTTAAGGAGTAGGAATGAAAGTTTCTGTGATTGGTACCGGTTACGTTGGTTTAGTCAGCGGAACATGTTTTGCTGAAATTGGACATGACGTTACTTGTATCGACATCGATCCAAAAAAGATTGAAACCCTAAAGGAAGGAAAGTCCCCAATATATGAGCCAGGCTTAAGTGATCTTCTTTTAAGAAATATCGATTCAGGCCGCCTGCGCTTTTCAATAGATTTTGATTCTGTAAACAAAGCTCGAGCTATTTTTCTAGCCGTTGGAACTCCATCATCGGATGACGGACAAGCCGATTTAAAATACTTAAAAGCTGCCACGATCTCTGTCGCTAAACAAATATCCGACGGTGCAATTATTGTCATTAAATCAACCGTTCCGGTTGGAACCTTTAAGCTCGTGCATGATTTAGTTGCTCAAAATACGACAAAGAAATTTAGCATTGTTAATAATCCAGAGTTTCTAAAAGAGGGGACTGCTGTTGAAGACTTTATGCGGCCTGATCGCGTAGTTATTGGACATAATGAAAAAGAAGCAGCTGATGTTATGGCTGAACTCTATGCTCCGTTAGTTCGACAAGGCAATCCAATTTTTATGATGAGCAATGTTTCTGCCGAGATGACGAAATATGCAGCAAATTGCTTCTTAGCGACTAAAATTTCTTTTATTAATGAAATCGCTAAACTTTGCGATCTTACAGGTGCAGACGTGAACGAAGTTCGAAAAGGCATTTCAAGTGATCAACGTATTGGTAAGCATTTCTTATACCCAGGCCCAGGTTACGGCGGGTCATGTTTTCCAAAAGATGTGAAAGCTCTTATTCATACAGCGAAAGAGTATGGAATGAATTTGAAAATTGTACAGGCTACAGAAGATGTTAATAATATTCAAAAGCTTCGTATGTTTGAAAAAATTCAACTTAATGAGGAATCGTTAAAGGGGAAGGTTTTTGCTTTTTGGGGAGCGGCTTTTAAGGCTAACACGGATGACGTACGCGAAAGCTCTTCCATTTATATGGCAAGAGCATTGGTTGAAGCTGGAGCCAAAGTTAAAATTTTTGATCCTGTTGCAATTAAAAACTTTATGAAAGAGATGGTTGTTCTTGGTATTGATTCAAATATTGAAGTTGTTAAGACAAAATATGATGCTCTTGATAAAGC
>CAYGQW010000119.1:0-9412 GCA_964352175.1 uncultured Halobacteriovorax sp.
TGTCATGACTGTTAGATACTCGTTGAGAAGTTCTACTAGCTGGGTTGCAGTTAATTGTTCCGAGAATGTTGAAAATCCTTGGATGTCAGTAAAAAGAGCAGTTCTTATTCCACAGTCTCCGCCTAGCTTTGGCGGCTCTCCTGATGAATACATATCATCGATGAGTTCAGGTGAAATATAGGTACTAAAGGCACTTTTTAAGAAGGCTTTGTCTTTGTTGGCTAGATAAAAGTTCAAGAATGTTGTCCATGAATAACAGGCAACGACTGATAAGAGACAAAAAAACATACCTAATTCATAGCCGTTTGGCAGGAAAAATTTGATATCGATATAGTACATAGCGATACAAATAATTACGAGTGCCAGTAGATCATAGAGAGCATTGCCAAATAACTGAACGATAAGAATGAGTAGAGTACAAATAGTCAGTGTTATCCAAGTTATTTTCATGGACTCTGACTGAGGTTTAAAGGCTCGGCCTGAAAGTAACTGGTTGACCACATTCATATGAGTATAAATTCCAGGAGTCTGTGGATGAACTGGAGTATGTCTTAAGTCGTGAGCTCCATAGGCTGTTGAAGCTACAAAAACAATATTATCCTTAAGAGTAAAGAGCATTTTTTGATCATCATCCGGAGCCTCGAGAATATCTTTTACACTAACTGTGGGGAATTGATTTTCGTAACCAAGCCAATTGATTTTCAGTGCACCATTGGAGTTAACCGGAAATTCGACATTATTTGCGATAAGCTTGCTACCTTCGCCTTCTTGTACAATTAGTTTTGTCTTCTCACCAGTAAAGCCCTCATAAATTGAGACGGCAAAACCTGGAAAGTAGATTTCTTCTACATTTGATACGATATAATAATGTCGAAATACACCATCAATATCTGCAGTCGATTGAATATGACCAAGCAGGGCGCCTGAGTTAATAATTGGATCAATAGGCCAAACTTCTTTGGAAACATGATGCTGGCGCAAATTATAGCCACCGGCAGCTTGAGAATCCATTATATAGTTGTATAGAGAGTCGGGAAGGTTTTCAAAAGCATTTGATCCAGGTCTTTCACTAACGTCCATGGAATAGGGAATAACCACTTGATAGCCTTCTCTACTTTGAAACTCCTCAATACTTTTTGCAAGCTCTAAATCCGGACTTTCTACATTACAAGCAACTTCAGGTTCAGGAAAAAATACATCAAAGGCAACAACTTTGGCACCAAACAAAGTCATCTTACGCATGAACTCCGCCCATCTGATACGAGTCCAGGGCCAACGGCCAATCGCTTGCAATGATTGATCGTCGATGGCGGCTAGGACAATTCTTGAATCCTTTGCTTCTTTGTTAAGAGTACTTCTCATTCTCATGTCGTAGAAACGGTCTTCCATGAATGAAGCATAGATAGGTGGTTTATTAACTTCTAATTCTAAAGCGGATAGCTCACGACTGAGCTGATGGACAACAGTAGAAAAAATGCAAAATAGTAGAATTAAAAAAATTCCGCCAAATTTTAAAACCTTAGAAAACAAGAGGACTCCTAAAATTGAACTTTAAATCTTAAGCCCGTGACACTTTTTGTATATTCATAGCGAAGAGTATCTTCAGAAATATTTTTTGTGTAATCATAGGTAAATTGCATAGAAATATGATCGTTAATCTTTTTAATTAATCGAAGTGAAGGATTGATCGTTTTTTCTGTTCCACGTGTATCTGTTTGAAGCTTGGTGTCAAGTAAGGTTAGCCCTAAGCCCACTGAAAGTGTGAAATCTGAAATAAAGTTTGGTCTCAAATGATCGACCCTAAAGAGAAAGGCGTTAGTAGAATTAAGTTCAGTTTCAACACTAATGAGGTCAGCATTAAATAATAGAATAAAGAGATTTCCACTCGGTGTTATCAGAATTTGATCTGCAGCGAAGGTGATGGTTTTATTATTTTGGGCCTCGCTAAAGGATTGGTAATCTTTATACTTAAAGCGAAGAGAGGTATCTCCCCATTTATTCAGTCTAAGAGTTTCAAATATAGATAACGTAGTTGCTCTGGCAAAGAAGACATTGTCTTTTTGTTGTAAGCGATCTCTCGCGATATATTTATACTCTAAACCAACTCCAAACGATGCGGGCTTTTCCTTAAAAGTATGCTCCCTTTTAAACAATGTACTTGCCGTAATGTCATATGAGTTATTTTGAAAAACGGTAGGCTCTGATGTTTCAGTATATTTTTTATTATTAATTCTGATAGAAGGCTCAATAATATATTTCCCTTTAAAAGCTGCCAAATACTTCGCATAAAGAGTTGAGTCAAAGAGGTAAGATTCTTTTTGAGTGGCTGCAGCTGTTGGAACGTCAGTGGCCAACGTTACGTTATTATCAAAATTCAGTTCCTGTTGAAAACTTATATCCCATCTTTTTTCAGGGATAAGCTTACCGTTAACTAACCGATTTGGATCAAGTCCATAACGAACTTGTATTTCTTTAATCCTTGTTTCGATTTCAGGAACTAAATCACTTTTACTACTTACACTCTTTGCTTTTTCAAATTGGGGGAGTACATAGGATTCGATTAGGCGATTAGTTTCATCACGTGTTTCAGCCAAGCTTAAGAGCACTTCACCTAACTGATATCTAGCAACTTGCACAAGATCGGCATCGGCTTGGGGATGCTTACTCAGTTGAATATAATATTTTCTAGCAGCTTGATTATCTTCTAGAATTTGAGAAATATGGGCCATGTAATAGAGGGACTCAGCTGGTTTATATTTTGTCGATAACGATTTCTTGAATGATTGCAAAGCCAAGCGGAGATCATTATTGGAATAACTAGCCTGTCCAAATTCATACCAAAGGTCGGGCGCATCGTTTTTAAACTTGATTGCTTGCCTGAGTGACTGTGCACCTTTTTCATAGTTTTGTAACTTATTGTAAGCAATACCTAGTAGGTAATACTTTGTTGCGATTTGGTTTTTCTTAGGTTGGAATTTTTCCAGATTCTCAACCATACTTTGATAAGAGCCTAATTTGTAGCTAGTGACTGCATCGGTTAAGACATCTGCGAAAGTTTTTGATGACAATACCAATGAGATCAAAGGCAAGATTATTGCCAGCAAAATGTTTTTCATAGCAAATCCGTTTGCTTTAGTTGGTTATTTAAAACTTATTCTATTTATTTTAAGATGATATGCGCTTTATTACTACAAAGAATCCTGTCCTATTGCACATTTAGATTAAAGTTGACTGTCGAAGTCGTGTTCCCTAGTCCTAAGTCTTGAAGCTCAGTTATATTTTCTTGGGTATCTTGCAACACAAGCTGAGCATCATTGATGAGTTGTTTTTCACTCTCAGTTACTGCTTTTGGTGGCGGAGCATTCAGCAATGGGTTCGAGGTATTAGCTCCTGCGGAGGCTGGGCCTCTAGAGTTTTGTGTTTGTATAGCAACTTTATTAGCAGTATCGAGGCTCACTACAACTGTGTCGATATTTTTAGCTGCTTCCATATCTACATTTCCACCACTGGATAAGATTGAAGAGGCTCCTGTCAAAATTGGAAGACCAGTATTCATATCAATTGGTGAGTTTTTGGGTGGAAGAAGTAAATTCCCGTTTTGGACGTTAACGACCGCACCCGCAGCGGCTGTATTTGTTACTTTTGTTGGAGCAAACCCATTTTTAACAGAGTCTGCTGCACCGTTTGCTTTTGATACGACTGCCTGTCCAGCAGACTTTGTTACTTGGCTTTCTACTTTAGCCTTATTCGAAAATTTCTGTCCGTTGACACCTGGAGGTACAATGGACTTGACTGGTTTATTGCTGGCGCTTGAGTCAGCTGGATCATCAGCTGTACCAGATTGATTTTTTTCCATATTTTCAAGTTGAAGAGGATTAATCTTAACTGGAATAGTGGCAGAATTTCCTGTTTCTGGAGATGATCCAGAAAACTGACCACGTGTCACAGTAACAGCTTGATCTGAAGAGACAATTCTTTCAAGTCTATTTTGATCAAATAGATCAGCTGATTTGGTGGCAGCTGTCAGTGCCGCCATCGCAACAGCACCTTCAAAAGTTACAAGAGAGGTAAAGTTGTTGGCCGGATTATAGTTAACTTGAAAGTCTGTACCGCGAACACCCATGGCAGCAGTCTTGGTTTTAATAAAGAGTTTAGATTTATCTTTATCGTTCATATCCATATAGTTTTTAGAAACTTTTGAACGAAGTTGACCCTTTACGAGAGTGACGATTCCAGGATCTGACTCAGGGAATTTATCAATTTTCATTTGAGAATTAGGACCTAAGTTCATCTGAGACTTGTCGATAAAGAGCAGTTTTACAAAGCTTTTGTCTTCTGTTTTTACTTGAGTACCTTCCTTAAACCACATGCCTTGTTTCGCTTCGATGACTTTACCGTCTGGCATTTGAGCCATGGCCTTACCACGAACAACAATGGCTTTAGCCACATCACCTTTTTCAGCATAAACACCAGTTGAAAAAGTGATTAAACATGTCATAAAAATTTTAAGCATCATAGTGGTAGTCCTTAAACTTAATTCACTTAATGTTATCGACATTTTAGAATCGAACTTGATGAAATAGTCTAAGTGCTAGAAAAGACGAAAAATGCGGTTTTTCTTTTTTAAAAACCGACAGTTTTTGTTGGTTCGAGTGGCTAAGTTATTAAAAGAACACGATGCCGAAGTTAATCATAAATAGAGATGTATAGATATTGGTGCGGACTTTGTCTGTTTGCAATGTCTCTACATTTTTAAAGTCTGAGTTATCTAGCAGCGCTACTTCATAGGCGGTTTGATATGAATATAGGAATCCAATAAAGGTTGGCTTGAGATCCTTACTTGGTAAACCTTCTTCGATACCCAATACGACCATCCATCCCCTTGAAGTATATGAGTATCGGTAGTCTTTCATATAGAAGCCACTTTCAACCGTAAAATCTTCAAGTGTAAATGTATTTAATGACCATACAGGACCAGTCGAGAGATAAAGCTTCCAATTTCCATTTGGTTTTACGTCAAAGTAGTAGCGAGCAGTTGGAGCAAAGTTAAAGTGATTGAAACTACCTTCACCTTGGACGCGAGTATTACCAATTTCGTAAGTTAGCTTCTCCATTTCACCAAAAGCGATAAATGAAGTTAGGTTAAACTCCCAGCGTTTGAACTTGTAGCCAAAATTTGTATTAAAGCCGATGCCTAAAGCATTATCATTCGTATGATCTATATACTTAAGATGACTAAATGCAGTTGAGATTCCGCCTTTTAAGGCAAACTCATTTTCGTAAGCAAAACTAAGGTTAGTAAATAAACAGATCGAAAATGTGATTATGAAATTTCTAAAATTCATAGATTACAGTTATTCCTGCTCCACCTTTTCCATCAATAGTTGGAAGGGTTCGAACTTTGCCTTCAAAAAATCCAAAGAGAGTTGAAGGGTTGAGGGTGTGACCTAAAAATTTAGCAACAGGGTGATTCGTATTGAGTAACCAGAGGCTGAGGTTTTCAATTCCATAGCCAAGGATACTTCCAAGAATTGGTGTTTGATACAAATCTTGAATACTGGCCGGCTCAGTATATATCTCAACTGTAAATTCAAAAAGAGTGCTTGAGATAAAAGTCAAACCAACCGAATCAATACGACTATATCCATTGGCCCTATAGTAAAGATAAAGTTGGCTACCAGAAATAGGATGTACAAGCCAATTCCAAAAAGGTGTGTCGCGATCAAATACAACTTCGCCAAAGTTGTTTCCATATTTTTTAAAACTACCATTTTCTTTAAAAACGGTGGGCTGAGTTAGAGGATAGAGTGCCCAAGAAGCGGCATAGATGATGCCTAAGTGTTTCCAGGTTTCAGACTTTTCATGTTTTCTGTCGACATACTCGTAATGCCACGAATCTTGGCGCACAGAGTCAGTGTCTTGTGAGTGAATAACCACACTAAAAAGAGAAAAAATAATTAAAATGCTGATCTTAAGCATGGTTCTATTCAATTGTATTAAGTATAAAAGTATTCGTAGCGCAGTGAGTATCATGTCGAGGTTAACATGCCAATAAATCAACTTGAATCTACTAAAATAGCATTTGCAAATCACGTCAAAAAGCTCCAAGACGAGATCACTCATAGGCTTAAAGCGCTAGATCCAAATATAAAAATGACTGAAGACCTCTGGGATCGCCTAGATCATGCCGGTCAGCCAGGTGGTGGCGGAAGAACCAGGGCCTTTCATGGGGATATTATCGAAAATGGAGGAGTTAATTACAGCCAAGTTTTTGGCAAAGTAGATCCTAAGTTTGCGAGCTCACTTGGTGGTGATAGTGATGAGATGTGGGCCAGTGGTATTTCACTTATTTTACACCCTAGGAATCCTCGAGTTCCTACTGTTCATATGAATTTTAGAATGATCCAAGTAGGCACAAAATATTGGTTTGGCGGTGGAGCAGACTTAACACCATTTTATCCCCACGAAGAAGACTTTCGCTCGTTTCATGGCGTGTGGAAGGAAGCGACGACAAAGTACAATCAATGGCAAGAGATGAAAAATAAATGTGATGAGTACTTCGTCAATACTCATCGTCAAAATGAAATGAGAGGAATTGGTGGAATTTTCTTCGATCATTTCAATAGTGGTTCACTCGAAAACGATTTTAAAATGACCTGTGATCTTTCTAAGCATTTTGTTCCATCCTATTTCCCGATTGCTGATAAGAGAAAAGATGAAGAGTATAGCCTAGAGGATGAAGACTTTATGCTTCATAGACGTGGTCGATACGTAGAGTTTAATCTTCTGCACGATCGTGGAACTCTATTTGGACTTAAGACAAATGGTCGCATCGACTCCATTTTAATTTCTTTGCCTGCAAGGTGTAATTATACCTATCAATACGCACCTAAACCTAATTCTGCTCATGCAAAGATGTTGGATTTCTATAGGCCAAATGAATGGGCTTGAGTTGTCCAACCTAAATCAAGTATTTTAAGAGAGTTTGAATTCTCAAACAATTGATCGGATGAAAAGTCCTTTTGAAATTGCTAAAATGATCTTAATTACCAAAACAAGGACTATATATGAATAACTCTCGTCGTGCATTTTTTAAAAAAAGCCTAATGGCTTTAGTTGCATTACCTCTTTTAAAATCGAATAAATCATTGGCAGAAGTTGCATGCCCTCAAGCTGCTCCAAAAGATAAAAAGGCAGCAGGGAAACTTCTTGATGCTGATTCTTCAACTGGTAAACGATTAGAGTATGTTGCTAATGCTGCTGATTCAAAAAATAAGAAATTTAAAGCAGGCGAGAATTGTGGAAACTGTAATTTTTATCAAGAAAAGAAAATGGTAGAAAACTATGCTCCTTGTTCAATGGCAGCTAATCGTTACGTGGCCAATTGTGGATGGTGTAAAAGCTATAGAGCTAAGAAAGTATAATTTAAAAAAAAGAGATAAGAAAAGCCCCGATTTCCGGGGCTTTTTTTATTGGTTAATAGCTCTTGAGAGTTGATCGTTTTCTCTAGAAAAACGATCTAATTCGACACCCATTCTGGCATTAAGACGCTGCTGTTGTTTAGATCGACTTTCTAAGTCTTCAATTCGTGCTTGCAGGCGCGTAATGAGATCGTCTTTGGATAATACTTCAAGTTGTAGCATTTCATTACTTTTTTGCTGTTGATTAAAAGCAATCTCAATTTCACTTCGAAGTTTACTTTCAGCTGAAAAGCGCTTCTTAAAAGTTTCAATTTCTAAGTATTGACTGCGTTGAACGGCATCGAGTGAACTCTCGTATTTTTGCAAACGATCAAGATTATTCTGAGTTGTTTCTAAAAGTGAAGAGACATCATTTAGTTGTGATGTCTTATCATCAATCTCTGAGCGTAGTATCTTGATTTGATTTTTTGATGAGTCGATCAAAGACTGGTGCTGAATATTTTGAGCAGCAATCTTGTTTTTAAGCTTTTCATTTTCAGCATCAAGCGAATCATAACGAGTCTTAAGACTCGTTAACTGTAGCTTTAGAGATTGGATCTCAGGCTCTCTAGCCTGCCAAACCCCTTGGCAAACATTGAAGGCACTTGTTTTACGATGAGGCTTAAATAACGCTTCATGCGACTGGACTAGATCCTCGAAACTTTCATAGAGCTTGTTCATGCTCACTCCATCCTTGAGTAAGTTTAAGTTACTGATATTTAATTGTGACATAAACTTGACCCAAGGATCAAACTTTTAGTAAGTGTTTGATTTTACTTGGGTATTGACAGCTTCTCAGCATAATTGTCAATGGATTTTAGTGATAGGGGCCAAAGATGTTGTTAAAAATCCTCATCGAAACAAATCAATCCGGGAGGACTAGATGAAAAACATCATAACGATTTTAATGACACTGTCTCTATTTATTACTTCTAATGCGGCCATCGCTAGTGATGTCGCTCAGCTTTTCAAGCTTGATTCAAAAGAAGAATTTTTTAAAGACTTTGATCAAAAAATGAATGCTTCTAAAAAACAAATTAGAAAAATCCTTAAAAAAGATGATGCATTTTTAGAAAAGAATTTTGGAAAGCAAGTTCAACTATTAAAAGAACATAACGAAGAACTTCTTTTAGATTTAGGACTTGATCAAGTTTCAACAACACGTGAAACTGTAGAAACAATGGCAACAGATGAAGCACAAGCCGTTATTTTAAAACATGTTGAAAACAAGATGTTTGAGGCCGGTGGATTTGATTCATTTAAAGCAAAAGCGAATGCAAATCAAAAAGGCCTCTTTAGTAATGTTTTTATGGGAATTCTAAATGGTTTGATAAGAGTATTTCAATGGATCTTTGTCTATCCAATTGTTGTGCTAATGATTATTACAGGTATTTGGGAATTTTAAGTTAACTTATCAAAGAGTGTGTCGATCATATGATGGTCGACATCTCCATGAAGGGCGCAGCCAAGCTCTAATAGATATATCATCATAAAGCTTTCTTTCGTTAAATCGGGAGAAAGCTTTTTTAATAAACTGAACAAGCTTTCTTCTGCATCTTTTATGATTTGACCGATCTCATTTTCAGCGCGACGGTTTAGATAAAAAAGGACAAGAAGGTATGGCATGTGATTAAGCTGTTTCAAGACGAGTTTTATTCGCTCCCGCGGCAAGATTGGCTCTAATCCTTCCAGATTAAAAACCGTCTGTACCATGTACTTCATGGCCTCATTTAAAAGCTGCTCTTTTTCTTTGCCATAATAATAATAGATCAGAGTTCTTGAAACGCCAGAATCGCTTGCAACCTGTGAAATTGTCCATAATAAGTGTCCCTTATTCACTTCAAGTTTAGTGACACTGCAAAGGATTTTATAGTGAATATCTTCTTTTGTTTGCTCGGCCATTAAAAATCCGGAGCAATATAGACTTCAATCTCAGGGTCGTATTCGTCTCT
>CAYGQW010000120.1:0-9376 GCA_964352175.1 uncultured Halobacteriovorax sp.
AGGTACACAAACTCCATTTTTATCTTCAGATTTATCTTCACAACACTTTTGTCCTCTTTTGAGTTTGCCAGCAGGGACGCAATCATCACAACGATAATTTTCAACACATTTGCCTTTCACACAGCTATCTGAACAGCAATCAACATTTGTCTTACATTTATTATCGTTTGAAAGGCAGGCGCCAATATTGGCATCAGAAAAATAAATTTCTAGACATTCCCCGCCAGCACAAACTGGATTTTCTAAACATGAAGATTTAAGTGGGACAGGACGATAACATCTGTATGTATACTCACAAACTTTTTTACCGTCGTCGCCTTGGTAACATTCACCAGAATTACATTCATTATCGTTTGAACAGGCAATACCACCAACCTTCTTGCGAAGCTTTTCTTCAACTCTTGGAGGAACAGGGGCGCACTCTAAACCCTTTTCGCAATCCCAATGGTTACATTGGCCACCCTGTTTAATAAGAGCTTTCGCTTTACTTTGATCAAGCTGTAGAAGATTTTTTTCAAAAATTTCTTTAATATGTTTTTCTCTATCAGCTGGAGCCGAACTTACCCTTACTTTTTCAAGTAGTTCTTTAAATTTAACTAACTCTTCACGAGTAATTTTTCTATCAACGTGAAACTCTTCAAGTGAGTTAAAGGCAAAGTCGTTAAAGCGCTCCATGTTGATGATGTTCTTATCATCCTTGGACTCTTTAATGAGTTCATCAAGTTTGGTTTGTACTTCTTGCTTTTCCTCAGGAGAGAACCTGGCCGCATAGGCATTACCGAGGACTAAAAAAGTAATCAGTACTACTTTGAGGAAATTAATTGTTTTCATAAACCACCCAAATTAACGTAAATTCATATGTCAGTACTTCCTATTATAAAAACAGTTTAGATTTAGAACAACAAAGGTGATTTCTGCCTGCATCGTAAAAACCCTTTAGTTTCAAAGAGATATAATCGACTACTATAATTTTCAGCCGCCTGAAATGCTTCCAACTAGCTGATTTTACGGATTAGTTGATCAATATAATTATGGCTAAAAATTACGTTCTTTTAATGAGTTAGCAAGTTTTCATATGCCCCAAGAGATTGGCAGGGAAGAGCTTGCCCGCGTAAGAAATTTGCAGAGAAACCTAATAGAATAAAGGACTTAAGAAATAGTGAGGAGTTCAAAGTGCCCTGGATTCAAAGTTCAACCTATAAAGCTCCGCCATTGTTTTCAAATGGACACTTACAAACTCTTTACCCTTATTTTTTTAGAAAGATCCAAGATGTAACTTTCCAGAGGATTCGCTTTGATACGAACTGTGGCGATTTTCTTGATATAGATCTTTCATTAATTGGATCTGAAGAACTAGTTATTATTTCTCATGGGCTTGAGGGATCTTCCGATTCTCAATACATCAAGGGTATGACTAAACTTTTTAATCAAAGTGGAAAAGATGTCCTCGCTTGGAATATGAGGAGTTGTAGTGGAGAGCTAAATCGCACTGCTGGTTTCTACCATGCAGGTATGACTGATGACCTGGAACTCATGATTCAGTATGGATTGAAAAATAATTATAAAAGAATATTCTTGGTAGGTTTTAGTCTAGGTGCAAATTTGACTGCACTTTACCTAGGACAAAGGGCCAAAGATCTTCCTTCGCAAATTACCAGTGCTGTAGTCTTTTCGGCGCCCTGCGATTTAGGAAAATCTGCTGAGCAATTAAGCCAAGCTAAGTATAGATTTTATCTTGAAAGCTTTCTCATAACCATGCGACAAAAGATAAAAGATAAAAGCAAAGTTATGGATCTAGGTGTTTCATTAAAAGGAATTAACAGAATTAAATCCTTTAGAGAATTTGATGACCGTTTTACTGGTCCACTGCATGGATTCAAGGATGGCGCGCACTACTACAAAGAAGTGAGTTGTAAGCCATGGTTACATAAGATTAAGGTTCCCACTTTAATTGTTAATGCTAAAGATGACCCATTCTTAACAAAAGAGTGCTTCCCAATTCAGGAAGCACAATCTAATAAAAATATTTTTCTTGAGATACCTAAAACTGGTGGACACGTTGGATTCGTAAGCTTTAATTCTGAACAGCTCTATTGGTCAGAGCAACGTGCCCATGATTTTTTTAAAAACTTTAGTTAATTAGCGTTGTTGATCTTTACTTTAAATGCTCCTGCCGCATTTCTATAACCCAGAATGACAAGAGTATAAGTTCCCTTATTAAGCGTGACATTAATCTCTTCTAATTTTGAAGTTCCAGCACTCTTGCCTACTGTTTTACCAGCATCATCTAATAGATAGATATCAAGATCACCTGCTTCAATAGCAATTTCCATTTGAACTTTAACTCTTCCAAATGATAATTGGTTAAATTGAGCCTTAATAGTCTGACCTGTAACAACTTCCCCTGCATATCTAGTATTCTTTTTGAGCATTGGAAGTTTTGGCTCACTAGGAGCTGGAGGTGCACTTGGAGTTTCACCAGATAATACTCCAGGGAAAGCCGTCTGGATCTTAGCAACAATCTTATGCATTGGAACCGCATAGTTTGCATGGCCACGACCATTAAACCAGCCGCCTGCGCCTGCATGATGAATCGCAACGACTTTATTATTTGGGCCAAATACTGGACTACCAGAAGAACCGCCAAGCGTGTCAGCGTTATGGACATACTCGCCATCTTCTTCACGAATACTAACTAATTTTCCTTCTGAGATTTTTTTCGTAGGTACACAGTCTTGCTCTGTATAGTAGTCACAATTTTGGTGAATAACATATAAGTCACTATCAACAACCCCAGCAGCTACTGATAAGTCTACAAAACCATATTGAACGCCTGGAGCTCCCTGACATTTTAAAAGGGCGAAGTCCAACTCATCATCGTTTCCAACAAATTCAGAGCAATCAAAGACCTGGCGTGATGCTTCAGTTGAACCTGCTACTAGATCAAATGTAGCAGTAACACCTTGTGCATGTGAAGCTTGCTCGATGCAATGCTGGTTAGTCATAATGATATCTTCAGATATTAAAAAAGCAGTACAACGTGAGCTTGCCCATGGAAGATCAATTTTTCCAACAGCTTTTGCGTTGATAGCCTTTTGAGATGAAGCCGCTAGATCATCTGTTTCCTTCCAGTCGATGTCTCCAATGATAACGCTAGATGAAATCTTCTTTGCAGAATCCGTCATTTCTTTTTTGCCACAGGCAATCGAAAAACATGCTGCTAAAATAAGTAATGAATACGTCGTGAATTTCTTGGCCATTGCTTCTCCTCCATAAGGTCCCAAAAATCTTGGGTAAGCCCTCTAAAGCATCGTCATAATGGCAACATTCAGCTAGATTGACTTGCCATAAAGTCTGATAAAAACTTTCAACTATATTCAATGCAAAAGAACCTTTATTCAGCTATTTATGATAGCCTGACATTATAAATGAAAGATTTGGAGAGAATTTGAGTAGTATTATCGGACTTTTGAGCGTTCTTGATTGGATCATTTTCACGCTAATCCTACTTATTACTATCGCAAGTGTTGCTTACGGCCAGTTGAGACAAAAGTCCCAGGGTCATTCTCAATCTGAAAGTGTACTCGAAATTCTATTAATGGGTCGACAACTCACCTTGCCACTATTTATAGCAACCCTAGTCGCCACTTGGTACGGCGGAATCTTCGGTGTCACTCAAATTGCTTTTGAAAAAGGTATTTATAATTTTATTACTCAAGGAATATTTTGGTACATCACCTATATTATTTTTGCTCTTTTTTTGGTTGATAAAATTCGCGCTAAGAACTCGCTGACGATGCCTGAATTACTTGGATCAATGTTTGGACCAAAAGCTGCAAAAGTTGGTGCTATCTTTAATTTATTCAATGTTATCCCTGTTGCATATATTATTAGTGTAGGAATTATTGTTAATGCATTCACAGGATGGCCCCTTCCTTTATCAATGGCGCTTGGAACACTAACCGTTCTTGCTTATTCTTCCTGGGGGGGATTTAGAGCCGTGGTCTTTTCAGACCTTATTCAATTCTTTGTAATGTGTTCCGCCGTCTTACTAGTTATTATCTTCAGCTTTTTAAATTTTGGCGGGTTAGATTATCTAACGCTTAATTTACCTGCGCACTATTTTCATCCTACAGCTGATGTAGGCATTGCTCAAACTTTGGTCTGGGGATTTATAGCACTTTCAACTTTGGTAGATCCTAACTTTTATCAAAGGTGTTTCGCTGCAACCACATCGAAAGTTGCTAAGAAGGGAATATTATTTTCTACCATAATTTGGATTGGTTTTGATTTATGTACAACTTTTGGAGCGATGTACGCTAGAGCTGCTATGCCACAAGCAGATTCTGCTGGTGCTTACGTAAGCTATGCCCTAGAAATACTTCCAAGTGGCTTTCGTGGTTTTTTTCTAGCTGGAATTTTGGCAACCGTTCTATCAACTCTAGATTCATATTTATTTTTGGCTTCAACTACGATTCATCATGACTTAATTCAATCTAAAAGATTTTCTGCGAAAGTCTCTCATATATTTTCTTTAGTTTTTGTTTCTACAATTGGCTGGTGTCTAGCTATGGCTTTCGAAGGAAATATTAAGTCGGCTTGGAAAACATTAGGTAGCTACTCTGCTTCATGCCTCTTAGTTCCAGTTATGTTTGGTTACGCGCGACCTGGTAAAATTTCCGAAAATCGATTCCTTTTAGCCTGCTTAGTCGGCGTCTTCTCTACAACTGCCTGGAAGCTGATGCCGCTAGGCGGCTTAAGACTTGATATTGATGAGCTTTACATAGGCATGATTTCGACTAGTTTAATCCTAGTTTTTCCTTCGAAAACCTTAAAATAACGCTTTGCTTTCTGTGGCGAGGTTGGCCCATCTAGACTAATCTATGGGCGCTTAATTCAAACTTGAAACCAAGGAATCCGCGTGAGTATTGATCGCGAAACAAAACGCCAACAAGCGCTAGACTATCACTCCCAAGGGCGACCGGGGAAAATTGAAGTCATTCTGACTAAACCTTCCATCACTTCAAATGACCTGGCACTTGCTTACTCACCTGGAGTTGCCGAGCCATGCTTAGATATTGCAAAAAATCCCTCCGATGCATACAAATATACAGCTAAGGGTAATCTCGTTGGAGTCGTTTCAAATGGCTCAGCAGTCTTAGGCCTTGGAAATATTGGTGCCCTAGCAGGCAAGCCTGTCATGGAAGGTAAAGGCATGCTCTTTAAAAAGTTTGCCGATATTGATGTCTTTGATATCGAACTCAATGCAGACTCAGTTGAAGAGATGGTCAATATTGTTGCTGCCATGGAACCTACATTTGGTGGCATTAACCTTGAAGACATTAAAGCGCCCGAGTGTTTTGAAATCGAAGCTCAACTCATTGAGAAGATGAATATCCCGGTCTTTCACGATGATCAACATGGAACGGCCATTATTGCAGCTGCAGGTTTTCAAAATGCCATTGAGATAACAAAGAAAAAAATTGAAAACATGGTTTGTGTTTTTAGTGGAGCCGGAGCTGCCGCTATAGCTTGTGCCAAAATTTTTCTTGATATGGGACTAAAACCAGAAAACTTAATCCTAACTGACTCCAAAGGTGTGATCTATAAAGGCCGCACTGATGGGATGAATAAATACAAAGAGCAGTTTGCAATAGAGACAGATAAAAGAACACTAGCCGACGCTATGAAAAATGCTGATGCGTTCGTAGGTTGTTCTGCTAAAGGTGTTTTAACGAAAGCAATGGTTGCCACGATGGCTAAGAATCCAATTATTTTTGCCATGGCCAATCCTGAACCCGAAATTACCCCTGAAGAAGTAGCTGAAGTTAGAAATGACGCTATTGTGGCGACTGGACGATCAGATTATCCCAACCAAGTTAATAACGTTCTAGGCTTCCCATTTATTTTCAGGGGAGCCCTTGATGTGAGAGCAACCAAAATTAACGCTGAAATGAAACTTGCAGCTGTTAAGGCAATCGCTGATTTAGCCAAAGAAGAAGTCCCTGATGAAGTCAAAATGGCTTATAGTAATCAAGACTTCAGCTTCGGTCCTCAATATATTATACCGAAACCTTTTGACCCTAGAGCCCTAACAAGAATCGCCCCTGCAGTTGCAAAAGCGGCAATGGACAGTGGAGTCGCTAGATTACAAATTGATAATCTAGCTGAGTATGCTTCCAATCTAGCCAACAGGCTTAATACTTCCGGCTCGTTTATTAAGCGCCTTCGTGACCGACATGCGACCCATGTTGAAAAAAATAAAAAGAAAACAAAGCTAGTTTTTGCAGAGGGAACAAATTCACGTATTCTTCAAGCTGTAAGCCAGTTGCTTTCGGAAGATCGCATTGAAGCTATCCTTTTAGGTAACCCTAAAAAAATTCATAACAAAATGAATAAAGTGGGAACACCTCACCTTAAAGAATTGGTTGAAATTATCAATCCAGCAAAACACCCCCAGTTTGATGATTTTTGTCATCAATTTACCAAAGATCGCCAACGTAGAGGTGTTACATTTAATCATGCTGAAGATTTAATGAATCATGAAAACTACTTTGGATCGATGCTAGTAAAGAATGGGCAAGCAGATGCTTTCATTGCTGGGCCGACGCTTAGTTATCCAAGCTGCCTTGTTCCAGTAATGAACGTAATTGGAACTAGAGATAAAAGAAAAGCTGCTGGTATCTTTGCACTCAACTTTAAAGATAGAGTCTTATTTCTAGCAGACTGTACGGCACAACTAGATCCGTCGGCAGAAGATCTCTCAGAGATCGCTATTTCAACCGCTGAACTTTATCGCAGCCTTATGAAGAGAGAACCGAGAGTAGCATTTTTAAGCTATTCAACCTACGGCTCAAATCGACATCCAAATGCTGCTAAAGTTCAAAAAGCTGTGGCTCTAACAAAAGAGCGCCAACCAGATCTCAAGTGTGATGGTGAACTGCAAGCCGATGTCGCAGTTAACAAAGGAATTCTAGACAAACTTTTCCCATTTAATGATCTTGATGGACCTAGTGATATCTTAATATTCCCAGAACTCAATTCGGCCAACATCAGCTACAAACTTCTTTCTCAATTGTCAGATGCAAATGCCATTGGACCAATCTTGGTACCGATGGCCAAAACGGTGAACATTATTCAAAGAACAGCACCTGTATCAGAAATTGTTAATATGTGTATTCTTACGGCACTTCTTCATGAAGAACGTACGGCAAATAAATAGGGGTTATCCATATGAGTAAGAAATTTATAGAAACAGAATTAGCCCCGGCAGCTGTCGGAACTTATTCGCAAGGGGTAGAACTGAATGGTACATTTTACTTTTCAGGTCAAATCGGTCTTAACCCTAAAACAGGAGTTTTGGCAGAAGGCTTTGGAGCACAGCTAAGACAAACCCTTTCAAATATTGATGGCTTACTTAAGTCACAAGATTTAAACAGATCAAATATTATTAAGACCTCAATCTTTGTAACAGACCTCGGTAATTTCGCCCAAGTAAACGAAGCTTATACTGCATTCTTTGAACAGCCTTACCCTGCCCGAAGTTGTATCCAAGCCTCAGCACTTCCAAAAGGAGCTGTGATCGAAATTGAAGTCATAGCCGCTAGATAGCCTCATGTTATTTCGCAGTAAATACATGTTCGAGTCCCGTTCAACTAAAGCAAGAAGGGCCTTGTTCAATACTGCTGCGTTTTTTATTTTATCTTCACTGGCCTATGCTATTTTATGCTTAGCTTTGGTTACTATTGCGAGACAGTCTACAAGGCAAGCTGATTTAGCTTTTTTCCAAAAGCAACCTGACCTGATAGTTGTCTATACAGGTGACCAAGGAAGAATTCCCTACGCAATTCAAAAAGCTCGTGCCTTTAGACAGTCACAAATCTTCATCTCTGGTGTTTATAAGTCTAATTCAGTTGATAGCCTTGTTTCTCCATTAACGGCCAAAGATATCGACATCAATCTTCTTGAGATCGATTACCAAGCTCGAAATACGGTTGAAAATGTCATGGCGACTTATAAATATCTAAGACATAACTTTGGATTGAAGAAAATACTTATCATCTCTCATGATTATCACGTGGCGAGAATACAAAAAATCGTCGAAAGCTTACGCAGAGAAGAAGACAAAACAGAGTTTTACTATTCTGGGGTAGAGACAGATTTCACTAAGTATAGGAACGTTAAAATTCTCATGACAGAGGCATTCAAATATACAAGAACGTGGTTATTCTTGCTTCTTTGGGATACAGATATGGATCGAATTGGTGTTATGCCCGATTAACTGAAATCACTTCTTCTAATGACTCAATAGTACTAATCGTTTTAACAAGTTCACTGTAGTCTTTAACCTCTACTTCAAAAACAAAGCTTCCCTTTCTGTCAGGCATACTCTTGGCTAATGCTGAACGAATATTAACTCCGGTTGCATTAATGACTTTCGAAATAGAGGACAAAATTCCCGGCTTGTCATGAGTTACAACGCGTATATTAACTGGGTGCTTAAAGCTAAAGTCTGGATTCCAATCAACTCGTATAACTCGACCAATATCTCCGGCATCGACTCTGGTACACTCAGAGGTATGAACTGTAATTCCGCGACCACGAGTAATATATCCAACAATTGGATCACCTGGAATAGGATTACAACATCTCGCCATACGCGCCATGACGTCATCCATTCCATCAACGATGACAGCATTATCTTTATTCGCTCTTCGACGAACTTCACCTGTTAGTTTCTTAGAGTACTCATCAGCCTTGGATAGACTTTCATTATAATCAGAGTCTTCTTTATTACCTTTATGCAGAGAGGGAAGTCTCGCTAAAAGTTCTTTTACCTGAAGCTTACCGCTACCAATATTAACGTAGAGATCTTCTTCGTTAGGAGCAGAGCCAGTATTAATAAGCTCCTCAAAATCACCATTTTTCTTGATGCTTTTTATAGAGCTGCCAAAAACACGTAGTGCTTTTTCAAGAATATCAAGACCCGTTTCACGATCTTGCTCACGCTCAATTTTCATTAAATAGGCTTTAATTTTACTTCGAGCACGTGAGCTCTTAGCGATATTGAGCCAGTCTTTTGTTGGGTTTTGATTCTTACTACTTAAAATTTCTACCGTATCACCACTTTTTAGAGTGTACTTCAGTTGAACGATACGACCATTAACCTTGGCTCCAACGCAGTGGTGACCAACATCAGTATGAATTGCGTAAGCAAAATCAAGTGGTGTCGCTCCATAACGAAGCTCACGAACATCACCTTTAGGAGTGAATACAAAAACGCCACCGATGTCTAAGTCGTTTTTAACGACGTTCATAAATTCATAGCTATTTTCTGTACTCTTATTAAACTCAAGAAGCTCTTGAACCCAATCAA
>CAYGQW010000121.1:0-9228 GCA_964352175.1 uncultured Halobacteriovorax sp.
GATGCTGTCGATATTGTAAACAATAAATTTAATATCTAATGAAAAAAAATGTCTTTTATATAGTTATCCTTTTAAGACTTTCGTTTATTGCAACCAAATCACTACTGTACTCTCAAAATAGTTTGATCAATAACCAAAATTGGTTAGTAACAAAACGGCAGTCTAAAATGCTGGTTAATGGGGGAGACGAATTTCTAATCGATAGACCTCCTTTGTCAGAAAACAGAATTGATTTATCTCGATTCTTTGGAAATCAAGAAGTTGTGAGCAAGAAAGAGTTTAATATAGAAAAACTTTCTTTTGATTTTTATTTCAAGGAGCTTTCTAAGCTAGACTTCACGCTTCAGGATAAAAGTGATAAGGTAATTGGTTTTCATTTTCAAGCCATCGAGGAAGAGGGGTTTCGATATGTCAGATCACAAAATGGCAAATTCAATGAAATAGAGAAAATCCCAAATCTAAAGCTTGTTGATCAGTGGAATCATTTGAGCATAGAGAGAAGTGAGTCCGGCTTTCATATATATATCAATGAGGGAAAAATTTCTACGATCGATGAAGAGGTGTTAAAGGTAAAAATTGGGCTTCGAGGTGGGTTTGAGCCAATTCTTGTAGATAATATCTATGTCAAAGAGCTCGGTGGAGCAGAGTTTATAGACGGTTTTGAAAATAATAAAAATTTTTGGAAATTTTATTTATTGAACATGATCTTGTTCGCAGGTGTATTTGAAATAATTTCCTCATTACTAATGCTTGCTACAAAACCTAGTAAAAGAAAAACAAATTTAAGGTTGTATTTATCAAGCCAGGTACTGGTTTGTATTTCTATTTTTTATGTATTTGATTATTATTATCTTTCAAAACATGCTTTTTTTTCTGAGTCTAAATATCTTCTTAAGAGAAGGAATGTTAATACTTCTATGTTGGAATCCTTGCGGTATCACACTTTTGATAATTGGGCCAAAGTAGTGGGGGCAAAAGCTGATAAAAAAGCACTAATGGAGAAAGACTACGGCACTTTAAAAAGAATTTGGGAAGGGCCAACACTATGTAGTGGTAGCAACTCTGATTGTAAAAAAATTGATTTAGAAAACGTAGAATTGGAAGTAGATAAAAACAAAGAGTGCTATAAAATACTAGTTTTAGGTACATCGCAATCGATTGGAGCCGGAGCAAGTAGTATTGATACTGCAATCTTTAGCCGATTTCATAAAATTTTGGCTTCCAAGTTGAAAAATAGGTGTTTAATTTCACTAAATATATCTAAGTCTGCAGGAAAATTAGAGTGGCTGTATGAAGATCTAACCCAAAACTATAACTATATTAATCCAGATCTAATGATTGTAAACATTTCATCTAACGATAATCCTGAGTCGCTCGAAGCTAATTTACCTAATTTGATTAACTATATTCTGCAAAAAAAAATTAAAACAGTTTTCATAGAAGAAGCAAATTATGTTTTTTATCATGGATATGATATGGGTCTAAGGGAAAAACACAAGATCCTGCGTAAATATCTTAGCGAAACAAACTTTCGACTTTTACCATTTCATGATTACATGATTAGACAATATAGTGCAGGTGAAGGAAATATCTGGTGGGATGTAGTTCATATGACTGACTATGGACATGAAATAGCTGCAAAATGGATTTATTTAAAACTAAGTGAATCTAATTTTATTGAAATATAGGTATATCAATACATGTTTAGGACCTTCTATATACTATCTCTTTTTCTTGCAGCATCAATATTATCTTATCATGTTGATTATTCTCAAAATACTTTTAATCGTTATAAAGACTGGATCACCCAAAAGAGAATGAGCGCAATCGGAATAACGGGGGCAGATGAATTTTTAATTGAAAGATCTTCTTTAGCACAAAATAGGCTAAATTTAGGGGTTTTCTATGCTCATCAAGAAGTAATTTTATTAAAAGAAATGAAAATTAGAAACGTTGAATTTAGCTTCAAACTTCAAGAGAAAAGCTACTTACAGTTTTTGATTAGAAAACCTAATAATCTTTTTTGGGGATTGAGGATCTATGATGATCCATCAAAAAAAAGCTTTGCATTTATTCGCAACAATGACGGAGAGTTTTTACAAAAAGAGTCTGTAGTTTTAAAAGGGATTTCTAGCTCGGATAACAATATTAGCCTTCAAGTAAACGATAATAAGATCCTTGTTTCCCTTAATGATCAATTAGCCGTTGTGGCTCCATTAACTCAAAACCTTGATGGGAGAATTGGATTTCGGGGGAGTCATGGTAATGTTAGTGTAGATGATATCAAGGTTTTTGGTTTTGATGATTTAATATATGAAGAGTCTTTTAATGACTCATCTGATTTAACTCTATTAATTCTTATTCACTTTATTCTTTTGTTGTTTTTTTTCGAATTTGTTTATTATTTAATACTTCGACTTTGGCCTAGATTTGAAAAGGTGAACTTGAGACTTTCAAAAGTTATTGTTATGTTTGAAATGCTTATCATTTTTTCAATGTCTTTTATATTCGATTTTTACTATTGGTCCCCAAAAGATTTTTACACCAACTCTGTTGCTTTAAGTCCAAATGACGAAATTGAAGTTCCTTTAGCGGAAAAAATCCGATCAACATTATTCAATAAATGGTATTCAGTTCTTAATATTAATGGAAATAGTGACAATTTACTTATTAATACGAATTACCCAACAGAATTATATTTTTCTGAACCATTTTTGTGTGCAGATTCAACTGATTGTAAGGTTTACGACGAGAATGATCTATCACAATTAAGTTTTGATAGTGCATGCAAAAAGATTCTCTTTTTTGGAACCTCTCAAACATATGGTGCAGGTGCTACCGAAATAAATAAAAGTATGTTTGCCAAAGCGAATTACTTTTTAAAAGCGAAATCTCGTTTTAAATGCCTAATTGCTTTGAATGTTTCACGTTCGGGCGAAAAAATTGTTGATGTATTATCTTATTATCAGAACAACTTTTCTAATTTTAACCCAGACTTTCTTGTTGTGAATATTTCCATGAATGATACACCCGAAACACTCAAATATTCTTTACCCGTTTTAAAAAGATTTGTACAAACTGGTAATATAAAATCGTTATTGGTTAAAGAAGCAATGATTGGTATGGAACACGTCTTTCGATCAGGTCTTATCTATAAACATAATATACTTGAAGATATAGTCGACAACAAAATAATTTTTATAACTAATCTAGATTCATATTTACGTAGTTTTTATCAAAATCAGACTGGAGATATATGGTGGGACTATGTCCATATGACAGACTATGGACATAGTATCGCCGGTAAATTTATAGCCGATGAAATTCTAAGGTTAGACTTTTGATTTTATGCTACATCTTCATATTCTTTTTCTCTTCTTTTCTCTCCAATAATCTCTCTGTTATCCCATACTTTTTTAAGGAAATTTATTTTTTTTAAAAACTCTGGAGGAGTTGAATTTCCTTGCATAAAGATTGTCTCTTTCATATTAAATGCAGGACTAGGAAGCGGGGGGAGGGGCTTGTTATTGAGCTCCCAGCTAGAATATCCCATTTCTTCTAAAATCTTATCAGTTTTTAAGTGAGGCATGCCACTTCCCAGGCCGATTCGATTACTGCCAAGTTCTTCTTGTACAAAAGAAATGCAGGCTACAGAAGCTAGTTTTAGTAGTTGTGAAACTTCATCTTTGCCTCGATATTCAGGCTTAATAGTCCATCCATTAAAAAAAGTAACCTTTTCTTCAATGTTTTTAAATCTATCTAGCATTATATGCAGTGATTCTAAGTGTTCACTTATGGTTGTTACGTTACTTATTGTATTTAACAATTGATTGCATGGTGACTGCTGATTGTAATGATTTAGTTTTCTTAAAGATACACCACGCATTACTGAAATAAAATGTCTTTGGCCGTCAATTTCAATCCAAACAATATAATGATCACTTATAAAGTCCAAACTATCTATGGGTAAAATATTTTGATAATTATGGGAATAACCAGTTTTCTTTATTGCCACAACTTCGCTAAACATTCTTTGAACGGATTCTTTTTCCCAAGATTCGTAAGGGCAAGATAAATATGTATACCCCCAATTCATGCAGCCTCCTTAGGGTTGTGCTTTGCGTCAAGTTGCTCTCTGTTTGTTGCATACTTAGGTTTAGATGTTTTAATTCCGGTACAAGTTAACCTTCTCTTGGTTAATTCAAATCTTATGGTTCCATTCAATTCACTTAAGAATGAAGTATTAAAGGCATCAATAGATTTTTTTAGAGTACCGAACCATCTTCCTTCAACAGCCTCACATGTCCATAATTGATCTAAATATTTTTTATGAATTAGAGATTTGTAATCAAAATTGGCATTAATCAGGCCATCGATAGCTTTTAGTAATATTAATCCAGCTGGAGTCTCTCTTACTTCCAGGACTTTTATTCCATCGGGGCCTTCTTCTAGACCTTGGTATCTACCAAGTCCATATTTTCCAACTTTTAAATTTAACATTTGAATCAAGTCGACAATTGAAGATTTATTCCCATTGAGATGTGTTGGAATACCCATTTCAAATTTAAGTTCGATTGTACATGGCTTGCAATCTTGCTCTGTTGTCCATTCAAACATACACTCAGGAACCAAGATGTCCTCGGGGTTGTTTAATTCACCAGACTCAAATTCGCGACAGAATAGGTTACTATCGATGCTAAATAATCTTTTATGCGAAACTTTTCCTCCAGCTTCTTCAATATATCTAATTTTTTGCATGCGAGAAATATTGTCCATCATATATGGACTTCCATAATAACCAGTGAAATCGAGGTCTTTAATTGCCTGATTAAAGCGTCTCATACTGTTTTGAGTTGGCGTTGCTGAGTGTAAAACGGTTGATATTGAGCACTCATTTGCTAACTTTACTAAATGTTTAGCAATCAAGGGACGTGAGAGTGAAGCAGAAAGAGGGTGTTGATCTAAATACATCCCTTGTGCTTGAATAAGAGGCATCACATAATCATTGGCAAACTCATCCTTTGCATCCACTGTATGCATCAATATCGATTCAGTTACAAAACTAGGTAAAATTACGCTTTGCCTATCACTTTGGCCAATATCAAGGGTTAGTGTACGAACCTTGACATTGAAATCCTTAACAAGTTTGCAAATTAAATAGGCACTATCTAAACCTCCTGAATTTAAACAGATCACCTCTTCACCATCATTTAAGTACATCAAATCTTTAAACGCTGTAATTTTTAAACTCACTCTAGCCTCCATGTTACGACACAGGTGAGAATTTCGGCTTTGATTGCAATTCTTAAAGTTGTTTTTTTTTAACTTTAGTAGATAAAAAGAACTCCGATTGAATATGGCTACAAATTTTTTATGGAGAGAGATATGAGCTATGTACTAGAGTCTGAACTTGAAGCGAAAAGATTAGAAAAGCAAAACTCTTGTCAACTATATAATGTTTCAAGAGAACTGGATGGAATACAGTTTACAGATGGCGAGATTATCATGGATGTTGGATGCGGGACTTGTGCCATGACTAGAGAAATACTCAATATTAATCCTTCAGTAAAAATTACTGCAGTAGATTTATCCGAGATAAGATTACGACAGGCTCAAAAGTTAATAAATCCTAGGCATAAATCAAATGTAGAATTTGTTAATGTTGATATCAATAAAAATTCACTGAAGGAAGAACAGTTTGATTCAGTTGTAAATAGGTTTGTCCTTCATCATTTGGAGGATCCAAAGATTTTACTAAATGCAATGAAGAGACTAGTTAAACCCGGAGGTCGAATAGTTACAGTGGACTCTGATGGCATACTGTTGAACTATTTTTCTAGTAATTCATGGGTGATGAACAAGCTTAAAATTCTTGAAAATAAACTACCGATGGACCTCTTTGCAGCACGAAAATTAAGAGCTTTTTACAGTGAATTAAATTTACATGATATTGAAGTAAAAATGATTCCAATGCATTTTACAGGTGTTGAATTAACAAATGAAATTGAACAATATAGAGACAGATTTGCAATTATGAAAGATCAAATTGATAAAATGCTTGGATTGAGAGATGCTAAAAAATTTATCAATATATATTTAGAAGATCTCGAATTAGGAAGAGCTGAGCTATTTTATAATAAATTTATAGCTCAAGGTTACAAAAAATAGCTGTTTTTAATTCTTCTAAATGGTAGCTTACTTAAATGGGAAATAAGAAGAACACAAATTTGTACTTTATACATGGAAATGGTCAAAATAATTCTTGCGCACCTAAAGGTTTCTTATGTGACAATATTCCCGGTCATGGAATTGGTAACTGGGATAAATTGGAATATAAACTAGATCGCATTGTTGATTATTTCTGCCAGCAAGTGCCACTAAATGCCCATGTTTTTACCCATTCTTTGGGAGGGCACATTGGAATTAATCTTGCTCTAAAAAGAAGAGATATTAATTTGACTTGCTTTGGAACTGTCCCTCTCCAATCACCTGATAAAATTGGCTCAATAATGAAAGTAACTCAGGAATTCATAAATTTCCAAAAACCCGACAGAACAATGTCTGAAGTAAATAGTTTTTGTGAGATTAGTTCATGTGGTGATGTGCTCACGCATAATCTTCTTGTTTCAGCTGCAATGGAGCAAGATCCAAACTTCAATTCTCTATTCTTTTCTCAGGGATTATTGGATTATGATTGGAGTGAAGTTGATAAGGCCCAAGAGCTTGGTTGCCGCTTTAGATTAATCATTTCGAAAAATGAAGAATTTTATGACTATAATCAAACTTCTATATTGAGTTTACCATTGATTTTTGATCACTATCGGGGTCATAGCCCTTGGCTTTTAGATAATGAATGGATCAAAAAATATATTTAGTTTTTAAAGTGACCAGCTATTAACGCTTGACCTGATTTCGAATCGTATTGAAGTTTGATGTCATTAATTTCTTTTAAATTAAAATAAGTTGGAATTACCCTCATATGTCCAAGAATATATAAATAGGTTTCGTATTCACAAAATGGTTTGTTTGGGAAAAATGCTTTTTTAAATATTTCAGTTGGCGTAATACGCATTTTAAATTCTAAAGAAGTAATACTTTCAAGTTTGTATTCTCGATTAATATCAACTCTTGATACTAGGTTTTCAATAGCAAATTGAAAGATATCATTAGCTTTGGTTAACTGTTTGGGTAGTGCCTGGGCAGCCATTATTTTATTGCTCTTGTTTTTTTTGTTATAAGCTCCCATCTCAATAAAAAAAGAATCATCTTTACGATACATTCTTAGTTTTTCATGCAATATGGAAAATATCTTTATAGATATATTTTTATCGGCAAAGCTAAGTGAATGTTCGGATATTTGAAGTGCTTGCAGTAGTGACTTTGCTTGTTTTGCTCCAATTTCTTGCTTGATGTAGTCAAAGCAATTTGAAAGTGTTCTCATTTTACTTCCACCACCGTCAAGTGTTGAAGGAAGAAAAGATGTCTTAGTAAATGCTGAAGTAATGACTTTCGAGAGGCATTTTAAATCAATGTCGTGTGTTAAGAAGTGTATCGGATTTAAATCATATTTCTTATAGAAATATTCACAGTTCTCCCATGGAAGCGACTTAGTTAATGAACGAAAATAAGAATATTTCTTTTTTGAAATATTAAAGTGTTCGGCCATTTGTAGGTCAGTGTTCATGAGTAAGTCTTGAAGGTTTTCGATATTGTTCCAGAAGAGTAACTCTGAGGGGTACCAGTTATAAAAAATTAGTTCGTTATCAGGTTCATATTGAGAAATTAACATTGAGTCTAGTAAGGACAGCCCTCTTTGTTTCGTTTTTAAATAATATGCTTGAGTCCTGCTTACATTAAGCAGTTCTTGGATATGTATCAATTTAATTTGTTCAATTTTGTTCACACCTAACATAAAAATAGTTTAGTATTTTTTTCTTAGAAATGTCATGTAATTATTTAGCTGTACGGCTAACTGCCTGTATTTAAAGAACTAATTGTTAGATCACTGGAATTGAAACTTTGTCTCCCACTACCAACTATTACGTATATTTCATAAAACTATCTTAATGTTTATTTACATGGAGTTTATTGTGAAAGTTTTTATTGTGAATATTGCATCTTCCCACCCAGTTGTAGACGTTATTAGAAAATATGCATCTACCGCAGTTCTTCCTGATTGGCCGAAAGATCTCTTTAGTGTTTACAAAGAAAAATCCTTGGTTTTCGCTAAAGTTGATAGCGAGGGAATGATTATTGAAATCACTAAAGCTTGTGAAGAGAACGACCAATGGTGCTTTTTTTGGGCCGATAAAAACCTTTTACCTGTGATGATGAAACAGCCCTCTACAAAGCTTATCGACTTTGTCCTAGGTGATTATGACGAAGACGAGATTCGCTTAAGATTTATTCGGCTGCTTAAGCTTAAAAATCAAATTGTAGGTACAAATTTCTTTGAATTACCAAGTCGAATTGCTGAAGAGTTAACAAAAAACCAGTTGATGTTATTTGATGAGCTGCTTAAAGCTGGTGATGGTGGTGTTAAAAAAAAAGCTCTAGCAGCGAGGCTGTGGGATAACCCGACAGATTCTTATTTAAGAAGGTCAGGTTTTAATGTTCATCTTCACCACCTTAGAAAGAAAATTAAACAACATGGCTATTCAATTGTTTTTAATTCTGAATCTAATCACTACGTATTAAAACAGGAAACACCATTACAGATGGTAGCTTCATTATAAACGATTTATTAAGTCGATAAGGACTTGTGGTTCAGCTCTTTTAGTATAATCAGCATCTACGAATGAATATAGAACTATACCATCTTTAGCAATGACGTATGTAGCGGCAAGTGGAAGCTCCCATTGATCATTGCCTTGTGACTTCTCCAAATCAATACCAAAGCTCTTGTAGATTTCTTTAAGATCATCACCAACTTTAAAAACAAGTCCAAAGCGGCGAGCAACTCGGTTGTCTTGATCATAAAGAAGGTCAAAGCTAACTTTATTCGCATCAGCCGTTTCTTTTGCGTTACTTGGTTTTTCAGGTGAAATCGCAATTAGTGTCGCACCTGCTTTAACAAAGTCTTGATAGCGAGCTTCATAGGCCTTGAGTTGAAGGTTACAATACGGACACCAACCCCCACGATAAAATGTAACTACGCCTGGGCCGTTCTTCAGTGCATCTTTAAGACTGAATTGCCCATCGTTAAAACTATCGAGAGTAAAATCTGGA
>CAYGQW010000122.1:0-9174 GCA_964352175.1 uncultured Halobacteriovorax sp.
AAGGCGACAAAGTTAAACTTGGTCAGCCAGTTTTTGAGTGTAAAAAAGTTCCTGGGGTTATTTATACGGCTCCAGCATCTGGAACTATTAAGGACTTTACTCGATGAGAAAAACGTGTTTTTCAAAATCTAGTTATTGAAATTGATGGCGACGGGATGGATCAAGTTTCTTTTACAAAATCAAAAGATGATGTTGAGGGACTTTTAATTGAATCTGGTCTGTGGACTTCTCTAAGATCACGCCCATTTTCAAAGTCAGCCACTCCTGGAACAAAGCCCAATTCAATTTTTATTACAGCAATAGATACTAATCCATTAGCGGCTTATCCTGAAGTTGTGATTAAAGATAACGCCGAAGCTTTCGCTTTAGGTGTAAAGAAACTTTCAACACTTACAGATGGGAAAACATTTGTTTGTGTTCGCGGTGGAAGTCATATTGAAGTTCCAAGTGAAGGCAATATTGAAAAACAAGAATTCTCTGGGGTTCACCCTGCTGGAAATGTAGGAACTCATATCCACTTTTTGGATCCAGTTGGTCCTAAAAAAGTTGTTTGGCATATTGGTTATCAAGACGTGATTGCTATTGGTAAACTTTTTGTTGATGGAAAACTAAATGTTGATCGAGTGATTTCAGTATGTGGTCCAATGGCAACTCAACCTAGACTTGTTAAAACTCGTCTTGGGGCTTGTCTTTGTGACCTTTTGGAAGGTGAAGTAAAGACGGGCGATGTTCGTCGTGTTTCAGGATCCGTTTTGAACGGCCGAGTTGCAGCTAATAACCCATTCTGTTATCTTGGAAAGTTTCATCAACAAGTGACTCTTCTTGAAGAAGGCCGTCACCGTGAATTATTTGGTTGGCATTCACCAGGATTTGATAAATTCTCAATTAAGAGTGTCTTTATTTCAAAATTATTTCCAAATAAAAAATTTGCTTTCGATACAAATACGAACGGATCTCCAAGAGCTATCGTTCCTGTCGGAAGTTATGAGAAAGTAATGCCTCTTGATATCTTACCAACTCAGCTACTTCGCTTATTAATGGCGCAAGATACTGATGGAGCTCAAGAGCTTGGGGCTTTAGAGTTAGATGAAGAAGACTTAGCTCTATGTACTTATGCCGATCCTGGTAAAACTGACTTTGGTCCAGTCTTAAGACAAAGCCTCAATATCATCGAGAAGGAAGGATAATGAAAGCGCTTAGAACGTTTCTTGATGGACAACATCATCATTTTGTTAACGGTGGAAAATTAGAAAGACTATATCCTCTCTATGAAGCCATCGACACTTTCATCTATTCTCCAGACTCAGTGACTGAGGGAAGAACACATTTAAGAGATGGACTTGATCTTAAAAGGTTAATGATCACGGTCGCTTTCGCTTTAATGCCAGCGATTATGTTCGCTATGTGGAATACAGGTCATCAAGCCAATACTGCTCTTGCACAATTAGGACTTGAGCAAGCTACTGGCTGGAGAGGTGATATTCTTGCAATGATAGGGCTTGGTATTGATCCTTCAAATATCCTTGCTTGCTTTATGCACGGTGCGCTTTATTTCGTGCCAATCTTTTTGGTGACGAATATTGCTGGTGGTATCTGTGAAGCAATTTTTTCAAGTATTAGAAAACATGAAATCAATGAAGGATTTCTTGTAACGGGTCTTCTTTATCCATTAACACTCCCTGCAACGATTCCTCTATGGCAAGTTGCTGTGGGCATTATCTTTGGTGTTGTTATTGGTAAAGAGATTTTCGGTGGTACAGGTAAAAACTTTTTGAACCCTGCGCTTACAGCCCGAGCATTTTTATACTTTGCTTACCCTGCTCAAATTTCTGGTGACGCTGTGTGGGTTGCAGTTGATGGTTATACATCAGCAACGGCATTAGGTGTTGCAGCTCAAGGTGGTATTAGTGCTGTAATGTCTCAATTTACTTTTATGGATTCTTTTTTAGGCTTAATCCCTGGCTCAATGGGCGAGACTTCAACTATTGCAATCTTACTTGGGGCTATTTACTTAATTGCAAGTGGAATTGGTTCTTGGAGAATCATGCTTTCGGTTCTTATTGGTGCAGTTGGTTTTGCGATGCTTTTAAATGCTATTGGCTCAACCACTAATCCTATGTTCTCTGTTCCATGGTACTGGCATCTTGTCCTTGGAGGCTTTGCCTTTGGTACGGTTTTCATGGCAACGGATCCAGTGTCAGCTTCAATGACTCATAAAGGTCAATGGTTTTATGGAATTCTTATTGGAGTGATGACTATTCTTATTCGTGTCATCAACCCCGCTTATCCCGAAGGAATTATGTTAGCGATTTTATTTGCTAACGTGTTTGCTCCTTTAATTGATTGGTTTGTCACTCAAGGCAATATCAAACGTCGCCTAGCGCGCACGCAAGTTTAGGCGGAGGAATTATGAGTAACGATTCAATTACTAAAACATTCATCGTAGCGACTCTTCTTTGTGCTGTTTGTGCCGTCCTCGTTGCTGGTTCAGCGGTCTCTTTAAGACCTATGCAAGAAGCCAATAAAGTTCTCGATGTTAAGAAAAATTTATTAATGGCTGCCGGCTTGGTTAAAGGCAACCCTACAGAAAAGGAAATTGAAGCAGCTTTTTCTAATATTGAAACTAAGGTTATTAATATAGAAACTGGTGAAGAAGTTTTAGATATCGACCCAGAGTCTTATGATCAACGTGCAGCTTCAAAAGATCCAAAGATGTCAGTCTCTATCCCGTCGGGACAAGATATTGCAAAAATTAAATCACGTGCAAAGTACGGGAAAATTTATTTTTATAAACCTCAGGGCAATGTTGAGATGATTATCTTGCCAATTCATGGCAAAGGTCTTTGGTCTACTCTTTGGGGTTTTATGGCTTTATCTAGTGACGTAAATACGATTAAAGGAATTGGCTTTTATCAGCACGGTGAAACTCCTGGTCTTGGTGGTGAAGTGGATAACCCAAGATGGAAAGCTCAGTGGGCCGGAAAAAAGATTTACGGTGAAGACGGAAGTCCCGTGATCGACATTGTGAAGGGTTCTGCTCCAAAAGATGCAGAACATAAAATTGATGGTCTTTCTGGAGCTACTATCACATCAGTTGGCGTTGAGAATTTAGTTAACTACTGGTTCAGCGACAATGGTTATAAAAAATATTTGAATTCTTTTAAACAATCTCAAACTGGGTCAATGGATGATTCAGTTTCAATGGCACAATAAGGAGAGAGGGGATGAGTATTAAGAAAACCCTTTTCGGTCCAATGTTTGATAATAACCCGATCGCGTTACAGATCTTAGGTATCTGTTCTGCACTTGCGGTTACAACAAAAATGGAATCGGTAATGGTGATGGCACTAGCCGTGACTCTCGTTATCGCTGTATCAAACGTATGCGTGTCGTTAATTCGAAACCATGTTCCAAGTTCAATACGAATCATTGTGATGATGACGATTATTGCTTCACTTGTGATCGTGACAGACCAACTTCTTAAAGCATTTGTCTATGACATCGCTAAAAGTATGTCTGTTTATATTGGCTTGATTATTACAAACTGTATTGTGATGGGACGTGCCGAAGCTTACGCCATGAAAAATGGCCCAGTGATGAGCTTTTTAGACGGTCTAGGTAACGGAATTGGTTACTCGCTAGTACTAATTTTTGTTGGCCTATTCAGAGAGCTTTTTGGATCTGGAAAACTATTTGGTTTTTCAATTTTACCACTAACGAACGAAGGTGGTTGGTATCAAGGAAACGGCATGATGCTTTTGTCACCATCAGCCTTTTTCTTAATCGGATTTTTTATCTGGGGTCTTCGTACTTGGAAAAAAGATCAAGTTGAACAAACTAATTAAGAGAGAAATATATGTTACAACATCACCTTAGTATTTTAACCAATGCCATCTTTATTGAAAATATGGCTTTATCTTTCTTTCTCGGAATGTGTACTTTTATTGCCGTTTCAAAGAAAGTTAAGACAGCGATTGGCCTAGGAATTGCGGTTATCGTAGTTCAGACCATTACAGTTCCAGCTAATAACCTTATTTATAATTACCTCTTAAAGGGGGGGGCTCTTTCTTGGGCAGGTCTTCCTAATACTGACTTAACATTCTTGGGTCTTATTTCTTATATCGGAGTTATTGCCGCTATAGTTCAAATTCTAGAAATGACTCTTGATAAGTATGTGCCATCTCTCTATGCTGCTCTCGGGATTTTCCTTCCTTTGATTACCGTTAACTGTGCCATCCTTGGTGGATCACTCTTTATGGTTGAGCGTGATTATACTTTTGCAGAAAGTGTTACTTATGGCTTTGGTTCTGGTTTTGGTTGGGCAATCGCGATTATGGCACTAGCAGGTATCAGAGAAAAAATGAAATATAGCGATGTTCCAGATGGACTACGTGGTTTAGGTATAACCTTTATCACTGTAGGCTTGATGGCATTAGGCTTTTTGTCTTTCTCTGGTATTCAACTTTAATTAATAGTTTATAGGATTCGATATGAACGAAATCATCCTCGGCGTCTCAATGTTTACCGCGGTTATCTTGACCTTGGTCTGTATTATTCTCGTTGCTAAAAGCAAGTTAGTTTCAAGTGGAAATGTTGAGCTTGTTATTAATGGAGAAAAAACAGTCTCTGTTCCAGCTGGTGGCAAACTATTAAATATATTAGCTGATCAAAAGCTTTTTGTTTCTTCTGCCTGTGGTGGAGGTGGAACTTGTGGTCAATGTAAGGTTAATATTCATTCAGGCGGAGGAGATATCCTCGAAACTGAAATGTCTCATATTACAAAACGAGAAGCCAAAGAGGGTTGTCGCCTTTCATGTCAGGTCGCCGTTAAAAATGATATGAAGATCGAAGTTCCTGAAGAAGTCTTTGGTGTTAAAAAATGGGACTGTACTGTTCGTTCAAATCATAACGTTGCAACATTTATTAAAGAACTTATTCTTGAGTTACCCGCTGGAGAGGAAGTTCCTTTTAGAGCAGGTGGTTTTATTCAAATTGAACGTCCTGGCGGACTTTCAATTGATTATAAAGACTTTATTATTGAAGAAAAGTTCCATGAAGATTGGGATAAATTCAATATTTGGCAGTATAAAAGTTATACAGATGAAGATGTCATTAGAGCTTACTCGATGGCTAACTATCCTGAAGAGAAGGGGATCATTATGCTTAACGTGCGTATTGCTTCTCCTCCGCCACGTCTTCCAAATGTTGCTCCTGGGAAAATGTCTTCTTATATCTTTGATTTAAAGCCTGGCGACAAAACAACAATATCCGGTCCGTTTGGTGAGTTCTTTGCACGTGATACAGATAAAGAGATGATCTTTGTTGGTGGCGGTGCTGGTATGGCGCCAATGCGTTCACATATTTTCGATCAACTTAAGCGTATTCATACTAAGAGAAAGATGACTTTCTGGTATGGCGCTAGATCTAAACGCGAAATGTTCTATGTCGAAGATTTTGATGGTCTTCAAGCTGAGAATGATAACTTTAAATGGTATTGCGCACTTTCTGAGCCTCAACCAGGTGATGACTGGAAGGGTGATACAGGCTTTATCCATAATGTTCTTTATGAAAACTACTTGAAGGATCATGAAGCTCCTGAAGATTGTGAATATTACTTATGTGGTCCACCAATGATGAACCAAGCAGTTATTAATATGCTCCTCTCTCTCGGTGTAGAAAGAGATGATATTATGTTGGATGATTTTGGTGGCTAACTGACTTGCGTTATGACCAAAGGTCATAAGGGACAGTCTGCTTTGTAGCTTAGCAAAACGATAGTTTTGATAAGCTGCAATGATTCAAACTTTTAAGGATAAAAATGCTAAAAATTCTTTCACTTTTAGCTTTATTACTGTCTTGTACAAAATCTAAAGTTCCTGATCAATTGTCCCTTTTTGGAAAAACCATGGGGACGACATTTTCAGTTAAGTATTATCCACAGATCGAAACTCCATCTAGTGAAGAATTACTTATACAGATTAATGAAAAGCTTTTAGCAATAAATACGCAAATGTCGACGTATATAGATCAAAGTGAAATTCAGAAGTTTAATAAACTTAAAACCACTGATAGCTGGTTCAAGGTTTCACCAGGATTTTACTGGGTTACAAAAGTCGCCTTGGCCTTGGCAGTAAAAACTGATGGGATTTATGACCCAACAATTGGTCCCTTGGTCGATCTTTGGGGATTTGGAAAGGTGAAGTCTAAAGCTGTACCAACGTTTGATGCAATAGAGAGAGCTAGAAAACAAGTTGGTTATAAAAAATTGATAGTAAGTGAAGATCAACCAATGATTAGGAAAACTCAATCTGATCTCAGGTTAGACCTTTCGTCTATTGCCAAAGGTTGGGCCGTTGATGAAATCGGTCGTTTATTAGAGTTGAACTCTATTGAGTCGTACATGGTTGAAATTGGTGGTGAGATAAGAACGAAAGGATTAAAAGCTGATCAGACTGTGTGGCAATTAGGAGTTTCTTCTCCCGATCATCGAGGATTTGACTCTTTGCAGAAAATTGTACTTTTAAAAGATGCAGCTCTAGCTACTTCTGGTGATTATAGAAACTTCTTTGTCGTAGATGGAAAGCGATATGCTCATGTAATTGACCCTCGAACAGGTTCGCCGGCTTTGAGCACCATTGCTAGTGTTAGTGTTATTGATGAGTCTGGAGACTGTACTCAGGCCGACGCCTTGGCCACTGCATTGTTGGCAATGGGGTTAGTTAAAGCGCAGGAGTTTGCACTAGAGAATAAACTACCTGTATTTATTGTGCATCATACAGGCAAGGAAGAATATTCAGAGTGGATGACACCTGACTTTTCTAGGTATATTAAAAAGTAATGATGACTGAATACTTTATAATCACACTTGTTTTTCTCTTAGTTTTCATGGTTGCCATGGGTGTGGGCTTCTTAGTTCGTGGCAAAGAATTGAAAGGATCTTGCGGCGGACTTGGTAGAATTATGGGAGAAGATTGTAATTTCTGTGACAAAAAGACTGAGTGTAATGCTCAAGATGATACTCACGAATGCGATAGTCCGATAAAAATTGATGCTGGGCGCGTCTACCTCGCGCAATAAAAATTCTTAAAGAAAATTGAATCAAATTTTGGCTGCAGTTGTTGCCGTCTACTTAGTTTAGTCTTCACTAAATGCTATCCTGAGCCTATAGTCTCGCATAGTTGGCCTACTTTCTTATTGATTTAAGACGAGTAGGGATTGTTTATTAAACTTCTTATGCCCAAAATTTGGGGAAGTGGATTTCACAAGATGAAACGACAAGATTTTACTCATCTTTCAGCCTCAGATATTACTTATATTGATGGTCTCTACGAAGACTACAAATCCAATCCAGAAGCGATTGAAGAAACATGGAGAATGTTTTTTCAAGGTTTTGAATTTCAAGGTCTCTCTTCCGGTGGTGACTTTGACGAATCAAAGATGCGAAAGGAGTTTAATGTCTTTCGCTTAATCCAAAGTTATCGCTCTCGCGGGCATCTTGTATCAGATACAAATCCTATTCGCCCAAGAAGAGATCGTGACGCTAGAATTTCGTTTGATCATTTTGATTTATCAACTGAAGATCTTGATAAGACTTTTATGTGTTCGGAGTTTGTTGGTCTTCCAGCAAACTCAACTTTAAGAGAAATTCTAGATCATCTTCGTGGCATTTACTGTGGCAAGATTGGTGTTGAGTACATGCATTGCTTGAATACCGATGTAAGACGTTGGTTTAGAGAAAAGTATGAGAGCGAAGCTAAGAACGTCAATTATCCGATTGAAAAGAAAAAAAGAATTCTTAGGAAACTGAATGAAGCCAACGTTTTTGAAAACTTTCTGCAAAGTAAGTTCATTGGTCAAAAAAGATTCTCGCTCGAAGGTGGAGAAACGACCATTCCAGCTCTTGATGCCATCATTAATCACGGCGCAAAGCTTGGCGCAAAAGAGTTTGTTATTGGTATGGCCCACAGAGGTCGCTTAAACGTTTTAGCTAATATCGTCGGAAAAACTTATGAGTATATTTTCTCTGAGTTTGAAGGCGGTTCAATGGAAGAAAAAGCTCAGGCAGGTGACGGTGATGTGAAATACCATATGGGTTTTACTTCAATAAAAGAATCATCTGATGGTCATGAAGTTTATCTTAAAATTTTACCAAACCCATCTCACCTAGAAGCGATTGCACCAGTCGTGATGGGATATAATAGAGCTCAACTTGATCATGCTTATCATGGTGATGAGAGTAAAATTTTACCAATTATTATTCATGGAGATGCCGCTGTTGCTGGACAAGGTATTGTTTATGAATGCCTGCAAATGAGTGAGCTTCCAGGGTACAGAGTTGGGGGATCGATTCATTTTGTGATTAATAATCAAATTGGTTTTACAACTGACTTTGTTGATGGTCGAAGTACACATTACTGTACTAGTGTTGCTAAAATGCTCGATTGTCCAGTCATTCATGTTAATGGCGACGAACCTGAATCAGTTGTCTATGCCGTAGAATTAGCAACTGAGTTTAGACAAAAATTTAAAAAAGATGTTTTTGTCGATATGGTTTGTTATAGAAAACACGGCCATAACGAGGGCGATGAACCTAAATATACTCAGCCTCATCTTTATGGTCTCGTGGCTAAACATAAAAATCCTAGAGAAGTTTATCTCGAAAAACTGCTTGCCGCTGATCCAGAAGTTAAAAGTCTGGCTAAACAAATGCAAAAAGAATTTAAAGATCTTCTGTCTGATCGTTTAAATAATGTGAAACAAAAAGAACTTCCAAATCGCAAAAAAGGCCCACATAAAGAGTGGGAAAAACTTCGTTTTAGTAAACCTGGTGACTTTGATGAAAAGGTTAACACAGGGGTTGATCGTAAAGTTCTCGATAAAATTATGTCTGCCATGACAAAAGTGCCAGAAGGCTTTAATACACTTAAAAAAGCTCAGAAAATACTTGATGATCGCGCCGCTTCTTGGTCAAACGATACAGTTGATTGGGCGATGGCCGAATTATTAGCCTATGGAACAGTTTTAAATGAAGGATTTGGTGTTCGTTTTTCTGGACAAGATGTTGTCAGAGGAACTTTTTCTCATCGTCATGCCAAAGTTTTTGATGAGATGACGAGTGAAGCTTACTGCGGACTTGATCATATTCAAGAAAAGCAAGGCCAGTTTAGCATTTAT
>CAYGQW010000123.1:0-339 GCA_964352175.1 uncultured Halobacteriovorax sp.
TCATAAGATCATTAACTACGTCTACATCTGTGGCGCGTCCTTTAAAGGCAGCATATCGATCTAGACGTAAATGTGCGCCAGTGGATAAGTAGGGAGCCATCAAGCCTTTTTGCTCCCACGCTTCATGACACCTTTCACTATGGCCTACCTGAAAAACTAAATCCTTACCAATTAATAGTTGCTCTAAACTTAAAGCATCATTCAGCTTTTCAGTTACAGGCTTCTCACAAAAAATATGAATATTTTTTTTAATGAGTTGCTTACAAATTTCAAAATGATACGAAGTTGGCGTGACCACAATGGCGGCCTGTACTTCCGCTGGTAACTCATCAATAGAGT
>CAYGQW010000123.1:349-9057 GCA_964352175.1 uncultured Halobacteriovorax sp.
TTTAGAATTAAGTCTTCTGGATGATTTTCTTTTGCTTTTTGCTTACCGTTAGTCGAAGGCTCTACAATGGCACTAAATATTGCGTTATCTAATGCCTCAATTTTTTGCGCATGAAAACGTCCAAGATGACCGTAACCGATAAGTGCTGTATTAACCTTGCTCATAAGAATGGTGCAATCCCGACTTCACTAACTTTTATAAATGAAACCATCTCCGTGATAATGGCATTATCTTTGAATTCATTCATATGCTCTTCATGATCAACGAATGCTCTTGGGGATAGGGCGGATGCTTCCATTGTTCTATAGAAGTCTAAAACTTCACTGATTACCGGTTTTTCAACGCCCTGTCTTCTCATTCCAATGATATTGACACCCTTTAGCTTCACTCTGTTACCATAGGCTGTACAAAAAATTGGAATGTCACGATCAATTGCAGTTGCGCCACCAATATAGGCGCCGCGACCAATGGAGACGAACTGACTAATTTGACTACCGCCTCCAATGATAACTCTATCACCAACTTTAACGTGTCCAGCAAAGTTGGTTGAGTTTGCGACAACACAATTACTGCCAAATTGAACATCATGTCCTAAATGAACATAGGCCATGAACAAAGAATTGTTTCCAACATTAGTTACACCTTGGTCTTTTAGAGTTCCACGGTGAACAGAAACATATTCTCTAAAAGTGTTACCGCTTCCTATTATTGTTTTGGTTGGTTCCCCTTTATAAGAAGTATCTTGTGGAGGTGCGCCGATACTACAAAAAGATTCGAATCGATTATTTTCTCCAATCACTGTATGCCCATCGATATGAACTTGCGCACCAATGACACAACCTTCTGCAATTTCAACATTGGGACCAATGATTGAGAAAGGACCAATTGACACATTTTTTGCAATTTTTGCTTCAGGTGATACTAAAGCCGTCTCATGGATTGAAACACTCATGACTTATTTCCTTTTAAAAGCAATTTGCGCTAAGACTGAACACTCACTCATTAACTCGCCGCCAACATGAACCTGGCAATCAAAACTATTAATTGGCCCGCGAACCTTTATAGATTTACATGTTATTACTAAGTCCATATTTGGTAGGATTGGTTTTCTAAACCGAGCCTTATCGACTCCCAAAAGTGCAACGTCCATATCCTGATTATAAGGATCTTCGCATACAAGAAAATATGAAAAACTTGCAGCTTGTGCCATCATTTCAACTTGGACAACGCCGGGAAGAATCGGTTTGCCAGGAAAGTGTCCAACAAATATTGGATGATCGGCTCTTGCATGCCAGTTAGCTGTTACCACTGAATCAATAATCTCTTTTGGTGTTAAGAAGTGACCTTCAACAAATGGAACTGCCGCCTCAACTTTTTCAACACCATCTATAAATAGAAAAGGATCTCTGTGTGGTAAAAACTTTAGTACATTTTCTTTATTAACTAACATTTTATTATCCTTTAGGTTTTAAAGATTGCTGTCTTAGCCATGCAACCCCTCTAAGCCATTCCTTAATAGGTCTCGCAGGATGGCCTCCAACAACACTTGAATCTTCTAAGTCTGAATTTACCATGGCGTTGCCGGCTATCTGGCAAGCCTTGCCAACAGTCACACCATTGCCAACGGCTGCTTTTCCCCCGATCACTGTAAAGTCACCAATCATGGCGCTGCCACCGAAGGCAACGTGACCGCAGATAATGACACCAATACCAACTTTGCAGTTGTGTGCAATTTGAACATGATTATCTATCTTGCTTCCTTGTCCAATTAATGTAGGACTAAATGTTCCTTGATCAATACAAGAATTAGCACCTATTTCAACATCATTGGCAATTTCGACTCCACCATAATGCCAAACTTTATGATGAGTTCCTTTATCAAAATTATAACCATAACCATCTGCACCTATAACAGTGCCGGAATGAATACGGGCATTTTTACCGATCTTAGTGAATGGATAAATTGTTACGTTGGCAAAAACTTCACTATTCTCAGAAATATAACAAGGCCCTTCAATCACGCAACCCGAGTGAATTTTAACATTAGCCTCAATATGAACGTCGTGACCTAAAAATACACCTTGAGCAATATAACTTGAAGGATCAATCACGGCTGATCCATTTTGTCTGCCATCATGCCAGTAGTTAAACTCTTTAACTTTATCATCGTAAAAGAGCTTTGAAAGTCTATTCATTGTAACAGGTAAATTAGTCGTGATACTCACTGATAAAACATTACCCTTAAGTAATTCGATATCACCTACAAGCTTGTCATGAATAATAACATGTACCTTAGATAAATCTTTCAGACTGATCAATTTATTAAGAAACTTTTTGTCACCGATGATGACGAGACAGTGATCACTCAAGTGATCCAAATCGACCAAAGTAGAAACAATTTCAACCAAAGGTGCGATTTCAACTTTTAAATCTGGGTCGGTTTTTTTTAATTGTTCAAAATTCATGAGCGGTCCAAAAACAAAAGGGAACGCACTAGTCGTTCCCTATTTTCATCAAACTAAAACGAGGTGCTTACGATTGAACTTAAAATTTTCTATTAGTTGAACTTCTTGTCGTAAGCTTTAATAACATCGTCGGTTAAGTCTTTTTCATCTTTTGCATAAACAATTGGTGCTGTTGAAGACTCATAAGTCATGTCAACACTGGCTGACTTAGAAACTTCATCAATCACTGATTTCACACGATCAAGAATTGGCTTTTTCATTTTATTTTCCATTTCTTGAATTTCTTTTTGGTAGCTCATTGATTTTTGCTGAAGCAGAATAATCTTTTCTTGGATTTCTTGTTCTTTCTTTGCTTTAGCCTTGTCGTTCATGACGACACCTTGTTTTTGAAAGTCTTCTTGCATTTTTCTAATAGCACCTTCTTCTTTTTGAAGTGAGCTCTGTTTTTTATCAAATTCTTTCTTAAGTTCGTCGCGAACTTTCTTTCCTTGCTTAACACTTAGTAGAACTTTTTGAATGTCTACTTTGCCAAGCACTATAGCGTGAGCCGCAGGCGCTGCGAGAGTGAGGGCAAGTAGTACAACTGATAATAGTTTCATATCTAACTCCAAATACTTTTTAGTCGATAAATTCTTTTCAAATTAGAATAATTGTCCAATATCGAAGTGGAATTGGCTACCGGCATCTTCAGGGGAAGGATTAATAGGGTAACCAAACTCAAATCTCAGAACACCGATTGGTGAGAACCATCTAAATCCAAACCCATAGTCCATTTTCAGATCAATTTGATCAATCTTTCCAGCATCACCTGCGTCAAAGAATAATACCCACTTCAAACCTGCTTCGCGAGCAAGTGGATGCTCAAATTCAAATGTAGTATAGGTGGCAAAAAGAGCACCGGCGTTAAAAACTTCATTTTGACCTGTTGTGACATTCGGAACTGTTCTCTTTGGCCCAATAGCCTCAAAGTCATATCCGCGGAGATTTCGAGCTCCACCCAAGGTTAACTTTTCCGTTCTAGGAATCTGCTGGCTTCCAACTCTTTCAAGTTTGGCAGCATAAAGTCGTGACCTAAAGACTAAGTCACCAACAAGATTCCAATAATGTCTTCCATCAACTTCATTAAGCCACCACTTCTTGTCTCCACCTATACCTGCGTACTCAGTTGAGGCAGATAAATAATATCCCTCTGTTGGTTCAAAGGTATTATTTCTTCTGTCACGAAGAAGGGTTGTTCTAACTGAAGAAGCGATACCGTTTTCAATCGACTCATCGATTGTCGGATCTTCTTTGGCACTAATCTGAGTATCCTCAAGCTTGTAAGTTAAGAACAATCTTGTGTAATCAAAGATGGGGTAACCAACTCTAATATCAAAACCTTTTCGCTTAAAACTAAAGCTATCAGAAGTCGTATTATTTGTTCTGAAGATATCGAACCCTGCAGTCCATTTTGTATCAAAGAGATAGGGTTCAGTGAAACCAACATTAAATGTTTGATTTTGATCAGCGAGGGAGAGGCTAAACGAAAGGTTTTGCCCAAGCCCCCTAAAGTTATTTTGTGCGATAGAAGCTTGAAGGAACCCGCCAGTTGCCGTTGAGTAACCTGCACCTAGTGAGATTTGTCCGGTATTTCTTTCCTTAACAGATACCTCGACGTCTAGAACATCATCACGTCCTGGAGGGGTTACTGTTGTAAAGACCACACTACCCGGCTCAAAGAAGCCTAGTCGATTAACATTTTCTTTGGATTCTCTAAGGGCCGTACCTGAAAAGCGCACACCCTCTTTAATTTTAAGTTCGCGGCGAACAACTTTGTCTCGCGTTTTCGTGTTGCCTTTGACGATAATCTTTCCAAAATATGCAATCTTGCCTTTCTCAAAAGAAAATTCCACGTCGACTTTATTTTCTCCAGGAACGACTTCTAACGTTCGAAGGACGTTGGCAAAGGCATAACCCTCATCTTGATACATTTCAGTTAAGAGTTGGATATCTTGTCTTAAAAGTTCTTCTGAGTATGTAGCGTCACTTTTAAGTTTGATTTTTTCTTTAAGCTCATCTTCTGGGAATAGTACTTCTCCAACAAACTTAACTCTATTAACACTAAATTGTGGACCTTCTTGAACCTTAACTGTAATGAAAACCCATTTTTTATCGTCAGAAACAGTAATCTCTGGAGACGCTACGTTGATTTGAAGATAGCCTTTTGTTTTATAAAAATACTTTAGGCGTTCAATGTCGGTCTGAAAGTTAAATTCTTTAAAGTTACCAGAGCCGGACATCCAAGAAAAGTAACTCTCCTCTCTAGTCTCCATGATATCTTTAAGTTGCGAATCACTAAAAGCTTTATTACCCAAGAACGCGACTTTTTTCACGCGAACCTTGTCGTATTCTTTAATGTCAAAGACGAGTTCAACGTTTTCATCATTTATTTTATTTACTCTAAAATGAACCGAAGCTAGGTAAAAACCCTTCTCTTCATAAAGTTTTTGCAGGGAAATCACATCACTTTGAATTGTGCTGACATCAAGAATGGCGAAAGGTTTTGTTTTTACTTTCTCTTTAAAATCATCCTCAGATAATTCATCATAACCTTTGTAGGTTATCTTGGTAATGATCGGTTTTTCTTTAACCTTAAAAACGAGAATGTCTTTTTTACCTTTTTTTTCTTGATGAGCCTCTACTTGTTCAAAGAACTTCATGCTGTAGATTTTTTCTAAGTCACGTTTGATCAAATAGTTATCAAGCCTCATGCCCTTTCGTGCACTGATCTTTTCAAGCACAGCTTCTTTCTCAACCTTTTTAAGGCCTTGAACTTCTATTCCATCAATTTTAAAAAGATTTTTTCTTGGTCCTAAATCTTGGATATTAGTCGATTGTGCTACAACTGTATGAATAGGAGCCATCATCCCAAAGGTGATGTTTAAGATAAAAATACACAGGATTAAAACCGGCTTAGAAATTGTGCCAGTTAGGCCTTTGTATGGCATTGCGTTTGATCCTCAAAATAGTCAACTGCATTCAAAACGAAATTAGTCTGGAAAAAGTAGCAGGAAGGCTACGATCTTTAAAGGATTTTCCCAATATTCGGCATCTTAAATCAATGCACAATCTGTCCGTCACGCATTTCAATTTGATGCTTAAGTCGCGATGCAACATGCCGGTCATGAGTAACAACAATCAGAGTTGTTTCTTGCTCAAGCGCAAGCTTCATTAGTAGATTCACTACAATTTCGGTATTATTGGAATCGAGATTACCCGTCGGCTCATCGCATAGTAAAAGTTTTGGTTGTAGGGAAAGTGCTCTAATAATATTTATTCTTTGCTGCTCTCCGCCAGAAAGTTGATAGGGAAATTTATCTAACAAACCAGAAACACCTAATTGATTTGCGAGCTCTTCAATCCTAGCTTCTACATTTTTCGAATTTTTTGCTGATATTTTAGAAGGCAACAAAATATTATCGCGGCAATTTAATGAGTTCAGTAAAAAGTGAAATTGAAAAACAAATCCAACATCTGTTCCGCGGTAAGTTGCTAGCTCTTCATCACTTAATGAATTTAAGTTTTTTCCATCGACTAGAACTTGACCTTCATCAGCACGATCAAGTCCACCAATTAAGTAAAGTAGAGTTGACTTACCTGAGCCAGATGCCCCAGTCAGAGCATATTGACCGCCCTTATCAAAAACCAGTGTTGTTCCATTGAGAGCTTTTACTTTACCGTAGTGTTTGGCCACAGATTGAATTTCTATATGGTGAGCAGACATCTTAAGAGAACTCCTTTCTAAGACCTTGTAAAACTGGGCTGCGCTTAAGTTGGCGTAGCGAAAAACTAAGAATAATTCCAATCCATACTAAGGCGCCAAGTGAGACCATTAAAAAATCTTCTAATTTTAGTACTGGCTCAATTGATGAAACATAATAAATATCTCCAGGCAAAAAGCTCGGGCCATAGTTTGTAATGAGAAAGCTAAATAATCGCTCAAAAACTAAAGCCAATAAACTTGCAACAAGCCATAGAATTGCAACTAATGTTTTCATTCCTTTAGCTAGGGAGTTTTGAGACATGCCTAATGCTTTAAAAAGAAAAAGTTCTTGAGATCGACTTTCCGAAAGAAAAATAATGAATGCAGCGGCATTAATGATGGCGATCACGACGATGACTTGTAAAACAAGTCCAATCATAATTTTCTCAGCTTTTACTGCCTGTAAAAGTGTTTTGAACTCTGACCAATAGGGCTTAATTGTATAATTAATCCCGATCATAGAGCGAAGTTCTTCTATAACTTTAGAAAGCTGATCGACTGATGTATTAGGATTCATCCTGACAATGACCGAGTTCACAGCATTTTGTAATCCTAATGACTTCTGGAGATAGTTCAGATCAGCGTAAGCGAACCTTTCATCTTTTTGATAAATGCCATGACTAACTTCGCCCGAAACTAAAAAGGGAGTTAGTGTCGGTAAAGCAGAAAGAGATGAATTCCCTTGAGCAAATGATAAGACGACTTGATCATTCGTTTTTGCGTTGAGTGACTGTGCTAATACCTTACCTAATACGACTCCATGACTTAGCTCAGGTAACTTTAAATTTGTTACATTATAAAAATCGTTAGACTCGATTCCTCTTAGAAGTATCCCCTTACCTTTGCCTTCCTTCAGAGCAAATGCTTCTAATTGCAAAAGTCCGGTATAAGCCTCAACGCCTACTGATGACAGGGAGTTGATTAAATTTTGATCGGGAGTGAAAAAACCATCACGCGAATAAACTGAAAAATTGCCGATTGTTTTTCTAAGTCCTTGACGCATGGTAGTTTCAAATCCATCCATAAGTCCTATGGTGGCCAAAATCACCGCCATAGAAAACGCTAAACCGAGGACAACTCCTAAAGCGAATTTGAATGAAGCCTTACCGGAAAGAAGTATTTTAAGCAGATTAATCACTCAATCTCACCATCATCTCGAATTGTTTCACCGCTAACACTCCAGCGTAAAAAAGCGTCCATGAAGCCATCAATATGGCCGCCTAAAACTTTATCTGTATTAGAACTTTCAAAACCTGTACGATGATCCTTAACCATTTTATAGGGGTGAAGGACGTAAGAGCGAATTTGAGCGCCCCAACCAATTTCTTTTTTGCCTGCCTCAGCTTCATCGAGCTTTTCACGGCGCTTTGCCATCTCTAGGTCATAGAGTCTAGATTTTAAAACCCCCATGGCGCGTTCTTTGTTTTTTAATTGCGAGCGCTCTGCCTGACAGTTCACCACAATATTAGTTGGAATATGGGTAATCCTAACAGCAGAGTCGGTGGTGTTAACCGACTGCCCACCCGCACCTGAAGATCTAAAAACATCAATACGCAAATCTTTATCTAAGATTTCAATATTGATCGAATCATCGACTTCAGGAGTTACATAAATTGATGCAAACGAAGTATGTCTTCTAGCCTGTGAATCAAACGGAGATATACGAACTAAACGGTGAACACCGGATTCGCTTTTTAATTGTCCGTAAGCGAAGTTTCCCTCAACTAATATCGTAGCACTTTTAATTCCAGCAGAATCACCTGGCTGCTCATCCATCATAGTTAGTTTAAATTTCTTATGTTCGGCCCAATGAATCACCATACGCTCGAGCATACTCGCCCAGTCACAGGACTCAGTTCCACCGGCGCCAGCGTTAATACTGACAATGGCATTATTCGGATCAACTTCATCAGACAGAAGGACTTTCTGCTCGGCCTTAGAGAACATCGATAAGAAATTTTCTGCCACAGAAGTAGCCTCACTTGCCGAAGCCTCATCACCTTCAGCGGCGAACTCAACTAGGACCTCAAATTCATCATAAGCAGTTTTAAGATCTTCATATGTATCAACGACATCTTTTAAAACAGATTTTTCTTTTTGAATTTTTGAAGCATGTGTAGCGTCTTCCCAAAAGCCATCAAGGGCTTCCATATCACTTATTTCTTTGATTCGATTGGTTTTCCTAGAAACGTCAAAGAGACCTCCGTAGGTCCTCCAGACGGTCATCAAATTCACGCATTTCAGAGCGCATTTCATCTAATTTAATTTTAATTGCGTTATCCATTCTTCCCCCAGCCAATCTGCTCATATGCTTTTTTAACAAGAGCATTTTCGTGGCCTTGCATAATTTTTTCTTCTTCTAGAGAGACTTCGTGATCAAATCCAAGAAGGTGTAAAAACCCATGGATAAATAAATGAACAATTTCTTGCTCCCATGTCAC
>CAYGQW010000124.1:0-9032 GCA_964352175.1 uncultured Halobacteriovorax sp.
CAGCGGGGCCATCACGGATGGAAGGGTCCAATAAATCTAACGTCATTTTTGATCCTATTTATGGCTTCATTCGCCTAACTCCTTGGGAGTGGGAGATTATCCATTGTCCTTTTTACCAACGACTTCGTTGGATTAAGCAATTAGGTTTCTCGTTCTATGTTTTCCCCGGGGCAGAGCATTCTCGCTTTGGTCACTCTATTGGAGTTATGCATAACGCTCATAAGATCTTAGAGAGCTGTGGCCGGGCAGTTTCAGAGTCTGATCTGATGAACCCTAAAGCACAATCTCCTGAAGCCCTCTTTCATAAGAGTTTGAGACTTGGTGCTCTGATGCATGATCTTGGTACCTTTATGTTCTCCCATACCACTGAAGGGGCCTATGTTCAGTACGGAGAAACAACAAATGATAAAAACGGAAAAAAATTAAAAGATGATCATGAAAACTTAGGTTCTTGGATTATTAAAAATACTGATTATGAAGGTGGTGTGACCCATATTTTAAAAAAGTATGGATTTGATCCACAAAGAATTTCAGATCTCGTTAAAGGGGTATCACCTCAAGTTCTAGGCAATCAGATTCTTCACTCTGAAATTGATTGTGATCGCATGGACTATCTTCTAAGAGACGCTCACTACACAGGCTTAAAGTACGGAAGCTACGATCGAGATTATCTGCTTTATCACTTTAGTGTTCAAACAGTAGAGAAGCAGGAAATTCTAACAATTAAACATAATGCTCTTCACTGCGCTGAAGACTTTTTGATGTCAAGATTTGCTTGGTACTCTCAAGTGATCAGGTCTCCGCGCGGAGCAAGGTACGATGCCATTGCAGAACGTATCTGTTTTCATTTCCTACAAAAAGGGTGGATTCATCGATATTCGGATCTGTTAGATATGGTTGCCAATGATCCTGCTCGTTTTTACAACTTCAATGACGGCTATTTTATGAATCTTGTTCATAAGCATTATGTCGATGGGGATCTTGATAAGTATGTGACGTTAAAAGATATGGCGAGAACTCTCTTGTTTCAAACCGGTGCAAAAGTTGTGAAGTGCGAGGAATTTAAACAGAGACTCATTTCGCAAGAAAGCGATATTGATCAAAGCAAAGTGATAAAAAGAGCTCAGCAAAAAGTGGAAGAAATTAAACATGTTTTAGAAAAAAAGGGAACTAAGCTTGATTGGATGATTGAAGACTTACCTAAAAAACCGATCAATTTTGTCCAGTCTAAAACCAGTCTGATCCGCTCGGGTAATGTGAAAAACGTTCTCTTAGAAAGAGACCCTGTTAAGATCAGCTATGAAAATGGTGATATTAAGCTCTTGGCCGACGTAGAAAACTCAATTATATCAAAAATGAGCGAAGTAAATAACTATATTCCAAACGTTTACGTCTCTCAATCGGCTTATGATCTTTTGATCAAAGAAAATGTTATTTTACCAGATTTGTAACGTACCAACATATTCTTACATCTTATTCACGGGGTGTATCCAAAGCGATACGCTCATCAACTCCTAACCAAAATAAAATAATCAACAAATCTCAGGGAGTGAGAATGAATAAGTTTTCTTTGGTCACGATGGCCATCTTAGTGAGTGGTGTGGCTCAATCTGAAGTCACTGGACATAAGCATCCAACAGAATTTGTCGTTAAATTTAAAGATGGAATATCAAGAGAATTTAAAAATTCTTGGATGGCTAAAGCTAAAACAAAAAAAATCACGAAAGATGGAACTTTTTTAGTTTCACTTCCAAAAATGGCAAAAGCCACAGAAGCTTTAAAAGATATTTCAAGATTTGCAGATATTGATTGGGCAGCACCAAACTATATCTATGAAGGTGAAGCTCGTGAAGCTTTCACTCCTAACGATCCACAGTTTGCAAAACAACGTCACCATATGATTATTAAATCACCGGAAGCTTGGGACAAAACTCTTGGTCAAGTCGAAGTTGTTGTTGCTGTTGCTGATGATGGCTTTGATCTTTCTCATGAAGATATGACCTCATCTTATTATGTTAATCCAAATGAAATTGCGGGCAACGGAATCGATGATGATAACAATGGTTATATCGACGATACTAAGGGTTGGGACTTCAATGAAGCAGATAACGATCCTTCAAGTGATTCTTCAAACGGAGCACATGGTACACACGTAGCAGGAATTATCTCAGCTGGTTTTGATGACGGCGTAGGCGTTACTGGTATTTCTCCAAATGTAAAAGTGATGCCTCTTAAGTTTTATGGCGAACGTCGTTGGACTTCGGCCATGATCTACGAGACTTATACTTATGCAGCTGATAATGGCGCAAAAGTTCTAACTGTCTCTTATAATATCGATGGCTTTGCCAATGATGAGGTTTTCGCTCGTGCTCTGGACTATGTTGATACAAAAGGCGTGATTTTATTCAACTCAGCCGGTAACGGAAATGCACACCAAAGTGCCAGAACGAAGTTTAGTAAAGTATTACTTGTAGCATCGACTAAAACAAAAGAAGGTTCAGAAGATCAGCGCAGTTCATTCTCAAACTACGGTGTAGATGTAGATATCGCAGCTCCTGGAGACCCTATCTATAGTCATGGTCGCGGAAATAGATATGTCGATATGTCCGGTACTTCAATGGCTGCTCCAAATGCTGCAGCTGTTGCAGGTTTCATCTGGTCTGCGTTCCCGGAATACAATCGTGAGCAAGTTGTTCAAAAACTATTAACTTCTAGTGATAATATTGATCCAATTAACGATTCTCGTTTTAATAATAAACTAGGTGCAGGTCGTATTAATGCCAATCAAGCTTTAAATGAAGCAGCAAACTTAACTACTATTCGCCAAGTTTGGTTTGATGGTGGAAAGCTTAATATACAATTTAGAGGTCTTGTTTCAGCGATAAATGGTCGCTCAGCGATTAGAGTTGAGAGAATTAGCCAAAGAGGCGCAGAGATTATTGAAACAGAAGAGCAAAATTCTCTTGATATTGGCCAGAGTGTAATGAGGATTAAGCTAACAGATGCACAAGCTGGAACATACAGAATTCATGTAAGTGCAGAACAGCTAGTTGATCCATTCGGTAGAGCAATTGATGGCGATAGCGATGGTGTTGAGGGTGGAAACTTTGTTCAAACAATTGAACTTTAGAACCCTGATTTATCTATAATTCTAAGGGGCTGATTTTATATCAGCCCTTTTTTTATAATATTTAGATAGTGGAATATTCTTCTCGGGTTTGTCCCAGTAGTTGCACTTGCTGGAGCTTTTGAGTTAAAATAATAAAAGAGATCTAAGTCCGCAAGATCTCAAGGCTTATCAGGATGATTTGCCTAGCGACGCAAGACTCAAGGATGTGTCTTTCATGTTTCAAAGTCAAAATGGAAATGTAGGTTTAAATTCAAATAGAGCAGCAGGCTTACCGCCTGTAAATATTATTTCACTGCAAGATGCTAGTGTTAAATTTGATCAATTACATGCCCTAAAAAATATTGAATTAAATATTGCTAAAGGTGAAATCGTTTTTGTAACAGGTGCTTCTGGTGCTGGCAAAACGACGCTCTTAAGAATTCTTTCAGGCGATATTGAGCCAACGTCAGGAACTGCCAAACTACCGTTTAGTAATCGACAAGAATTTTTTGTCGCTCGAGTCTATCAAGATTTAAGACTGCTTCCAGAATTAACTTGTGAAGCGAATTTGAATATTGCTTATGATCCAGCTTTATACGATAACAGAAAATCATTTGAAAAAGACAAAGCTGAGCTTTGTCGAGTTTTAGGTGTGAGTGATCGAATGAAGCTAAAGGTCAAAGACGCAAATGGTGGACTTCAACAGAAAATCGCCATTATTAGAACTCTACTTACTAAGCCTGATGTTTTAATTGCAGATGAACCGACAAGTGCTCTGGATGCTGATAACGGTAAGAGGCTTTTTGAGGTTCTTAATTACTTTAACATGAAACGTGGAATGACAATTGTTTGGGCCACACACGACAAAGAGCTTGTGAAAAGTTTCTCTGGGCGTATTCTTCATCTTGATAGCGGGAGATTAGTTTATTCGGGGCATGCATGTTTTATTTAAGTCATTTTTTTCAAACTGTTAGACAGTTTCCCATTCGCTTTCTGTTAATAGTGATTTCGACTATTGCATTGTTTTTTAGTGCTAGTCACAGAGATTTTATTAATGAAGTTAGTGGTCTAAATAAAACGCAACAAGTTTTTCACCCATACTTTCACGCGCTTATTTCAAGTAAGCAAAACATCCCATGGATCTCGAGAAAATTAAAAGAATTACCTGGTGTAGAAAAAGTTGAAATCTTAGAAAATGAAAAACTTAATCAACAAGTTCAATCTCTGCTAGAAGGTATGGATGGAGACATCGCACAAGCTGTTGGAGAGTTATCTCTCGCTGGAGTAAAAGTTGTCACAAGGTCAGAGCTTGAAGAAAGGTCGATACAATTGTTAAAAGATTATCTAATAAGACTATCTGGAAGCGATACAACTGTTGGTGCAACTGTTTTTCCACCAAAGAAAAGACTGATGAGTGCATATTCATGGCAGTCATGGTTTTCTGAAATTATTATCTCTATTTGTTTTATATCATGGGTCTTAAGTATTTTAGCTTTTACTAAACCGATAAAGAAAAGTGCTTACTTAATTGAACAATTTCAAAGAAGAAGAAATGTTGCTATGAAAACCTGGCTCTCGGGTGCATGCATACTAGTCATCTTAAGTTCAGGGACAACTTTTCTAATGAAAAAACCCGACCTGCCTGCTCTCGGGATTTGTTTATTTCTTGTGATGTGTTCAAGCTTATTCTATTCTAGAAAAACTTCTTGGGAAGGTTAGTTTGAAACGAGTAATAAAGTTATTTATTACATTATCGGTAGCTTTATTAGTTGGGGGCGCTGTCGAATCAGCGACTAAACCAGTATCTATTAATGCATTAGAAATAAATGTTATGAAGGTTCAAAAGCAAGTTGACAGTTACGCTAAAGAAATATCAATTTTAGAAAGTCGACTCGGACAGACACATCAAAAATATCTTTCTACTATGCAACTTCGACAAAAATTAGAATCAAAACTCAATGAATCTGAAAACCACCTTTCTCAAGGAAAATTTGAAGCTAATTCTAAAATTGAAAAATTAAAAACTGTTTTGAAAAGATTGGCTTTACAAGAGCTTGATCAAAATCAAAGTGCCGCAGCAATGGCAGCTAGAAAAGTTCTCGCTAATCAAGTGATAAAACAACTGACTAGCTTAAGAAATGTTCACGCTCAAGCAAGTCAATATGAAGAAGATTTAAAAAAAATAAGAAATAGAATTAATGAATATACAGAAACTGAAAATAGATTGTCTCAACTTGTCCAAACGATGGAAGAAAAGAAAAGTGCAAAAGCCGATGAGTACCTACAAGCAATAAGCCAAAAAAGTGAAGTTGAAGAAAAACTGAGTGCGTTAAAATTAACTAGACGTGCAAAAGCTAGAATTAAAAGCGATATTGCCGCTCGATTCAGCTCTCCTGTAGATGACTTTGTTGGTATTGAGTATGACAAGAAGGGAATAACTTATAAGTTTAATGGCCGAAGACCAGTTTTGGCCTCAGAGGCTGGTAAGATTGCTTACGCAGGTCGTCTTTCAACCTATGGCAATGTCATACTAATCGATCATGGCAATGAAACCCGTTCAGTTATCTTAGGAAGCTTTTTACCAAAATTGAAGAAAGGTCAGACTGTGTCAAAAGGTGATATCATCGGTTACACAGAAGCAAATACGAACCAAGGCAAAGTCTATTTTGAAGTTAGAAAAAAAGATAAGGCCCAGGATACTATTGCTTTAATGGATATTGATTTTTTACAAAAACATAAAGTTACTAAGATATAGAATAATTTTGGAGTTAATGAATGAAACCTGTTCCTTTGCGCGGTCGAAAAGCCGCATTGATTTGTCTTTGTATATCAGTTTTAGGTATCAGCGTAGGATTCTTAGGAACAGGAAGCGTTCTTGCTACTACAAAATCACGATTTGAAAAATTAGAGCTTTTCAATAAAGTTCTCTTTTTAGTTGAAGGTCAGTATTACCGTGAAGTAGATACAGAAAAACTTATTGAAGGCGCTCTTAAGGGGATGATGCAAACTCTTGATCCTCACTCAGCATTTCTTGATAAAGAAGTTTTTCAAAAAATGAATGAAGATACTTCTGGTGAGTTTGGTGGACTTGGAGTTGAAGTAACACAAAAGGATGGAGTCCTTGTTGTTATCACTCCTATTGATGACACTCCTGCCTTTAAGGCAGGCCTTCGTGCCGGAGATAAAATAGTTGAAATTAATGGAGACTCAATCATAGGTCTAGCTTTAGATGAATCGATAGACAAAATGAGAGGTAAGCCGAATACAAAAATTACTGTTGGAATTGTTCGTAAAGGTGTTGAAGGAGTTAAGCAATACACAATGGTGAGAAAGAAAATTAAGATTGAAGCGGTTAAGTCAGAGTTAATCGAAGATTATGCTTATGTCCGCCTTACTCAATTTCAACAAAACGCAGGAAAAGAGATTTCAGAAGCTATAAAAGATGCACGAACAAAGAAGAATGATAAGTTCAAAGGTATTGTATTAGACCTAAGGTCTAATCCCGGTGGATTATTAACTGAGGCTGTAAACGTAGCTTCAATTTTTTTAAAGGACGGGGTAGTCGTCTCGACAGAGGGTCGTGATCCCAAGCAGAAAGAAATTCATTATGTAATTAAGACGGGTTACAAAGAAACAGAAATTCCTATTGTTGTCTTAGTGAATGGTTCATCGGCATCAGCATCTGAAATTGTTGCAGGTGCGCTTCAAGATCATAAGCGGGCAATTATCATGGGGACACAAAGTTTTGGTAAGGGATCTGTTCAAACTGTTGCTAAGCTTGATGATGATTACGGAGTGAAATTAACAATCGCTCAATATCTCACACCGAAGGATAGACGAATTCAGGCAATTGGGATTAAGCCAGATGTTATCATTAGTGAGTTTGAGGGAGAGTGGGCTAAAGAAAATGCGGTCGATTCTTCATATATTCGAGAAGCAGACCTTAGAAATCATTTAACCGCTACTATAGAGACAGCAGAAGAGAAGATCACTCGACTTGCCAGAGAAAAAGAAGATAGAAAAAGAAGAGCAGAGGCTATTAAGCGTGCTAAAAAAGCCAATAAAGATAGTAAGAAGAATAATGATGACAAGGATGAGTTACAGCGAAAATATGCACCAAGTGAAGACTTTCAAGTCATTCAAGCGATCAAACATTTAAAAACCTTTGAGCTAGCTAAGCAAATGTCAAAATAGGATAAAGTTGATGCAAGAGAAGTATTCAAGAAAGATCTTACTGGTTAATCCATCTTTTCAGTTCTCTTTTATGAGACATTCTATTTTAATGACAATCGTTGCATTGACAATTTTCTATATTTTTAAGATTTATATATTTTGGGAGCTAAAAGACATCGCTTTATCTACTGGTATCAGTCCAGATCATGATTTTATCTCTTTAATTGATAACCGAAACTATGTCATAGATCTTAGTTTTGTTGTTCTTGCAGCAAATTTAGGCTTAATGATGCTAGGCTGGGCTTTATGGGTATCACATAAGGTCGCGGGTCCTATTCACCGAATCCGCAATGAAATTAAAAAGATTATTGATGGTCAGTCAATTAATAGAATTAATATTCGTGATCATGACTATTTTCACGAATTGAAAGATAGCGTTAATCTTCTCATTGAGTATTTCAGACGTTAAGCTATTTTATGTCCAATCTTATTACTGTTTCCAACTTGGTCCACAACGTTAAGGAATCGCTTGAAGGTGATTTCTCCTTTGTAAGTGTTGTTGGTGAAGTTTCAAATCTTTCTCGATCAAGTGCTGGTCATATCTATTTCACTTTGTCTGATCAAGATAGCAGCCTATCAGCAGTTATGTTTCGTGCAGATGTATTAAGAAATCCAAAAGCGAAATCTTTACAAGATGGAGATAAGATCGTTTCACATGGTGGATTAAGTGTTTATACCAAGCGCGGCACATTTCAACTTATTGCTAAACGGTTTGATGTTGTTGGTGCCGGGGATTTAAAAGAAAGGTTTGAGAAATTAAAAAGAGAACTGTCAACTCAAGGTCTTTTTGATCATGATGAAAAAAAAGCAATACCAGCATATCCCCAAAAAATTGCTGTTATAACAGCAATGGGAGGAGCGGCTTTACAAGACTTTTTAAATGTTTATAAGCGACGAGCTTTGCAAGGTGAAATCGTGGTTATTCCAGCTGTAGTGCAAGGGGACCAATCTGCGGCTAGCTTAAGGTCAGCTTTAGCGAAGGTTATTAAGTATAACTTAAGTAATCCTACATATGCCTTTGATGTGATTGTGCTTACTCGTGGAGGAGGAAGCATGGAAGATCTATGGTCATTTAATGACGAGGGTCTGGCATGGGATTTATATAATTGTTCAATCCCTGTTGTTAGTGCTGTTGGACACCAAGTTGATTTTACTATTTGTGACTTCGTTTCAGATTTACGTTGTGAAACTCCTAGTGCCGCGGCTGAAATTCTTACTGGTGCACAGACTAAAGTTCTAACTCAACTTGAGAGTTTTCGCTCTCAACTTATGAGACACTCTTTACATTTAAAGAATATAGGACCAAATCGACTCGAAAGAGTTTCGCCAAAGGCGCTGTCGCTAATATTAAAAGAACAAACTTATGAACTAAGGCAGCGCTTGCGTGAGTGTAAGCTTGAAGACAAAATTGATGCAATCTTTGATCTGAGTAGTTTAAACTTAAGGATGGATGACAGCTTGCGAAAAATAGAGTCTTATCATGATCGTCGGGTTAAAGGCGTTGGTCAAAGGTTGGAAAAATTTGGTAGTCTACTTAATGCCTTGGATCCTGGCCAAGTTTTAGCTCGAGGCTATAGCTATGTCACAACTAATAAAAATGAAGTTATAGGGTCTAAAAAATCATTTGATAATAATGCTCAAGAAGAAAATTTTGATCTGCATTTTCAAGATGGCATCGTCAAAATTAAAA
>CAYGQW010000125.1:0-9027 GCA_964352175.1 uncultured Halobacteriovorax sp.
TTACTCAAGTTGAAAAACGTGCGGTGAAGGAATCAGCTGAACAAGCTGGTGCTCGTGAAGTTTATTTGATTGAAGAGCCAATGGCAGCAGCAATTGGAGCAGGTCTTCCAATTACTGAACCATCAGGCAATATGATTGTTGATATTGGTGGCGGTACAACTGAGGTTGCAGTTATTTCACTTGGTGGCATCGTGTTTTCAAAATCAGTGCGCGTTGCTGGTGATAAGTTTGATGAAGCGATTGCTTCTTATATTAAGAAAAAATATTCACTTCTAATTGGTGAGCGTACAGCTGAGCAAATTAAAATTGCGATTGGTAATGCTTATCCATTTGATGACGAAGTTAAAAGTTATGAAGTTAAGGGCCGCGATCTAATCGCCGGTGCTCCAAAAATTATTGAAGTTACGTCTGATGAAATTCGCGATGCTCTTTCTGATCCAATTTCAGAAGTCGTTGAAGCGATTAAGTACAGCCTTGAAAAAACACCTCCAGAACTAGCGGCAGATATCGTTGATAACGGTATTATTTTAGCTGGTGGCGGATCCCTTCTTGCTAACCTTGATGTCCTTATTAAGGAAAAAACAGGGCTTCCTGTTTCATTGGCAGAAGATCCTTTGACTTGTGTTGTTCGTGGTTGTGGAAAAGCACTAGAATCAATTACTCTTCTTCGCCAAGTAACGACCCTTTCATAAGGGACGACCATGCAAGATAAGAATTTTAATTTTGTTAAAATTCCAATCAATGAATTGTCAACGAAGTTTGTGTCCCTCGGTGAAGCCAAGGGACAAGTAAACTTATGGATTAAGGGTGAAGTTCCGATTAAGCATCGTGCTAAAGAATTTAAGATTTCACCCAACCCAATTTTAAAGTTTTTCAAAGAAGAAAACTTTAAACCAGTTAAAAATAAGAAAATTTATTACTCATTTAAACATTCTGGTTTTGAGTATTACGGTATTGGTATTACTTGTAAAAATAATGTGAATGACGAATATCACTTAGAGCTGGGTGTTGATGTTTTTAGATCTGAAAAACGTGGAAAAGAACGATTACTAACTTTTCCTCATCATCAAGTTTATGCATACTTTGAATTTGTGGGAGCCAAGGACCTATTTAGAGAGACCTCTAATAAATCAAATATTATAAGTCTTGAAGGTTTTAGAAAGCCTCTTAAAGAAATTAAAAGAGAAGTATTTACTGATCCGGTTAAAAACTTTAAGAAATCAGTGCTGGATGATGATGAACGAATGATGGGTTACCGTGTTATTGATCTATCCTCAAATGGAATCGCATTTTTAGTTTCAGCTCGAGAAAAGATGCTGTTTGAAAAACCTCTAAATACAAGAGTTGTTTTGCTCTATAATAGTATGACATTTGAGTTAACCTCTTCAAAAATAGTCTACCTTGTTGATTCATTAACTGGCAGCACTAAGGGGAACCCCTTGTTCAAGCTGGGTATGACCTTTGATGAAAACCAGGAACTTTCAAAACTAGTTCAAAGCAAACTTGAATCTAGCAATGTTAAAGAGGGAGCTCAGCAAGACTTTGAAGATTTTATCAACGACTAAAATAATCATTATAACAATAGCGCTTACATCATGTTCTAGTCAGAAGAATGTGAAAGTTGCACCTACTGTATCCAAAGCAACTTTTCAATTAAAGGATAAAGCTGGGATTTTTCAACTTAACCGTGAAAGTGGACCAATTTCAAAAGCGAAGGGGGTCTATGCAGTCAAACGAATTCTCACCGATGACGGCGGTCAAATTCTTGAAAAATCCGTTGTAATCTCAAAACTAGGGAGTCTTAAAGGTAAGTTGCCTGTACTAAGACCTGAAAAGTCAGAGTATGAAGTTTGGTTTGATGGTAAGGAATATTCAACTAAAACAAAAATTGATACAAAAGAAAAAAGTTTAATAGTGACACTTCAAAGTCCGGAAGAGCAGTGGAGTGGAACACAAAATTTACCTTTTCCAAAAAACTCCCCATTATTTTGTTATTTTTCGCAAGTGATAGAGTGTGCAATAGCGACCGGATTCATCCATAAAGCGGTTGATAATGGTGGTGGGTCAATGAACTTTATCATTATCTGGGAGGGGTATCCTTATATACAGCAACAATATGTTGGCTTGCCAGAGGAAGTATTTACGAGAGCCACCTTAAATTTTGATGGTCAAAGCAGCGATGGATTAAGAAGATTTTCGCTGAATATAAGTAATTCAAATCAAATCATTTTTTATCAATTATCAAAATCGGATGAGTTAAAGGGGATATTTTGGCCAGCTCAGGGCTTGAGTATCAATGAGCTGGGAAGACTAGAGTGACGAAGAGCTTAGTTAAAGGCTTGGTTACTGCCTGGTTTGTTGCTAGTGCAGCCTTTTTTTGCCTGAGATTATCTCCCGGAGATCCAGTTGAAAGAATTCTTGGCGTGCAAGCAAGACCGGAACAAGTTGAAGCTTTTCGAATAAAGCTTGGTTTAGATCAAACTATTACAACTCAATATAGAAATTTTTCAATGGGTTTGGTGAAACTGGATTGGGGAAAATCGCTATTTAAAGACAAAGAAGTCTTAACTATGATTGGAGAGTCGTTAGTTCCAACAGCGAAGTTGGCAATAATAGCTATTGTTCTTTCATTTATTTTTTCATCATTTCTAGGCTGTTATTCAGCAATTGTAAAAGGTTGTTGGCAAGATCATTTGACTCGCTTATTTTGTTTAACTTCATTATCGTTTCCAATATTCTCATTGGCTCCAATTCTAATTATTGTCTTTTCTATTAGGCTTGGGTGGTTACCTGTTTCAGAGTTAACAACGCCGAGGCACTATATCTTGCCCATCATCACTTTGGTTCTACCTTTAACAAGCGTACTTACTAGAGTTATTCGAAATCAATTTTTAGAATCTTCTCATGAACCATGGATTGATGTACTTAAAGCTAAGGGAATGTCGAATCTTTCTATTTATATAAGAATATACAAGGTTTGTCTTCCAACGATTTTAAATCTCGTCTCAATGCAGCTTTCAGTTATTTTGGCCGGAGCGATGATAACCGAAACAATATTTGATATTCCAGGACTTGGAAAACTTCTTTTAACGGCAATTGAAAATAGAGATTATCCGTTAGTGCAGGGGTTAATTATTTATACTTCATTTATTTATTTAGCTTTATATGTTCTGACAGATATTTTGAATATTAAAATTGACCCACGCTTGGAACAACAATGAAGCGTTTTAAAAGTATCGAAATAAGAATTGGGTTCGGCATATGTTCTTTATATTTAATTTGGGGCGTTGCTTATACACTCTTTTTTTATATTGGTGGAATTGAACCGACTGTAAATATTAAAAGAGAACTTCTAGCCCCTTTTGAACAAGGATATTTTTTAGGAACAGATATATATGGCCGCTCACTTTTTGGAATGTTGTCAGCCGGAGTTATTCACTCTCTTATTTTTGCCATCATTACAGCTTCAGCTTCGGCAACAATTGGAGTTATAGCTGGTGGCATAATGGCCCTAGGAAACACAAAAATAGCCAATATTATTGAAGGAATTGCTAACTCAATCTATATTTTTCCAACAGTTCTCATTGCAATCATGATTATGTCGCTATGGGAGGGGGGAATTTTTACTTTATGGGTTACACTTGTTGGCGTTGGATGGCCCGGCTATGCACGTATTGCTAGAGGTGAATTTCTACGTGTTAAAAATATGCCATATGTTGAAAGTGCGCGCGCTATTGGAGTTGGGCCAATTAAACTTTTTTCAAAGACAATGCTTCCGGCCATACTGCCAGTGATTATTGTCCAGTTAGTTCTTGGTTTGAGTGGCGTCATTATGAGCGAATCCACTCTAGGTTTTCTTGGTTTAGGTACTAGTGAATACTCTTGGGGTGAGTTACTTTCTATGGCAAAAGATGTTATTTTAGAAGCACCACATATAGTTGTTTTAACAAGTTTGACAATGGCAGGAATCATACTAGGATTGAATCTCTTGGGAGATGGTCTTAGAGATATACTTGATCCAAGAAGTACAGGGGTTACAAAGTGATTGGTCTTGGTCAATTAATAATGACTGGAATAAGTGGACTTGCACTTACTAGTGAAGAGTCTGACTTTCTAGAGAAAGAAAATATTGGTGGAGTATTACTCTTTGCTAAAAATTATGAATCCCCAGCACAACTCGCTGAGCTAGTAAATTCGATACAAAAGTGTCGAAGAGAATATCCTTTAATTATTGCTGTTGATCATGAAGGGGGAAGAGTGATGAGGTTTAAATCTCACTTTTCTCAATTTCCAGCTATGATGGATATAGCAAAGCTTGGATCTCCTAAAATCTGTTATCATGTTACTAGAATAATGGCAGACGAACTTTCGGCTTGTGGTATTAATCTCAATATGTCACCTGTCTGTGACATAACTAATAATCCGAATAATAAAGTCATTGGAGATCGGGCGTTTGGAATAGATGAAGAAAGTGTTTCCAAGTATGTGTCTTCGGCTATTAGAGGTTTTCAAACGAATGGAGTAATGGCCTGTGCAAAACATTTCCCTGGACATGGTTGCACGACTAAAGACTCTCATCATGATCTTCCTTATGTTAAAAAATCTATTGATGAATTAAGAGAAACTGAATTTCAGCCATTCATTAAAGCGGTTAAGTCGAGAGTTGAGTTTGTCATGATGGCACATCTTCAGGTGGATGCTATTGATGAAGAATATCCAACAAGTCTTTCTGAAAAAGCTCATGCAATAGTGCGCGATGAATTTCGATTTAAAAAAGTCATTATTAGTGATGACATGCAAATGGGCGCAATCGTAAATAAGTATGGGGTTGAAGAGGCAGCGGTAAAAGCCATAACTGCTGGGTCGGATATTATTGAATATAGAGATATGGAAGAAGCTGAAAAAGCTTTAAATGCGCTTAAGCAAGCAATGAAAGTCAAAGAACTTAAAAATGAAATGGTGCTTTCGAAAGTAGCTAGAATTACAGAACTTAAGCAACAATATTTGTCAGACTATAAGCCGATTTATATTCCAGAAATTAATAAAAAAATAGGCGTGAAGGCTAATCAGATATTTCTTGAAGACCTATTAGAGCGCATAGCTCAAGTATAATCTAAGTTGAAGGATTTATAGCTAGGCACAATCTTTCCACTGCGCAACATAGAACATAACTCTTTGATATCCTATAGGTAAGTATATTAAGGAGAGCCAGCATGTTGATGTGGGCGTCCGTCATCTTGATGGGACTAGCAGTTTTTATTTTAACAAATATGATTTTCAATGATGAAGATCAATTTAAAGCACAAGAAAAACTTGAAGAAAGTGATCAACGTGCACCAAACGAATTTGCCAAACACGGAATCATCCTCCGCTACTCAAGACCATTTTTTAAAAGATACTTCACACCAATTGTGCAAACGATGAAAAACAAAAAAAAATTTCGTGAGAAGTATAGGAGACCCATTGCAAGCGGGGGGTTAACAGAAGTTATTACTCCAGAAGATTTTTTCGCATTTAAACTCTTTCTTATCATTGGATTTCCAATTGTATTCATGGCGGTTCGCTGGTTCCTTGAGGAGACCTGGTCGTTGTCAATGATTCCTGCGCTTGCTGGATTGGGTTTTGTCTATCCGGATATATGGATAAAAGGTAAAAAGCAACAACGACAAAAAGATGTAATAAGTAATATGCCTTTTGCTGTTGATATGTTGGCACTGTCTGTAGAAGCAGGTCTTGATTTTATAGCAGCTATGACAAAAGTTGTAGAAAAAGCTAAGCCAAGTGCACTGACGGAGGAATTTGAGACAGTAATTCGAGAAATTAGAATTGGAGCATCAAGAGCAGAGGCACTTCGAAACATGTCATGGAGAGTAGATCTTATTCAAATCTCATCATTCTGTGCCACGCTTATTGCAGCTGATTCTGTAGGTGCTTCGATTGGACCAATACTAAAATCGTTGGCTCAAGAGATTAGACAGAAAAGATCAGCAGACGCGGAAAAAGCAGGCGCAACAGCTGCAACAAAAATTCTATTTCCAATGTTGTTTTTAATTGTACCCGCGGTATTTCTTATGATTGGTGCCCCATTGGCGATTCAATCGTTTGTAGGTAATTAGTGAAAAGCTTAAATATAAAAAATAAAGAATGGGAAATATCAAAGAATGCAGTTTTAGCTGACACATTCCTAGCTAGAGCTAGAGGTTTAATGTTTAGAAAGGCAATGGAAGACATTGATGGAATGCTTATTAAGCCATGCAATTCAATACATACATTTGGAATGCGTTTCTCAATTGATGTTGTATTTCTGAATAATAAATATGAAGTGGTTAAAGTATTTGAAAACCTAAGACCATTTAGAATGACCCGGCCCTACTTTAGTGCTACCCAAGTTTTAGAGTTAAAGGCAGGAACCTTGAACGGACGACTAGTTAAAGGTGATCGTTTGGAGGTGTCGTGTATAAACTAGTTGTCATTGGCGGAAAGCTAAGAGGAAAAGAATATCCATTAGAAGATGGGGAAAACATTTTAGGAAGGGACCCTGAATGTGGAGTTCATTTTCCTGTGCAAGGTATTTCGAAGCAACATATGTCGATAACTGTCACTGGTGACGTTGCTTATATAAAAGATCTTGGGTCAAGTAATGGAACGTTCTTAAATGGAAAAATAGTAAAAAGAGGAACTGTTAAAAGTGGTGATAAAATTGCTTTGCCAGATTCAATTTTGCAAGTTGTGCACGTTAAAGAAAAAAAGAAGGTCGTAAAGAGAAAATCGGCAAAAACTATAGACCAAGAGGTTGAGTTCTATTCAGGAGGGACGCCTCCTGCAAATCTTCCTGGAAAAATCAAACATATTTTTAAGTACAAAATAATGTCGATTTTACATGGCATTAATGAAGAATACGAGTGGAGAGTCCTGCTTGGAATTCTGTTAACAATTTTTTCAGTTCTTGCAATTACTCTTACTATTTTTCCAGTACTGCAAGACTCAAAGTCAATTCTTCTTTTTGAAACAGCCAAGCGTGGAGCTTTCTATGCAGATGTTATAAGTAGGACAAACTCTAGGGCTTTGGAGCAAAAAGAACTTGATCGTGTAGACTCATCATTTTTGGAAAATGAAGATGGAGTTAATTCATACGAACTATTTGATGTTGAAGGTCGTATTGTAAGACCAATTGCACAGTTAAATAAATACATTAATGATTCATTCTCGGTCGAAGTTTTTGACTGGGCAAAGAAAACAAAAGATGACGGTGGTGGCTCGGTTCTAAAAAAACTTTTGTCTGATGGAGAAATTGGAATTGGTAAAAAGATTATGGCCTATGATACCAGAGTGGGAAAACTTGTCTCGGTTGGCGTTATTGCTATACGATTTAAACCAAAATCTCTTGCAGTAGAAGCAACAAAAAGTTCAAAGGCGTATTTAGAGTCGCTGACAACGACTGGTCTGGTTGCAATATTCTTTTTTAGCTTTGTCTACTACCTAACAATAAGACCTTTAGAAGAAATGCGTTTTCAAATAGAGGAAGCATTAAGGGGTAAACGTAAAAATCTTGAGTCAAATTATTTAATGGAAGAACTAAGTCCTCTTAGAACTAGCATTAATAGTCTTCTTCAACGTATTAGAGAGTTGAACAAAGAAGATGATACAGAATATGAAGACCTGGAAAGTGACGACGGTTATGTTTCAGCTTTAGGTGAATTTATGCGTGGTGGTGGAGTGCCGGCAATGGTCATGGATTCACAAAAGAATGTATCAAGAATAAATACAGAAGCTGAAGATTTAACAGGGATAAGAGAAAGTACCGCACAAAATATGAGTCTATTAGATGTCTCAAGAGAAAAAGGTTTTGCAGCAACAGTAATTGAATTATGCGATAACTCTGCAAATAATAGCGGTACAAATCAATCTGGAGAATATGAATTGGGTGGCGTACCCTATGAAGTACATGTTGTCTCACTTATGGGAAAAGATGGTTTTGCGAAAGCATTTTATATAACCTTCTTGAGGGCTGCTTAATGGGATTGAGAGTTGCTAAAGGCAATAATGTAAAAATCTCAAAGAAGCTGGATGCTCCTAAGGATGCCGGCAAGCATTTTCGCTTACTGTGCCTTACGGGAAAAAATAAAGGTATTGCATACTTCATGACTGGAAAGCGTCTTGTAATGGGACGTCATGAGAACTGCGATATACAAATTTTAGATACAAAAAGCTCACGTGAACATGCAGAGCTCACTAAAGTTGGTGAAAAATATGTTCTTACAGATCTTGGAAGTCAAAACGGTATTATTGTAAATGATTTAAAGGTAAATCAGCATACTCTTACCGATGGAGACAAAGTTATTGTTGGTCAGACCGTCTACAAATATTCAATCTTCTCAAATAAAAAAATTGAAGTACTCGAAGAAGATGAAGATGACGATGATGAAGATAATGTCTCTGAAAAAAAGCCGGCCGGAAATAGGATTGTTATTCTCGTGGCTATATTAGTTGGTGCCTTCTTGTTCTTGGGGGAAGATGAAAAACCACCGATAGTGAAAAAAAATATTACCGCCCAGTCGGGCATAGTCGCCACTTCTGTTGGGGCAGCAGATACAAGCAGAGATCTTGATACAGATCTAGAAAAAAAGGTTGATACAATTCTGCATCGAGGATTAAGGGAATATCGTGAAGGTAATAATTTTAGAGCGATTGAAGAATTTAACTTAGCACTAATTCTAAATCCCAGAAGTGGGCGAGCGGCATTTTATTTAGAAAAAGCAAAGCAAAAACTTGATGAAGATGTTACTTCTAACTTTTTAAGAGCCAAGGTAGCAGTAGATGCACTAAAGTATGAATCCGGAGTTGTTTCTCTTTGTGCAATTATTAGACTTCTAAATAAAAATCCAGATGATGAAAGAGTTAAAAAAGCTGAGAAAGAGCTAGGTGATCTTTTGGAAAAAATGGGTAAGCCGACATCGGAACCCAAAAAAGAATGTTCATAAAAGGTTGAAATGAAGTTAACGGTTTATAAAGACAACCAAGTAGTAG
>CAYGQW010000126.1:0-3114 GCA_964352175.1 uncultured Halobacteriovorax sp.
ATAGATAGCTGCCACTAACGATAGAGACAGGAGTCCTATTTCATGAATGAGATGCTTTAAAGGTAAGTCATCTTGAAGGTCAGTATAAAGATCAACTCCGATGGATATTACGATAAAACTAAATAAAAAAAGTAATATTAACCGTTCTTTTGCGATAATTTTAGATCGAACATTAGTCATAGATAAGGCTCTAAGTATTTGTTTTAAGTGAGGTCATACATATGTTCTATAGATTATACCTCAGATTAGGAAGATGATTACTCGAGAGGAACTTTATGAAAAATAAAATTCAAAATCTTTCGGTACTCATTGTTGGCGGTGGCTTGGCCGGTCTAAGCTGCGCTATTAGGATGACTCAGATGGGGCATAAGGTCACATTATGGGACAAAGATAAGTCGGTCAAAAGGAAGGTTTGCGGGGAGTATTTAAGCCCTCTGGGAGTCAAGTGCGCATTTGAGTTAGGTCACCAGGATGTACTTAAAGACTTTGAGCCCATTTATGGCATGAACTTAACTTCACCAAATCAAGCTAAAGTTGAGACAAATTTTCCAAGTGGCTACGGTATTAGCTTGAACCGCAAAGCCGTTGAGGAGAGTTTATGGCAAAAAGCCAAAGATCTTGGAGTGAGCCTGATTCGAGGTGAGATGATTAAAGAGATAAATACTTCAGGTGAGGGGTGGAATATCAATGGTATTTATGGCGACCTACTAGTTGGTGCAGACGGACGACAGTCTCTTGTTGCTAAGAAGCTAGGCTTTCAAAAAAACAGTAATGATAAAAAGATCAGTATTCATATCTACGTCAAACGTAAGTCAGACTTCCAAAGAAGAGGGGAGATGATCGTTCTTGGAAATGGTGGGTATATTGGCATCAACCCTATTAACTCTTCTGAAGATAACGTTAGCTGGGTTGGTGATCAAAGCGTCTTTAAAAAATGGAAAAATAAAGAGAGCTTTGCTCAGTCTCTATTACAGCATCCAAGATTAAAAGATTTATATGGCGAGGAGGCAGAATATGGTGAAATTACTTCTGTTGCGAAGATTAGTCATAGAGTGAGGGATATTGTAACTCACAACGCAGTCCTTATTGGTGATGCAGCTGGCTTTATTGATCCACTTACAGGTGAAGGGATGACTAGAGCTTTTGAGTGTACCAAGATTTTATCAGATTCACTTAAAACGCATACAAACTTGAGACAAGGCTTACTCGCATATAAGAAAACAAAGAATGGTGTTACTAAAGATAAGAATAGACTTAATTTAATATTTCAAATGGTGATCAAAAGCTCTTTCATATCTAATTTAGTTGGCTACTTCTTGGCCGAAAATAATTATCGAGCCGACACATTCATTGGCATTATTGGAAATGTTTATTCACCAATAACTGGACTAGGTAAAATATTATTTGGTTCGCACTACAGGAGCTCAATATGAGCGGTGTTCTATCAGCTAAAAGCGTTGTTCCAAAAAATCAATACACTCAAGAGGATATTTCAGATACTCTTGCAGAGTTTTGGGGGGAGCACGCCAGAGCCGCAAAAAAGTTTCATGATAACTCTAGAGTAAAGACGAGAAACCTCGTGCTGCCTTTAGAAAAGTATAAATCTCTTCAAGACTTTGGATCAAGAAACGATCTTTGGATAGAACATGCCATCCCCATGGCACTAGAATCTGTAACTCAAGTTCTTCAAGAAAGTGAATTAAAACCACAAGAAGTTGATCTTATAATATCAACTTCAATCACAGGAATAGCTGTACCTAGTCTTGAGGCCAGGCTTATAAATCTTTTAAACTTTAAAAGTGAAACAAAGAGAATGCCGCTTTTTGGCTTAGGCTGTCTTGGGGGAGCTGCCTGCATCGCTAGAGCGAATGACTATTTAAAAGCTTATCCAGATCAAGTTGTTCTTATAACAGCAACAGAAATATGCTCTTTAACTTTTCAATTAGATGATCAAAGTATTGCTAATATGGTTGCTACAGGATTGTTTGCGGACGGTTCAGCTGCAGTTGTTATGGTTGGCAAAGATCACCCTAAGTACAAAAACTCAAAGCTTCAGGTTATTGACTCGATGAGTGTGTTTTATCCAAATACAGAAAGAATAATGGGATGGGACATTAATCAAAATGGTTTTAAAATAGTGTTGTCAGGAGATGTACCAGGTTTAGTAAGAGAGAATGTTCCAACAGGAATTGATCAGTTCCTTGATAGACATCAACTTAAGAAGTCCGATTTAGGTGAAGTGATTGCTCACCCCGGTGGCCCAAAAGTTCTTGAAGCACTAGCTGATGCTGTCGGCGTAGGTTCAGATTGGTTTAGTCATAGCTGGGAGAGTTTGTCTGTTAACGGCAACATGTCATCAGTTTCAGTCTTAGATATTCTTTCTAGAACGATTAAAACATCACCTACTGAAGATAAGCTGGGTCTCTTAATGGCCATGGGGCCAGCATTTTGTAGTGAAATGGTTCTTACAAAGAGGCTAGGTTGAGTGAGGTTCAAAAGATTTTTTTCTTTTTTATAGGCTATTTCATTATTGGAAGGCTCTATGAACTTTTTTTGACAAAGAAAAGTCAAAAAGTATGGGTTGATGAACTTGGATCTAGTGAAGTTGGTTTAAGATCAAGAAACTTAATGATTATATTTCACTCTTCATGGTTTATTGCTCTTATCTACGAATCGATTCATAACGCCAGCTTTCAACCAGTTCCTATTATTATTGGCTGTATTATTCTGTTAATTATTGCCCAGCTATTAAGGTTTCATTCAATGAAAATGTTAGGACCTTTATGGAGCACTAGAATTTATCTAAATGAACAACCTCCGCTAACACGTGAGGGACTATATCGCTGGATAAGACATCCTAATTACTTTGCAGTTATACTTGAGTTCGTAGCACTTCCATTAATGTTTGGTTTATGGCGTGTCATGATCATTTATAGTCTTCTAAATCTTGTCATGCTGTATTTTCGCACTAAACTTGAAGATGAAGTTCTTGGTCAAAACCAAGCTCCTTGGAGAATTTTACCAGGAGTATTTTGAGGGAATATGAAATTTATAATTTTTTTCTTAATAATTGGTTTTTCTTACCAATCTTATAGTTTTGAGACGAATATTGTT
>CAYGQW010000126.1:3124-9016 GCA_964352175.1 uncultured Halobacteriovorax sp.
TTTGAGTCTGAGAGTACCAAACTGGGCTTTATCACAACAACATTTTCTGGAAGAGCCTTAAAATTTACTATTTCGGGCAAGCTTAATCAAAGTAAGGTAGAGAATGTTGAGGTCATGATTCCTGTTGGGGGATTATCAACAGACTTAAGTGGGCGTGATGATAAAATGTGGACAGAAATTCTAAATTATAAAGAATATCCAAAGATGGTGATAACCTTCGATTCTATAGAGCATGGTTATTCAGGACTTGTTAAAGCAATGATCACAATTCAAGGCAAAAAATATCCATTAGAAGAAGTTAGCTTACAAACATCATATGAGAACAATGCACTTAAAGTCGAAGGGAGGGGGAGCTTTTCATTAAAAGAACTAGCTCTTCCTGATCCGTCTATTGCCATTGCAAAGGTGCGTGATAGGTTCGACTTTAAATTTAAAGCTCTCATAAAGTGAACTTTAAAAAGTATAAACTCTTATTAATCCTACTCATTTTAACCATTGGCTGCTTAGGCTTCAGTGATAATTTGAAACAGGATAATCGAGAGGAGCTCTTTTTATCTTCTGAGTACGAAGCAGAGTTAATCTCAGATCGCTTGCAAAATCCTAGCTACGACTCTTTTGTATTTTCTGTCGACTTTGACAAACAAGAATCATTAGATAACTTTGATGAGTACTTCGAGATTCTTGAAGACGATTTTGAAGATTTTTTTTGGATGTCGCCTAATAAAATATCTAATCTAAGTAATCTAGAGGAACAAAATGAATTCTTTAAAGACTCAAAACTTTTAAAGCTTATTGAAGAGAATAACTCACTATACTTTATTCACTACAGCGGTCAAACCCCTAAAAATAGAGCAAGGCTTATCAGTTCATTAAACCGTCGAGCAAGCGAGTTAGGTTTGAGTCTAAAGTGGGCAGGGATGCCATATTTAAACTCAAAACTAGGTGAGATGGCTCTAAGTATTAAAAAAGTTGTGATGCCCTTACTTTTTATCTCAGTCGCAATAGTTTTAAGATTTATTTTAGGATCTAACCTTCTAACAATCCTAGCTTTTATACCATCACTATTTGGTGTTGGTGTCTCACTCGTAGTGATTAAATTGATTTGGGGCTATAGCACGATGATTACTACACTTGTGCCTATACTAATTTTCCTCGTCCTCTTATCAGTTACTCTGCATTTAATTTGTACTGCTAGCTATTTGAAAGATATTAGTAAAGCTTGGATTGAGAAGCGAAAAGCCATCTTTCTTGCCTTGTATACTACACTTCTTGGTCTTCTCTCTCTTTGTTTAAGTGATATCCCAGCAATCAGGCAGTTTTCAATCACATCTTCTTTAAGCCTTTCGATCAGCTCTTTTATAGCAATTTTTGTTTTATTAAAACTTGATTTTTCTGATTCACCATCAATTAAAGAGAAAGTTGATCTAATGAAATACTCCTTTAAATCTAGCTTTAATCTTCAAGTTGTTATTCTCGTACTGATTTCAGTCCTTGGCTTTTGGTCTTGGAAGCATCTTCCTTTTCAAGTTGAAGCTCTTTATTTTTTTCCTGAACAAAGTCAAATCGTTAAAGACTGGAGATTTACTGAGGCAAGGCTTGGTGGGCTACCTCTCTTAGATATCCACGTTCACGGTGATAATTTACTCACTTCTAAAAAACTTCAAGAGATCAGTGACTTTGAAAAGGCCCTCTCTAATTCTCTACCAAGCAAGTTTAAAATAGTTTCACCTAATGCAATTGTTATGGAAGCGAATACTCAGTATACCGGCTCAAAAAAACTACCCGATAATAAAATCGCTTACGACGCCTTATTGTCTCGAGTGCCCAGATATTTTCGACCTAATCATCATGAAGATCAATATACCATGAGTATTCTTGGACCGACTCTGACAACTGGTGAATATGAAGACTTAATTATGACACTTGATGAGCAACGCCAATCTTTTGATATGAGCTCAAAATATGGTGGTCTTTACTTCTGGCTGATGAACTCACAAAAAGAACTTATAACGTCCATGACTAAGAGTTTTTTGTTCGGATTAATTCTTGTTACGTTTTTTGTTTTCTTTATGTTGCGTTCTGTATCTTCTGGAATTGTTTTTTTCCTTATTAATATTATTCCAGCACTTGGAACCTTAAGTATTTTTTATCTGCTTGGTAAACCTCTGAATGTTGCCTCAATTACTACCTTTAGTATTTCTTTTGGTCTAATTGTTGATAGTACTCTTCATTTGATGATTCACTATAAAAAGTATGGATTTAAGCGAGATGACTTCATTAAAAAAACTATTTTCACGCCAATGTGGATTGTAACAACTGTCATGGTTTTTGGTTTTATGGGACTTGGTTTTCATAGCTTTGCTCCAGTTGGAGATTTTGGCCTGGCCATGGGAATAACTCTATGTATTGCTTTTCTTTTAGACTTTATCGTTCTTCCAAGTTTTGAGGAGAAAATAAACCCTACCACCTAGTAGTAGGGGATATTTCTAATTTAGCTTACCGCCAAAATATTCAGTTATTTCGATTTCCTCTTGGTCTGGGCCTTGGATATATGCAGATCTTGAGTTCGGCCAATTTGTTATTCCGCCGTATTGGATTTCGATCTTGTTCTCTTTTATCTTTTTTACTAGTTCTTCAAAATTATCTACATTGACACCAAAATGATTAAATCCATTTTGTTCTACATTTGATTCGGATTGATAGAGGCATAAATAAAACCTTTCAGGGTGACCTATGATTTTATAAGGATTTCCTGAAGCTTGGGAGACACCCTCTTCCTTTACCTCTAAATCAAATATTTTATTATAAAAACGAACGCTTTTTTCAAGATTGCTAACATTAAAATTTATATGATCAATTCTCATTTTTTCTCCTTTGTTTTGTTATGGAGATTCTATTCATCATTTTTTACTCATTCCAATTGATTATGTCTATCGCACCATAGGCAGATCAATCCAACTGGTTGTATAGCGAGGAGACAGCATTTTTTGTTTCATGGCCCAGGCTTGATTATTAGTTCCACATGCAGCTGAGCGGAGCATTCGCGGGCCTTCTTTGTAATTTACTTTATCCATTGTTTTCATCAAGCTTTGTTGTCTTGGATCAACAATTGGCGCAAATAGATCTACTTCGTGTTCGTTTTCATCTTGCAGTTCTAGAGCAAAAACTCCTGCTTTTTGAATGGCGTAGCCTTCTTGCCACACTTGATCGAGCAGTTCTAAAACTGTTGCTATAAAAATGAAAGTATTTGAACTTGGAGTATAAAGATTGGCGGCCAAGGACGCATTATATTGGGACAGGTTATTTTGAAAGGGATTCGACCTAAACATGATAGCTATTTTCTTGCAGACCGAGCCTTGCATGCGAAGCTCTTCAGCAACATCGCTCGCATGGGTTGCTAGCGCCTGTGCCACCACTAATTTATCATAACTCATTCTTGCAAATGTTCGTGTCGACATGACACTTTTCTTTCTCTCTGTTCGCTCTCCAAATGCTAGGCATTGTATACCATTGAGTTCGTCTTGGATTTGCTCACCTAGCTTGGTTAAGTTTTTTCTTAGTAAGCTTCTGTTTTGGTAATTCTTTAAATCAAGTGCAGTTTTTATATTCATTGATTGTAGTCGAATTTGTCTTCCATTGCCGATGCCCCAAACTTCACTGACAGGCATACCCTTAAGGCTATTTAATACTTTTTGTTCAGTATCTAATAAAACAACTCCTGAATCTGATTTCTTGGCCATCTCCACGGCCATCTTACTTAGAGTCTTAGTCTGAGCAATGCCAATGGACACTGGTATACCAACACGACTCTCTAGTTCTTGCTTGATTTTAATAGCTTCTTGATTGATATTTTTAATTCCAGATAAATCTAGAAAAGCTTCATCAACCGAGTAGACTTCAACTTTTGGAGCCATCTCTTTTAAAACATTCATAACTCTTGTTGATAGATTGGTATAAAGAGAGAAGTTTGCTGAGAAAACTGCGATACCTTTTTCTTTGCATAAATCTTTAACATGATGGTAGGGAGCACCCATGGGAATATTAAATGCTTTTGCTTCTGGTGTTCTTGATATTACGCAACCATCGTTATTTGATAAGACAACGACAGGTGTGAACTTGAGATCGGGTCTAAAGAGACGCTCACAGTTGCAGTAAAAGGCATTACAATCTACGACGGCCAACATTTTATCTCTCTCTCAATGTCGCTGTGACTGTTCCAAAAACCTCTGCATCTTCAAGTTCACAAGGCCAACGTTTACATAAACGTTCTCCTTGGTAGTAAAGAATAACGATATCGTCGTGCTTAGGCATACGGGCTCTATCAACCACGAGAATATCGTTTTGAAGGACTTCAGGCTTAAGGTTGTTATTACTTGCTCTGAAGAAATAAGTGGATTCGGGATGCTTAATGAGCTTTTTATCGAGTGAGAGAAAGTCCTCGCTGAAATCTTCACTTACTCCAAATAGACCGGGCTTTCTAAGCTTTTCCATTCTTTTAACTTACGTAAAACTTACGCAAAGATCAAGGCGGCAAAGGTTACGCTATATCTTTTTTACTGAGGTGCGGCATTTTGTTCCATAACTTTGTATACTGCCGCCATTAAGGAGTTTATATGAAGCTAAGTATTCTATTTTACATCATTCTTTCATCTTTCAGCCTCATGGCATCTGAAACCGTTGTGCTAGTTCCTCTAGATGGTGCCCGTGAAGCTATCGTTATCGAGCAAGCTGATATTAGTCAGTCGATAGTAAAAAGCGAAGATGTCGAACTTTTAGGTGATGATTTTTTAGTGAGACAAGAAGATACGGTAGTTTTAAACCTTGAAGGAAGAGCATCTATTTTTCCAATGATAATTAGAGGGGGCGTGGCAGCAGGTCTTGGCTTCTTTTCTAATCGCTTAGAGGTTGGAGTTGACGCTAACGCAAGTTTTGTTTTGGCCGGTGAAGATGGAGAACTTTTTGGAGAATTAGGTGTTTATGCCAAGGTTAGACTTAAAAAAGTTGGCAACACCTTTTATCTAAGAGGACGAGCCTTTAAAGTTTTTAATCTAGACGATCAAAATGGTGATGGTATAGAGGTTGGCTTTGGTCGTGAATTTAACGAAACAGGTCGCTCTGGTGGTTTTATAGAGTTGACGGTTCAGCATATAACTAAAGAAGACGGAAGTACGTTTGTCATCCCTTATATTTCTATGGGGATGCGTCTAGGAAAACCAATTGTTACTAGAGACGTTAGATATCTCGACTAAAATAAATAGGGATGAAAACTGCAATCATTGCAGCAATCGTCCCTGTTATCACGTCCCAAATGATATGTTGTTTTAATGCCAGCGTTGACCACATCACTAAAATAGTAAAAACAAATCCTATTATCCCCATATATTTATTGTGTAGTAAAAGCCACCATGAAGATAAAAATGATGTTGCTACATGAAGACTAGGTAAACAATTGGTTGGCGCATCTGTTGAACGCAAGAACGCCAGAGCCTGACCAGATAAAGATAAGTCGGTAGGATAGTTTTCTCTGGGAAGTATCGTTGGAAAAGCAATAAAGATCAAAAATGTTCCTAACGTTAAGCCAATATATGACTTCGCATAATTTTGGATTAAATATTTACTTTTAAGCATAAAAAAAGAAATAGGTACGAAAGGGTAGGCAGCTATATAAATCCACACCCAACTTGAATTAAGACTTATATAATCATCTAAATATGAGTGGGGTAATTCTATTGGTGTTCGTATGGGAAAATGTTGTGCTGATAAATAGAGAAGAGCATAAAGAGCGAATATCTTTGCGCCAATAATAAGATGCTGTAAAAGGGGAATTCCTCTCCCCGAAAATGCTTCCATGCACTTATAGTGTAACAGACTGAAATCAAATGTCGACGCTTT
>CAYGQW010000127.1:0-8953 GCA_964352175.1 uncultured Halobacteriovorax sp.
AAAAAAATAGCACTGCTAGGAATTGGTTCTGGACTATCCTCTGTCATGCTAGGAGTTCAGAGATGTTAAGCTCACCATCATGGTTTAAAGATTTAGGTAGTGAATACCCTTTTTTACCTAAGAAGCTAAAACTTAAAAACGGCCACAGTATGAGCTATGTCGACGAGGGACAAGGCCCGGTCATCGTCATGCTTCACGGAAATCCTACCTGGTCGTATTATTACAGAAATCTCATTAAGCATTTTTCACCAACTCACAGAGTGATAGTGCCAGATCATTTGGGTATGGGTCTTTCTGATCAACCCCAAGACTTTGAATACCAACTTCATCAACATGTCGCTCATGTAGAAGAGTTATTAGATTCACTTTCAATTGATAAGTTTTCATTAATTGTCCATGACTGGGGTGGAGCTATTGGTTTTGGAGTGGCAACTCTTAGACCCGAATCTATTGAAAAAGCTGTCATCTTAAATACTGCGGCTTTTAATGCTGGAGAATGGATTCCAAGACGTATTTCACTCTGTCGTGCTCCAATTGTAGGCGAACCACTTGTTCGTGGTCTTAATGGTTTTGCTTTGCCGGCAACATTTATGACAACAGTAAAACCTCTACCTAAGCATATCAGAAAAGCCTATCTAGCACCTTACAAAGACTGGAAGTCTAGAGTTGCAGTTTCAAGGTTTGTTCAAGATATTCCACTAAATACTAATCATCCAAGTTATGAAACTCTTGCGGCAATAGAGTCTGCTCTTCCAGCTCTAGATTTTCCAAAGCTCATCATTTGGGGCGATAAAGATTTTTGCTTTGATATGAGATTTTTCAATAAATGGAAGACTATTTTTCCAGAAGCACAGTCAATGGTATTGTCAGCAGGACATTACGTACTTGAAGATATGCCTAATGAATGTGCCGAAGCGATTGAGGGATTTCTTGCACCATGAATATCGCCTCTCGCTTGATAGATTTTGCTAAAGCACATCCTGATAAAACTGCCATAATTGATTCAAGAAATGATCTGTCGATTACTTTTGGTGAGCTTGATGATAAAATCGCCAGGATTTGTCATTCACTTTTAGAGATGGGCTTTAAGCCTGGTAGCCGCACTCTTCTTTTTGTTAGACCCTCATTAGATTTTCACGCTTTAGTATTTAGCTTGTTTAAAATTGGCATTATTCCAGTTCTTATTGATCCTGGAATGGGAAGAAAGAATCTTTTAGCCGCTATTGCTCATACAAAACCTGATGGAATAATCGCTGAGCCTATTGTTCACTTTTTAAGCTTTATCTTTAGATCTAGTTTTAAAACAGCAAAGCTAAAGGTTTGGACTAGTGATATCCAAAAGTTTTTAACTAGTCCTAAGGCTGATCAGGTTGCAGCGGTAGACCCTCATGAAACAGCTGCGATACTTTTTACCTCTGGTGGCACTGGAAGACCAAAAGGCGTTGTCTATACTCATCATATTTTCTCTCAGCAAACTGATAAATTACAAAAGATGTTTAACCTGACCAGTGATGATGTCGACTTGCCAGGCTTTCCCCTCTTTTCTTTGTTCACCCTAGCAATGGGGATGACAAGCATCATTCCAGATATGGACCCTGCTAAGCCTGGAAAGTGTGATCCGGCCAAACTCTCTGCCAATATTTTAAAGTATCAAGCAAGTTTTGTGGCCGGTAGTCCTGCCATCTGGTCTAGAGTTGCAACCTTTGCCATCGAAGCCGAGCTTAAATTTCAAAGTATTAAACAAGTCGTGATGTTTGGAGCACCAGTAAGAAATGAACTTCATAAAGACCTACTATCGCTTCTTCCTAACGGTAATACCTACGCTCCATATGGCGCCACGGAAGCACTTCCACTGTGCCTAAGCGATGGTAAATGGCTGCTAAAAAACACAACAGATAAAACAGCAAATGGAGCTGGAACTTGTGTTGGTAAGGCGATTAAGGGTGTTGAAATAAAAATCATTAAGATAACTGATGAAGCTATTTCTGAGCTACAAGCACAAGATGTTTTGGAAACTAATTTGATTGGTGAAATTATCGTTAAGGGTGATACAGTCACCAAGACTTATGATCAAATGCCTGATGCGACAAAGCTTTCAAAAATAAAAGATGGTAATCATTTTTGGCATCGTATGGGAGATATTGGTTATTTAGATAATGATCAACAGCTTTGGTTTTGTGGTCGAAAAGCCCATCGAGTCGATGCAGCTGAAGGCCTAATGGCCCCAATACAGGTCGAAGCAATCTTTAATCAACATCCCGCTGTTGCAAGGAGTGCCCTTATCGCAGATAAAAATAATATTCCTGCAATCGCTATTGAACTTAAGCCCAATCGTAAAATTGATAAGAATACAGAACAAGAACTTCTCACACTAGCAAAGAAATCTGATTTTACGAAAAGTATTACAAAGGTCTACTTTGATAGCTCCTTTCCGGTTGATGTCAGACATAATATTAAAATAGATCGCAAGAAACTCGCTTCTCGCCACACTTAAAAACAAAAAAATCAACTATTCTTCTAAACCATTGATTGTTTAAAATAACGTCAAAATTTAACTAGTCTAATTACGCACCAGTCTCTTTGTGCATCCAATTCGCTTTGTAACTTTAATAGGTTAGCAACTCAAAGTTTGGCACATAACTCGCAACATAAATACATAAGATAGCTGGATCAAGACAAGGAGGTTTTGATGCGTGCAGGACAAATCGTTAGGATGATGATTGTTAGTCTCTTATTATTAGGATTAACTTTGGCAACAACTACCCAAGCGGCACTTTGGTATAGAATACCAAATGCTAACGAAGAGATTGATAGTTTTGGTAAAGCTGAAAGCCAAGAGTTAGATCCAAATGAAATAGAGGTCATGATATGGAATCAATACAAAGGTAAAGAGAGATCATACCGTCGTGAATATGAAAGACTAAGCCATGGAAAGGATGTCCTAATCCTCCAAGAGGCTCTGATCAACAAAAAAATGTCACAACTATATTCTTCTCAAAGAGACATTCACACTATCTTTGCTGCCAGCTTTATCTACCGATTGAGTCGAAAAGCAACAGGAGTCGCATCAGCAGCAAGAGTCAAAGCTTCATCCTATCTTGCACAAAGAAGTCGAGCGGTTGAAATGGTGGGCTCAACACCAAAAATGATTCTTTTTGCAACCTATCCACTCAAAGGCAGAAGTGATGAATTAATGACAGTAAATATTCACGCACTTAACTCCGTAACATGGCAAACTCTTGCAGTTCAAATTCTTGATGCATTAAAAATTGTTAAATCACATCATGGTCCTGTTATTTTTGCAGGAGATTTTAATACCTGGTCTAAAAAGAAGATTGAATATGTCTTCTACGTCATGAAGAAAGCAGGACTTGAAGAGGTTAATTTTACTCATGCTGAGCGTAAGATGAAGGTCTTTGGAAGAGAATTGGATCATGCTTTTACCAGAGGGTTAAAAATTTCGAATGCGATTGTTGAAAAGACTGATGGCGCAGACCATCAACCTCTTCTCCTAAGGGCACAAGTTCGATAAACTAGGGCATGAAAAATGCTTCATCAAAGATTCTCATCACGGGAGCTGGCGGCTTTTTAGGACGCTATATCTGCAAACTACTCCAAGCTAAAGGCCACATTGTCATAGGCCTTGGAAGACATGAGCACCAAGACTTAATCGATCAAGGTGTTCAGTGGTTTAAAGCTGATATCAGAAACTATGAGCAAGTTCTAAATGCTACTCAGGACATCGACGCCATCATTCACTGTGCAAGCAAAATTGCCATGTGGGGTGAGTGGCAAGAATTTTTGTCTATTAATGTTGAAGGGACAAAGAATTTATTAAAAGCCGCCAAAGAAAATCAAGTCAAAAAATTCGTCTACACATCAACACCAAGTGTTGTATTTGCAAGAGAATCTATTTTAGGAGGAGATGAAACACTCCCTTATCCAACCAATAGTGTTTCGCTATATGGACGATCAAAAGCAATTGCTGAAAATGAAGTTTTAAAGCAAGACCAATCCAAAATATTAACCTGTGCCATTAGACCTCATCTTATCTTCGGCCCTGGTGATGATCATCTTGTACCAAGACTAGTTGAAGCTGCAAAAACAAAGCGACTTAAAATTATCGGAAATGGCGAAAATCAAGTAGACGTCATTGCAGTTGAAAATGCAGCACTTGCACATGTACAAGCACTAGAAGCACTCAAGCCTGATTCAAAGCTATGTGGACAAGCTTATTTTGTGGCTCAAGATGAGCCAGTTAAACTATGGGAGTTCACCAATCGACTCCTCAAAATCCATAATACAAATCAAGTTTCAAAAAAAATATCATTTAAACTCGCCTATACTCTTGGAGCTATTTTCGAATTTGTTGCAAAATTCTTTGATTATAAAAAAGATAAGTTACCAATGACCAGATTTGTCGCTATGCAATTATCGATGAGTCATTGGTTTAAACACGATAAAGCAAAAAGAGATTTTGGCTATCAACCTATCATTACAACAGAAGAAGCTCTTAATAATTATAAAGCATCTTTAAGGAGCTGAAGCTGGAAGTCTGCTTTGGTTTGACGTTCTTGCTTCCTGGATAACACCTGGGCCTTGCCACTGACCTTCTCTAAACATTGCTCTTATAGGAACTCCATCATACTGAGAGGCACTGAGCTGACCGTAGGAGTGAACATTTTGAAGGCCAAACATTGCAAAGATATCGATCTTATCTTTTGATTGAGTCACAAATTCATCTAGAAAGTCCTTAAGACGCCACAATGGGACAATATTAAAAGCTTCTGCCTCATCACGCTGCGCGATCTTTCTCATACATGCTTCAAGATAATGTCTTTTCTTTCTAGCAGAGTAATACCATTTCTCTGCTCGTTTACATTCTTTATACGAAGAAACCGTAATTTCTCGGTGATGGACTTCAAGAATATAGTTACGATAATCTTTTTGAAGCTTCCATTTACAGAAATTTAATAAAGAACGATAACGATAAAGCCGATTTCTAGGTTTTGTCTCACATAGATCGTCAATTAACTCATGCATTAGTTCAGTACCCATTTGTGAAATAAGGCGAACACCACTTTCTGAGATTTGAAAGGTATTTTGGAATTGATATGGAGGCTTTAGTCCCCCTTCATCTATGAAATTAATAATCGCTGGATCTGCTCCTGTATAATAGCTAGCGTAGCTACTAAAGTACTCACGCATTTTCTTCGATTTGGTAGCGACTGTGGCTTCATGATAAATATTTAGAAACATTTTTCGACTATTCTCATTTAACTCTAAGTCTTGTTTCTCATCGAAAAGATTGTCTTCAGATTCATATTCAAAAGAAACTCTTTTGGTGATGATTGCTGCATTATTAACAACAGTTGGCATTTGTAAAAGATTCGAGAATAGTTCACTTACTAAACGACTTATAATATTTTGTATTTGTCGCTGTTTCGTAAAGTTATGGCGAAAGAAATTTCTCACAATTCCATCTTTCACCGTTTGAACATGCTCAGTTCTTTTTTCTTTTTTCCCCCCTAAGATGAGAGCTGCATATTTTGACTTCATCACTTCTGTTTTTCTAGTTTCTGAACTTACAATATAAGGAGCTAAATCATTAAGCCTTGGAGATCTGAGTTTTAAAACGTCTTGCAACCCATTATATAGGATTGGATCATCATCACTTGTCAGACTAAGCAGCGCTTGATCGTCTAAAGATAAATTCCAAGCCTGGGCCTGAGATAAGGAGTAACTAAAGTCGTACGAGAAAAGTGTTAGTTTGAGTAATCCTAAGAAATCGGCTTGAAGCCTAGCCTGAGCTTCGAGAGCAGCTGTTTTATTTTTAGTGTATGTTAGGCGAACTCGCTCATGAACATCGTCAGCTAAATCATCAGGGCCTAAAGATTGAATCGTTAAGTTAGCTGTACGCTCATAACTTGCCAATACTCCGGCACCGACAGATAGACCGTAGCCTATCGGCGCCGTAACGAGGCCGCCCGCTTTAAAAGATAACGCATCTTCTTTTTCCAGAAACTCGTAGGGTTCTAACTGAGAAAGCTTTTCAGGTTTAAACCAACGAAATGGAAAAACGAGTTTATCATAATCTTTTGTAAGTCCCTCTTCATAAGAGCGTGCAAAATGAGTGATACGATAAATACGCTTAAAAGAAATACCTGCAAAGGCAGCTAAATTCGTTTCACTTATATCAATAACTTCTTGATCTCGAAGTTCTCCTAGGTAACCTTGAGCATCAATAAGTATTGTTAATTCGTCGACGATAAGCCAGCGTTCATCGTCAAAAAGATCAGGAGCGAGCTGGCGATTGGCATTGATCGAAAAACCACCAAAATCTTTTACCAAAGAAAAGCCTACACCAGAAAGACCACCGATAACATTCAGTGTATTACCTGCAATGACTCTAGAGGCAGCATCATTTGCATGAAGTCGATAATCACTAAAGTCTCTTGCGATTCGATTAAATAGTGGTGTTTCTTGGGCTGCCGGAATAGGAAGATTGAATCCTTTTGACTGACCAGTTAAACTAAAATGAGTGAATTCTTGAGCCATCACTTCAATCTGAAGTGACAGTATAATGGAAACACTTAAAATAACCTTTAACATCTTAGCCTGATATTGTGAGACATTCGCCTCACAGTTATAGAGTCTGTGGCCTAATGAGATTACGAACAGCAAAGGCAGCACAGAGACTTTCGCATTCTACCCTATCGGCAATTTCATTCGTATTGTAAGACTAAGTAGTAAAAATTAAAGAAACTAAAAAGATTAAGCTTTATTATTTTCGCCAAGCTTTTCAGGCAGAGCGAATAGACTCAACAAAAGCTTAACCCAAAAGCCCATTTCTAACATTAATTGCCTAAACAAACAGTTAACCTTAGTCAGGCTCAAGAAATCACCACATCTAGCTAAGTACCCGAAATTTTATTTGAGTGTTAGAAAGCTAACACCCCATGAAGAGAATACAGAGAACATATCAATCAATTTTATTTTTAATTACAATAAGACAAACAATTAATGAACACGGTTTGGATAAAAAACCATTAGATTTCGATGAAGAAAATTTAATCGTATATTACTAAATTTTATTTGAAATCTAACAGTGATATTCATAGGTGTGGAGGATGTTGAGGTGAGATATTTTTTTCTATTTGTCTTGATATCATTTTTTTTAAATGGTTGTTCAGAGCCCGAACATAATGCCGGCACCAAAATTATTGAAAAGAACGTAGTGGTGGAAAAACAGCAGGTTGGCTACATTTTAGAGACGGCAACAATTGAAATCAGCCCTCCCCTAGGTTTTCGAAAGCAAAACCAAATTTTATTTTCCCAAAAAAATACCGACATGGCCAACTTCATCATTGCCAGCTTTAAGCTGCCATCGTCTTTTAATGCTAATACGCCAGTTCTTAAAATTGAAAATATTTGGTTAGATAAGAAGTGTGATGCTAAATATGAATTCAGCCTGTCGGACTCACAGAATCAATTCGCAACACTTTCTGACAATAGAGAGATCCATTTGCTTGATGACGTGGAGCTACATTTGCGCATAAAAATTCAAGGCATAAAAGATTGTACAGATGTAAAATTGAGTTTCACAGTTTCTGCACCAGAGCTGGAAGAGCAAAAAACTGAAATGGTGAGTGACCTACTGGACTACGGTATCAATGGTGAAGATGGGCTTAGTAGTTCTAGTGCCGTGCTTTTTACTGGAAACTGGTGTGGAGCTTGCAAAATGATTTCCCCAGTCTTAAGTGAGATGAATATTAGTTTGAATTTAAACGTACACAAAATTAATATCGACACAGAGATGGGAGGTAGGCTTGCTGCACTTTACGGGATACGTTCTATACCCACTGTTTTCTTTGTTAAAGATCATTCTGTATCCAAACCTTCTATTGGTTTAAGGTCTATGACACAGCTTAAAATGGTGTTGGATAATCTTTAGGAATCACAAACAACTAGTTTAAAAATCCATGAACGTTCACAAAAGCCGGCATTTAATCAACAGTTTTTTTAAAAAGAAAAACTTCAGATAAAAAATATAATTAATAGAATCATCGAGTTTCTTACATCGGCTTTGGGTTACCTTTTATTCTGAATCAAAGCGCAGAGGGGGTCTAAGTGATTAATGTGCGGCTTGAACGACCTGTTCATCAAAATAATTGGCCGACATGCCCGCATCTATGACTAAACCAGTTGCATTAAAACCACTTGATCTAGGTGACAATAAAAAGGCAATAGAAGATCCGACTTCGTCCGTCTTTAGGGCTTGCTTTCTAAGCGTGAGCTTTTCAGCAAAAAGATAATTTTCAATATAGCCAGGTATTCCAGCAGAAGCTGAAGTTTTAAGTGGGCCAGAGCAAATACCATTTACTCGTATATTTTTTGAACATAATGACTTGGCTAAGAAAGCTACCGTTGAATCAAGCGCGGCTTTAATTGGTCCCATATAGCCGTAATTGGTCGCTCTTGTATTAGAAATAGATACAGTAACGATTGATGAATTTTCTTCAAAGCAATCAACAAGTGAATTACTCATTTCAATCAAAGAGAAACATGAAATGCGTGTGGCCTGCGCAAAGTCATTCCAGTTCGTTTCATGAAAAGCTTTAGGCTCTGAGTAATTGGCAAACGCCATTGAATGCAAAAATCCAGCAATTTTTATGTTTTCGTTTTTTAAATTTTGCCCCAAAGCACTAATCGTCTCAGTCTTTTCAACGTCAACAATAATAATCTTTGAGTCTGGAAATAAGGTCGAAACTTTCTGTGCATGATCTGTGCTTTGAACAGTTAGGATAAGTTTGGCTCCGTTGTCTTGCAATATTTTAGCAACGCTATAGGCAACACTCTTTTTATTGGCAACACCTGAAATAACAAATGTTTTATCGCTTACTGCTAAAAAATCCATTTCAACCTCTAAATTGAAGCACAAGTAAAATCAAGC
>CAYGQW010000128.1:0-8900 GCA_964352175.1 uncultured Halobacteriovorax sp.
TAGCAATGTCATGGCAGAAGAGCGTTGAGAACTATCGCCACCCCAAATATATTTGCCACGACCTGCAGCCGTATTGTCGATCGTTGCTCTTGCGGAAACACCGCCATCAGTAAAGACGTAAATTAAAACATCTTTTTGTTTAAGTTTGGCTAATTGTATGACCTGACCAATAAGTTCACCGGCTTCGAAATCTCTTGTTTCACCACGACTTCGATCCCCAGTATGATAGTCATAACCGCCTTTTTCAATTGTGCCAGCACCAAGGTGTCCATCTAGTACCATCTTTGCAATCGTTGCAGTTTTTCTTTTGTCACCGCTATCAAGTGCACCAAAGGCTTGCATAACGAGAGGGTCCTGAGCAGGGTCAATTTCCGCCGCTGAATAGCGACCAATTAAGTCTTGAGTTTGAATATAACCACACTCAACTAGAGTTTTAATTTGATCAGGAAGAGTTAAATTGTCGAAGCGTTGTAGGTGGTTCTCACTCATTCTCTCGACTGCTTTTAAAACTTTTTGAACGTTGGCATCAGAAGTGATTTGTGAAAGTCTGCCAGCACTAACTAATGCTAAAGCGTCGTTTGGAGAGTTCAAACTTACCGGTTGTTTCGCCGGATTAATCGAAGATCTTGGTGCAGCTGATCGACCGCCAGATTGAGAATTTCTAGTCCCTGAAATATGACCAAGGTCACCAGTAGCCCCAGCTTTAGCTAGCCAGTACATCGGATTATGAGGATTGTTTCCTGTATCGTCTGCTGAAGAAGTACAGAAAATACCGCCTTCAACTCTTGATCTTGCCACTGTGTCAGTTTTTGAGATTATTCCTCTTAAAAAACCAGAGTCGCTATGAAATTTAAGACCAAGCTGTGAATCGACTTGATTTGCCTTATCTGGGGTCATATCAGGAGGAAGTCCGAGACTCATATAATCGTTAGGTGAAAGAAAATCCATTTGACCATTGCTATTACCGACGATGACGTTTGAACCACCAATATTGCATCCACCAGAAAGATCAAAAATTATAACGGGGATATTTGTGTTGAGAGTTGGTAAGCCTCCACAAGCAGCTGGAGTTTGAGCAAAGGCGAGCTCGCTTGGTGCTCTACCAAGCAATAGGTCAAGCATACTTGGCGCTAGGGCCCAAGCTGTTCCTGCAATAAATCCTTTAGCTAGAAAATCACGTCTTGAAGTAGGCGCATGATTCTCTATTTTTATAGGGCCTTCTAGTTCTTCTTTGGATTTTTTCTTAATAGTCATAGTAGGCCTCTTACAACATGGTGACATGGGCGCTTGATAGAACAGCACTACATGCACCTTTGATGACGTTTCTAGTTGTCGTTGAGTTATTAGTAAGTCCAACTTTTAACTCATCTATTAACATCGATAGTTCTGCTCTTTCCATATTATATTCGAAGAGCTGATTGCTTGGAATGCTCCAAAAACTCATGATCATATCATCAATGATTTTGTCTTTTTTAGCACCAGATAAGGCTGTGTTTGATGACTCGCCAAAATTTGTCGTTGGCCAAATCGAAGATCTAAAGGTTCCGCTATCAACAAGTTGATTACAGTATTCAGCTGCAAGTTTGATGATTGAAACTTGATTAACGCCAATGAAAGATTTGATATCATTGTCACTTGGTAATTGAGCTGAAATATCCGCGTATACATTATCTACGTTTCCAGAGTTATAAGGAACTCCAGTTAAAACACTCATAGTCATATAGATTTCTTCAAAACTTTTAACACCAACGTAAACTTCTTGCGCGACAACTTCATCTGCAGGGGGTTCAGTAGTATCTCCACCACCCTCAACGATATCGTCACTTATGGGAACGCCATTCGAAGCATTCGTCATACTCAGCTTTTTATTAACTTTTACTTTAGTCAGACTATCTAGACCACAATGGTTAAAGCTAATTAAAACAACTGCGAGAAAAAATGTTGTTATAGATAAAGAGAGTGTTCGCTTGTTGAATTTCACGATTATTCTCCCATACAGTTAACGGCAACTTTGGCTATTAACGTCTTCATATTATAGTTATCAGTTGTCATGAACTCTTGGCCAAGAGTGGTTATAAGATCTCTTTCTTGGTCAGTCATTGGAGGCCTGGTACACGCCATCTCAAAAGATTTCTGTGCCATACACTTACCAAAGGCTTGAGTTTGAGTTAACATTTGACCAAAACTTCGTGCTCCGTTGCCTGAAGTAATTTGGCCCCATCCAAGAGTACTGTTTTGCCCAACAGTCCATAGATTCACCCAAGAATCATCTACAACTCTATGTCCATCAGGGAAATAATTGTTGCCATTAATTTTACTTCGTACATTTCCAGCTTGATAAACGACTCTGTTGCCAGTGAAGTCATAGTAAGCCCATGCTCCGCCAAGAGCATCTTGACCAGCGTGACAACCAACACATTGGTTTCGGTATGTACGTGAGTCACCGCCTGGATCTCTTTCTACATCTCGACGAACATAAATATCTGGAACTGTAATATCGTGGAGAGCTTCGAAGTCATGACAAAGAAAGTTAATAAATAAAAATCTCGTCATTCTTCTATTGGTTCCGGCGCTAAAAAAGGCTTCGCCGGATGCCCTTGAAGTGATAACTCCAGCAGTAGCGGCTAGGCTATTCATTGCTGATTGAGTTCTAGGTATTAAGTCAGCTTTAAGATCGACTCTTAACCTTTCAAGGTCTTCGTAGTGATCATTGTTGTCATCTTCGTAATCATCGACATTGGCTAAACCTGCGCGACCAATATAGAGAATATCTGCTGTTAGGATTTCGTGAAAAGGGCGCTCGTCACGGATGACACCAAGAACAGTTGCTACATAATCATTCAGAGGAACACGATTAGTACGAGCTTCGTTGGTCCATGTTTTTACCCAATTTTTGGCTTTAATATTGTAAAACTCAGGGCGATCAAGTGCTACTTTTGCCGCAGCAACTTCGTCTTGGGCATTAATAAGATTGATCATTTGATTAAGAGTCGATGCAGTAGGAGGAACACCCGTAAGTCTGTTGTGGAGCTTTATTGCTTGCTCTCTTGGGCCACACCATCCAGACAAACTTATACAAGTAAGAGATAATATTAATAATTTTCGCAACATATCTGCCCTCAATCTAATTAGATTACTCAGACATATCGGTAGAAAATGAGTAAAACTTAGCGAATTAAAGAGGTAGAGAAAGTAAGTATGAGTTATTATTGAAGTGAATGAATATCATTCCTTATCTGTGAGTGTTTTGATCAAGAAATCCTCTATTTATTTGGATGAATTCGTCACAAAAGTAAATCTCATACGTAGTAATTGATAGGGTGTGAAGTTGATTGAAAATGATTTAAGTGACGAGGAGCTGATGGAGCAAATTAAGAGTTCTGATCAGGATGCTTTTAAAGAATTATATCAGCGTTACTCGCATAAAATATTTAATTATATACAAAAGAAATCTAATAAAGAAACAGCAGAGGATTTGGCACAGGCAACGTTTGTTAAAGTTTTTGAAAGAGCTCATACCTATAAAAATGAATATCCGGTTAGTGCTTGGATTTACACAATTGCTAAAAACCTTCTTATGGACTTATACCGACAAAGAGAGAGAAAGGGGAATTACTTAGAAAAGTTGAAATCGATCTTTAGAGATCAACAAACAAAAGAAGTTGGGCAGCTTTGGAAGGAACTGTTACTAGATATGGATCAATTAGAAAAGAAAAACCAAGAAGTTATTCTTATGCGCTTTCAAGAGGGTTTAGATTTTGAAGAAATAGCTAAAAGATTAGATACAACACCTGTTAATGCTAGGAAAATTTTAAGTCGAGCAAATAAAGCCCTCAGAGAGTTAATGGAATCAGAGGATTAATGATGAATCCAAAAACAGATGATTATAAAAAATTTATTAAAGATGATGAAAAGTTAAGTAATGAACTTAGTTCAAAGATCTTTGTTCAAATCAATAAAAAAATTAACCCTAAGATCGAATCTCTGCTGCCTAAGTTTATAATCTCATTTATTGTCGGCGCAGTTGCAACACTTAGCGTATGTCCACAGTTTGGGATCGGACCTCTTATCGGAGAACATGGATTAGGTCATCTTTTTATGTCTTACGGAGAAACTATATGTGCCGCCTTTTGTGGAGCATTCTTTTTATCTATTTCCACTATGGTTGCATTCATAAGCCTTAAATCCTTCGAGCGTAAAGTTATCTTCGATTATGAATATCGTGTTCTTTCATGTGTTTCAGTATTCTTCTTTTTGATTTTCATGATTCTTAATAAAACGTTTGAACTTCCATCGCTTTATAATTCAAATTTTTCTTTTGTCGTATGGTGGATCTCTGGACTTATGTCGGCAGTAATTGTTTCCAAATTTTCAAGACGTCTAGGAAGCTTTTCCAAGCTTTAAGAGTAAAGTTAAACAGATCAATTGAAATGCAGGCACAAGATACATTGCATACTCAATTCCCAGAAGATCACTTAGATGACCAAAGCCAATATGCATTAAAACTAAAATTAAGCTCACGCTGGTTTGAACTGAGGCTGTCATCCAATCAAATCCCGTAGGGAATTTCTTTGATAACCAATCCATTGCGACAGGGTAAAATAAGGACATTGAAAGGCCCAGTAATGGAAGAAGGTAAGGTGTAGTTAAAATTGAAGCAAAGTATATGCATAATGAGGTACAGCAAGAAGCAATCAGCCAACGCTGGCTAGATCCTTTAATTGGTAAGATCGTAAATAGAAGTCTTCCAAGTAGTAGAAGCAAAAAGAAAAGAGACAAAGATGTTCGTGATTGCTCAAGTGAGATACTGTGTTCGGTAGTGAAATAGAGAACTAGTCTGGTTGAGATGACAATCTCAGATGCAACGTAAAAACCAAAAACAGATCCATAAGAAATACGCTCCCTAAGTTTTGCGGGGGCAGACAACTTTTGTTTGATAATAGTTCGATCAAGTGAGGCATGTTGATATCTAGATGTGTTTATAAGTGAAGTAATCAAAATTAAAAATGGAATAATACTTAAATATTGAAAGAAAAGACTCCAGGTACCTTGATTCGCCAGAAAGATATTCAGAATTAGCGGCGCAGATAATGAGCCAATTCCATAGACAGAGTGCAGGCCAGAAAAAAACTGTCGACGAAACTCTTCCTTGGTTCCCCTGGCAATAAGGATATTCATGGTGACATTGCCCATTCCCATTCCAAAGCCCATCAGAATTGATGATAAATCCAGAATATATGTCCCATATTGAAGTGAACTTCCAAACAGGTAAGATGATATAGTGAGCAGAATAAGAGCTATATGTGTGCCATGGATTGCTTCAATCTTAGGCAGCCACCAGCGAGTAGTGAGATTTGCTAATAGACCCGAAAGAGATGCTAAGGCAAAAATCCATGAGCCTCTGGCAGCATCAATCTTAAAGTCGGAAAGTATCTCGGGGTAAATCGGACCTCTAGAGTTATCGAGAACCGATTGAAATAATAAAAGAATGTAAGCAAGGATGATAAAGGACCACTTAACATCGTGACCCTTTAGTCGTTTAGTCCAAGTAGATATCATGAGTAAAATGATCTTTGACTAAGTATCCTGAAAGTTTGGTTATTTTTGAGCAAGTCTCTTCGTCAACATTTTTAACAACAATTCCCATTTCCACTACATCCTCTTGATACAAGGGACATAGCATTGACCCTACATAGTGTGAGAATGAGAAAACTTTTACTATACATTTTTGATCTTCAAAAGTTGGTTTAACACTGGTAGCGACAAATTGAGCTTCTTCTCTACAAGCAAAGCTATTAATAGAGAACAGACTTAGACATACTATGAGAGTGAGTTTCATTTTTGCTCCAGATTTGAATTTATCCTGATTTACCACAAATAATCGAGCTTGAAAGTGAAAATGATCAATTTTAATAAGTTCAATGAAAACCTAACAAAACGCTGTAATTATTTCATAAAACTATAGTAAATCTTAAGTCCATCTTTACTTGATTCTTCAAGTAAATCCTCTTTTGACCACTCTTTTAGTAATAGACTCGCATTGGTTTTTTTAGTCCCAAGAATGACTTCTAAATCCTGTCTTGTGAAGGAGTTTGTATGTGCTTTTACAAAATGATGATGACCTTGAAAATCAAGTGCCATCGGTAAAATAATAGGCTTTACTTTTAATTCATCTATACAAATTTTATGAATTTGATTTTGAACTTTTAATGGGATTCCCTTTTTTCTCAGGTACTGCACAAGTTTTTTGAGTCTTTCTTTGCCACTTTGCCAGTCCCAAAAATCCTGTCTGTAAATGAAATCGATAAGCGCAAATTCATGGATACCAATTGGCCCTGCGCCAATTGTTGCAATCATCGCGCGTATTTGTATCTCTGTATATGTTTCTCGTTGCTCACCATCTTTCTCAACACCTGAATACAAGTCTAGGACTTGGTTAAAGGAATTAAGGTCAATTTTACGATAGTCTTGAGGTGTAATTTCATTTTCTGTCACGAGCCAGCAGTCGTGTGTTTTATCAAAGCGAGCATTTTTTTGAATTCTCACATGAAGTGGGTAAGGCGAATTATTGATAGGCTTTCCAAGAAGGTAGGAAAAACTATGAATACAAGAGTGTGCACGTACAGCTAATCTTGAAGCTATATCAACTTCAAGATTATTTTTTTCTTTCCAAAACAATACAGTTAGCTGGGATTGAGGTTGTGAAAGAGGGTGATGTAAGACATCCCAAGCTATATCGAGTAGTCTGTTAGATTCTTCTTTATCACCTTGTTTACCTTTAATCACGCCTTGCCAAAGAAAGGCATATGCCTGATCTTTGTTTCTTTTTTCCATGCCATATAGATTAAGAGCTTCATTGATATATGATTGGCCCGCTTCAAGGTCATCTGCAAGAATCGATATTCGTGCTAGATTTTGTAGATACATAGCTTTCAGAGTATCGTTTTCGGGTTTAAGTAATGAGATATTTTTTAGAGCTAAATCCTTTGCTTTTTTAGCTTCGCCACAAGCTTCATAACAAACAAAGAGATGTAGAGCTAAATAAATCTTTGTAATTGGCTCTTTACTTTGATCTACAATCCTCTCAAATAGCTCTAAAGCTTCGGTGTAACGAGCACTTTCATATAGGATAAATGCTTTATATGTTTCCATTGAGAAATGATAACCAGCAAGATCAATTTTATTTACATGCAAGTGTTCTTCAACTTTATCAAGTAAACGTTTTGCTACGTAGGTTGCACCGAGAAAATTGAGCATATAGATGGCTCTTATTTGGAGGCAAAATTCTTCATGCGCTAACAGATGAAAGTCGACAGGGGCAGCAATCTTACCCAAAACTTTCATCGCTTGCACAGGCATTCCTAGCCAGTGCAGTTCATGAGAAAGCTTTAGCTTTTGCTGGATCGATAATCCTTTTTTTGAAATGATTCCTGAAACGATTTCTTCAGCTAATTTAAAATCACCTCGCAGGATCGCTTGCTGCGCTAGATTTAAAATATCTTGGGGCGTCTGTTCTAAATTGCTCAGTTTGCCATCTCTTTGAAATTAAAGAATATATTAGTAGTTACCGATAACTTCTTAACGGTAAATATGAATGATCAATAAAGCCTTGTTTATATTATTTTTTGTTATGTCACTAGCTCAGGCTGGTGATGGTCTCGGTATGGGAGGCGGTCCTCCTGCGCATATTATTAGTCCTGTAACCAGACCTTTTATACCTAGAGACTCAATTGTTGTCCCTGTAAGCGGTAGACTGATCTTGCCAGAATCACCTTCGATAGTTTCTGAGGGTGTAGTATGTGAAGAAGCAGATTCAGGTTATCATCCATATTCTCTAAGTAGCCAGGCATTAAAGAGATGGCCCCTAAGCGAGAATGCCGATTGTATGGAGCCATTAAAAGATTTTAGTATAAAGTTGTCACTTGCTAGAGCTCCATTAGCTCTTTCATTTGCAACTTTTATTGATGGACTAGAAAAGCACCTTTCAGGCTTATCGTTGAAATGGAAGAGTTGTGGTTCAAATTGCAATGCGGGTGTAGAAGAGACTGCAACTTGTAAGAGTCCGACAGTATTGCTAAAGAGAGTTACACAGATTCCAAACCTTGAGCATTTTGTTTTAAATCAGATGCTTTGGGACAAAATTTCTGCGACACAACCACGAGTTTGTGCAGCGACAGTTGTAGACTTGTGGTTAAGTTCTCATATTTCAGAAAGCTCTAAAAGAGTTGGTATTGTGAATGATTTTTTCTCGGCTAAATTTCACGCCAATACTGAAAGCTCTGTGCAGTGTTTTGATCCAACAGCAGCGACACTTCCATTCCATTCTTTTGACGGTCAAATTCAAGAAATATTACATCGTATTAGATAAAACAAAGGAACAACCATCATTTCTTAGGTTTGGGGAACCATGAGAAGAAGAGAGGGTTGATGGTCATTCCTCTGGGTTAACCGGTTACCCTGCCAACCTTTTGTTTTGTGCATGTTTTTTACCTTTGTAGTAGAATTTACGAAGGGAGAAATATAGAACGGTTCACGTAAAGCTTTGGAATTACAAGAGCTTACGCGAAGCTGTCGATAACTGTTGAAAATTTTTCTCTATTTGCACAAGTAGCAGATCGCTTGAGACATTTAAAAGATCACAGGCATGTGAATAGACAACTTCTATTTCTCTGTGACTATCATCTGTCTCAAAAAAATAATGAGAAAGATTGTTAAGGCTAATACTTTTAGATGCCTTTGAGTTTTCTTTAAAGAGATTTCTTCCCAAACTTAAGTAGTATCCAAGTTTAATAATCCTTTCACATTCTTGCTGATTAAAGTTTGAATCATGAAATATAAGTATACCTTGTTAATTACAATCTTTTATTATTTTTAATACCTGATTCAAGGCTCGGACACAG
>CAYGQW010000129.1:0-8880 GCA_964352175.1 uncultured Halobacteriovorax sp.
GACTTTAAGTATTCCCAAGCATCCATTGCAAGAAATTCAGCTTGTGGAGTGGACATCCTAGCGGCGTTAATAGCTGATTCAGAAAGTTCAACTCCAACCACTTCTCTGTCTTCTTTGATCAAATGAGAGCTAAAGCCCCCGATACCACAAAAAAGTTCTAGGCATCGACCATCAATGTCTTGGGCCCAAGTCGCCGCGGTTTGATAAAGTTTTGTCGCAATGAAATGATTTGTTTGTATAAAACTTTTAATCGGTAATTTTAAATTATTCTCATTATAACTAATATTTAAAAGAGATTTTTCAGAGACAACAATTTCTTCTTCGCCTTCTAGAATTGCACTTGGTAGTGGCTGTATATTTACCGAGATCACATGAAACGGATTTTGAGCCTTTACTTGGACTGATAGTTTTTTAATACGATCAAGAGACTCTTTTGATCTGACGACAAAGCGAATCATCAAGCTCTCATGGTCCCCTTCTACGACAATGATCGACTTGAGCTCCCCTTTTCGTGTCTCGACATTATATGGCTCTAATTTATAGTCTTTAATCCAATCATACATAAGTAAGATATTTTGCTGAATAAATGGAGAATGAAGTTGGCATTCCTTTAGATCGACCACTTTACCGTCCGAAGTAAAGCGACCCAATAACGGATTATCGATAGTGCCGCCAACGGCAAGCTTAGCCTTATTACGTGAGCCAAAGCTTTTAGAAGTGTGAACAGCCGGATACCAATGCTGACTTTGTATGAGGGTCTTTAGATTGTCTAGAGATTGTTGGCGCCATACATTAAGTCCGACATCTAGACCTTCACAAGATCTGCATAATGATTCAGAAAAATAGCGGCATTCAAGATTCATAAGATATTAGTCATATGTTTTTTTGGGTATTGCGTCAACTGATAGACTAAAAGCTTCAAATCTCATAAGTTCTTTCCATGATTTTATGTCACGGTTTAAATAAAAAATTTGTCAGCTACAAGAAGGCACCAGGTATCTCTGGCGCTATCAAGTCCTTATGGCAACGTAACGAGATCGCTAAATACGCCGTTAAATCATTTGACCTTGAAATTCAAAAGGGCGAGATCGTGGGACTTCTTGGTCCAAATGGAGCAGGTAAGACGACTCTGATGAAAATGTTCACCGGGATCATCGTCCCAAGTGATGGGGAACTTCAAGTACTTGGACATAAGCCTTTTGATCGTAACAAAGAGTTTAGAAAAAAGATCGCCCTGGTGATGGGACAAAAGTCTCAACTGTGGTGGGATATACCGGCCATGGACTCGCTATACTTAATTAAAGCCTATTATGAAATTAACGATAATGACTTTAATCAACGGGTGGCCGAAATGGCCAAAGTTTTAAACGTAGAAGAACTTCTACATGTTCACGTAAGAAAACTCTCACTTGGTGAGCGAATGAAATTAGAACTAATGGCTTCACTGCTACATCAACCTGATGTCATTTTCTTAGATGAACCTACAATCGGACTTGATCTTGTGGCTCAAGATGCGATTAGAGACTTCATAAAAAGATATCACCAAAAATACAACCCTACAGTTATTCTCACCTCACATTATATGCAAGATGTTCAATCTTTATGTTCAAGACTTGTACTCATCATGAATGGAGAAAAGAAGTTTGATGGTCAAATTGAAAGATTTGAAAAAATCCTAGGATCCGATAAAATTGTAAGTTTTAACTTTCAAGATGAGCCAGAGGATAAGTCGTCTTTTATTAAATTTTCTCCCAAGTGGAGTGACAATGGCTTATCTGTACAAGTAGCTCTACCCCAAAGTGAACTTAGAGAGTTCAGTTCCCATATATTACAAAACTTTAACGTTACTGATTTTCAAACAGAAAAACTTCCAATTGAGAGAGTGATGAAAGAGCTAATGCTAAGACCCGAGCTATTGGCCAATGAGTAACCTAAGGAAATGGCTAGAAACGATTAGAATTGGGTGGTCGATGGTTACGGCCTATAGACTCAATTTTCTTCTTTTGATCATAGGCCCTGCTCTAGTTTTCTATTTTATTAAGGTTAGTCTTTGGAGTTCAATCTATAGCTCAGACACAGAACTAATTAACGGATTTAATTTAAAACAAATGCTCGAGTATCACGCTTGGTCTCTGATTGTTGTTCTCATGGCCCAATCATCGAATGGTGTTAATTTAGCTGAGGACATTCGCTATGGAAGAATGTCAAAGTATCTTATCTACCCATTTAATTTTTGGGAGTTTCATTCTGCCAACTTTATCTCTTTTCAATCAATTCAATTTTTAATTTCAATTTTCACACTAGTGATTCTGAGTTTAATTGGAATGCTAGCAATCCCCAATATTTCGGACCTACTCATAGCATTTGCCTATACTAGCTTGGTTGGAATTTTTTGGTTCAGTGTGCAATATACCACTGGCCTTTTAGCATTTTGGCTTGAGGAAACTTGGACTATGAGAGTAATGTTTCAATTGCTCGTTAACTTTTTATCTGGCGCAATTATTCCAATAAACTTCTTTCCGAGTTGGTCCCAAGAAATTCTAAAGTTCACCCCTTTTCCATCACTAACCTATACGCCCATCAATTTGTTTATGGGTAATATGCAAGGACTCGAACAGGGACTAATAACGATTAGTCTATCTATCTCTGTGATGTTTTTTGTGAATACAATTATTTGGCGAAAAGGCTTAAGACTTTTTACAGCGGCGGGAATGTAATGAAAGCATTCACATCCTACCTCTCTATTTACAAAAATTTTATTAGCTGTTCATTGACTGAAGAACTGTCATTTAGACTTAATTTTATTTTACTACTTATTGTTGACGTCATCTTTACAGTTAGTGCGCTTGGGACAACATTTATTTTATTTGATCACATTCCATCACTTGGAAATTGGAATAGAGATCAACTTCAATTTTTTTTAGTCTTTATGCTTATTGTCGATGATTTTCAAGGCCTCGTCCTTTCATCAAACTTCTGGGTTCTTTCTAGAGATTTGAAACAAGGAAATTTAGATTTTACCTTTTTAAAGCCGGTGCACTCTTTTTTACCTATGTTTTTTAGACATCTTCGTCCATCGAGTACTGTTTCGCTTCTGATTGATTTTTGTTTATTAATCTTCTTTGCTCTTAAACTCAACCTTGCTCTTGTAGACTACTTAGCTCTACCGTTTTTACTCATCCTTGCTATCTCTTTACGCTTTATGATTGAGATGTCCATTGCACTTCTCATGTTTTGGACGACTGAAGGAGTTGGAATCAACTTTATCAGGCTCCAACTGCAGTCTCTTTCTAGATGGCCCGATTTTATTTATAAAAGCGTAGCCAGAAGATTACTTACTGTCGTTGTTCCTATTCTTTTAGTAGGCAGTGGTCCCTTGCATTTTATTTTTGATCATTCTAAATGGCACTATGTCATCTGGTTAATGGTTGCAATTTTGGTCTACGCTGTCATTTTAAATTTTACTTGGGAGAGAGCTCGACTTCGTTATGAATCGGCATCAAGTTAAATATGGTTAGAATTGGTAGAGGTTTAAATCGTTGTTCTGAATGTCATGCTCCAAAAGAGCTGTGCTATTGTTCCAGAATTATTTATGTCGAGAATAAAATTCCCGTCAGCATTATCATGCATCGGCGTGAACGCTTTCTTACTAGCAATACTGCAGTCGTTGCCAACAGAGCTTTAAAAAATTGTGAAATCATTCTCAGAGGCATTAAAGATCAATCAGCTTCCAAAGATCTTGTTATCGATAGTCAGCATGTACCGTTAATCCTTTTTCCTTCTGATGAAGCTCTTGAAATTGGCTCAACTGAATTACGAGAATATTTAAATGGTCGAACTCCTCACCTTATAGTACCAGACGGATCCTGGGGTCAGGCTAAGCGAGTGGCAAAAAGAGAGCCAGCCTTAAAGTCAGTTCAGGCAGTAAGACTTGCGAATACCTCTCCTTCTCGCTACCGATTAAGAAGACAAGTAGCCGAGGGAAGACTTTGTACTTTTGAAGCTATTGCAAGGGCATTAGGAGACCTTGAAGGTGAACAAGTCGAAAAAGACCTTATGGTCTCAATGGCAGCCATGGATCATGCCCATGCAATGGCCCGAGGTGTGGATAAGTATGACGATGGTAATCCTGATCCGCTTACTTCACGACTTTTTGTAGGTGTTCGTGTCCCTAGTCCACCAGATATACTTGAAAAATATAAATTAGAAAGACCTGAGTTTGATTGGGTCAATGAGCTAAACTATCACCTAACATTATGCTTTATTGGACGCCTTAGAACATCACAAAAAGAGAAATTAGTTCATGTTTTAGATAAGATCTGCGAGACAGAATTTGAGCTTAAATTTTCAAAATTTGAGGCATTTGATAATAAGATCACACCATCAATAATTTATATTAAGCCGGAAGCATCCACTGCTCTTTTAGGTTTAACAAACAAAATTCGCTCCGTGATTAGAAGTCTCGGTATTCCCGTAGATGATAAAGAGTTCATTCCCCACTGGACGATAGCACGAACTCGAGGCAATCTTTTAAACACAGAACAGTTAAATTCATGGTTTAATGAAAGGTTTTCCGCATCGGTTAAAGTCAATCGCTTTATACTTTTTGAAGGTCATGGCACAAACCCGGTGTATCAAGAAAGCTTCGTGAAAGCTTTGACAAAAAGATCAATCAAACCATAGAATAAACAAACCGTAACAACATATCAATAGCTTTAAACTATTAGGTTCCTTATGTCTTCTATTACTCAACTTGAATACCTTTTAGCTGTTGATCGCCATCGACATTTTGGAAAAGCCGCCAGCGAGTGTCATGTGACGCAACCATCTCTTTCAATGCAACTGCAAAAGCTCGAAGAGGAACTTGGAATAATTGTTTTTGATAGAACAAAAAAGCCGATCATGGCGACGGAGCAGGGAAAATTAATTATTGAGCAAGCAAAGGTGATTATCAATGAGCATAAGAAACTGGGTTTGATTGCTTTAAATAAAGAAGCCGGTCTTAGAGGCGAGTTTAAACTGGCTGTCATTCCAACACTTTCTCCATATGTGATTCCACTTTTTTTACATAAATTTGCAAAAAAATATCCTGAGATCGAACTTACCATAGAAGAACATCAAACTGATGAGATTATTGAGCTTTTGGCAAGAGACAAAATCGATGCTGGTCTTTTGGTTACCCCCCTTAAAAATAGTAATATCATTGAACGTGTTCTTTTTTATGAACCCTTTTATCTTTATGCTTCTTCGCAGTCTTCGATCGTTAAGAAAAAAATAGTCAAAGAAGCTGATCTTACTGAGAATGATGTTTGGTTACTCGATGAAGGTCATTGTTTCAGAAATCAGGTTATTAAGTTTTGCTCGCTTTCTGGAAAAGCACCGAGTGTAATTAAAAACGTTCGCTTTCAAAGTGGAAACCTTGAAACACTTAAAAATATGGTACGCACTCAAGGCGGCTACACATTTCTCCCTCACTTGGCCACTCTCGCTTTATCTTCAAGTGAAAAGAAAAACATGCTTAGGCCTTTTCAATCACCTGCTCCTAGCCGCGAAGTCAGTCTTGTTCACACTAGAAGTTTTCTAAAGGAAAACATTATCGAAGCGATGCAAAGTGAAATAATTGACTCAATGCCTGATGAGATACGTAGCCTTAAGTCTAAGAAATTACGTGTCATTGATATTGATGGCTAAAAGTGTTTGACGCCTCAAACACTTTTAAGCACTATCTCTGCATGAAAATAATTTGCTTCTTTCTAGCTTTTGTCTCCGTAGCTTACGCACAAGACTTAGACACATTTTTACGCTCAAGGCTTGAACAGTTTCTTATGACATCTCCACCCGAGATTCCAAAGCCAAATCAAGACATTCTTGTTTTGGGACACGAACTATTTCGAGACAAGCAATTTTCTGGCAATAACAATATCTCTTGTCATGACTGTCATCACCCCATGATCGGTAGTGGAGATAATCTTGCACTAGCAATTGGTGAAGGCGGCATTTCACGTGGCGCTTCACGCTCACAATCCCAAGGAGAAGTGATCCAGAGACATTCCCCAACTCTTTGGAACTTAGGTCATGAAGATCAAATGGAAATGTTCTGGGATGCAAGAGTTAGAATCGATCGCGCATCTAAAGAACTGATCACACCAGAAGAAAAGCTTAAGCAGCATCCAGAAATAACTAAAAACTTAAACAGCGCACTTGCAGCTCAAGTTATTTTCCCTTTGACATCACATGATGAAATGCTTGGAAAGCCTGGATCAAACCCAATTGCAAACTTAAATGATTCTATAAAGATATGGGATGCACTTATTGCTAAGCTTAAATTATCCCAAGCCCCAAACGGAAATAGCTACACTGATATGTTCAACAAGGTTTTTCCAGGAGAAAAACATAATATTGGTCACGCAGCTAAAGCTATGGAAAGTTTTATTGCATGGAGATTTCAAGTTAACGACACTCCTCTCGATCGCTATATTGCAGGTGATAACACTGCTCTTAGCTTAAAAGAAAAAAATGGATTAAATATTTTCATGGGAAAAGGACGCTGCGTGGTTTGTCATCATGGCCAACTTTTAACTAACAATATGGTGATGAATATCGGTGTTCCCCCATTACAAGTTAAAGGACAGCCTGTCGACAGAGGATACAAAGATCGCTTTGCTTTTAAAACTCCTGGTCTAAGAAATATCGCTAAAAGTGCTCCCTATATGCATAACGGTGTCTTTCATAATTTAAAAGAAGTAGTAGATCATTATGACAATGTCCTTTTGACACTTAAACACTTCACTCCAGTGGACGAAACATATCTCCCTTATAAGGTTGAGTTAGAAGTTGAAAAAGACCCAGAAATTCTGCTTGAAATCGAAGATAATATAATCCAGCCTTTTCTTAGAAACGGACTTCATTTAAGTCAATCAGAGAAAGATGATTTAGTCTTATTTCTTGAAAAATCACTGACTTCCCCTTAACAACTTCGTTCCTACCGAACGAGAGCTCAATCCCCTAGCATCCTTACTCATGCCTTTGCATAATGGGTCTAGGAGGAAATATGAGCAAAGAAAATAGATTACCGAATCGTCTTGGGAAAATGGCAAAAGATGAAAATGGTAACCTTGTTCTAATCAATGAAGAAGACAAAGCTTTTGCGATCAATAGTGATTTATCAAAAATTTGGTTTATGCTAGATGGTGAAAAAACGATATCAGAAGTTGTTAGACAACTATCAAAGGACGCAGAAACAAGCTCCAAGGAAATTCAGCGTGTAGTTGAAATCGCCATAGCGAAACTTGCAACAGCCAAGCTAGTGACCTGGGACTCAGTTCAACGAAGTAGTTCGTCTGAAACTTCAGAAACTTCTATCTGAAGATCTAGGTCTGTATATCTGTTTGGAACATGGGCCAGTTTAGACCTAATTAATTCCTTTAGTTTTTTAATGCTCAACATATTTTCATTTGTTTTTTTCCAAAGTGCGAACAAGTCAATTTGCAATGGTTCTGTCACTTGAAACTTTCTAAGACCATCGTAATTATCGAGTGGGTTTTCTGCCACATAAATAATACAACGACCTCTCATGCAAAGCTTTTTAACGTAATCGAAATGATCACTTGAAATGGTTTCTTTCGGATAGATATCTTGTTTTTTAAGATAGCTCTCAATCGCTTTATTAAGATTAGTATCCCAAGAGCTTTGCGCTAATGGAATATTTCTAATGATATCTTTTGGCTCTATGAACTTTGAGTACAGCTCACTTGCACATAAGAAAGTTAATTGAAACGAGCCTATTTTTTCCGCAACAATATTTTTGCGAGAAGAATTCTTAAGAGATATCCCCCAATCAACCTGACCATTAAGAAGGTTATCCACCAAAGTATCATGCTCCATCTGTCGTGATGTATTTACAGTTCCAAATGGAGTAAACACGTCCCAATATTGAGAAACAAACTCTGTCGCCACATCAAAAGAGATCGTCTCTTCAATTCCAACTGTAACGGGGTATCCACCAACATCACTATGAGAAACATTGTCTAAGAGCTTACTACCAGCTTCAAACATCTCCCGTGCATGATCAAAGAGTCGTTCGCCATCCTTTGTTAAAAATAAACCCTTCGAGCTTCTAACGAAAAGCTTTAAACCTAAACTTTGCTCTAGTTTTTTCAATTGCTCTGAAATAGTCGATGAAGCAACCCCAATCACTAAAGCTGCGCTTTTAAGCGATTGAGCCTTTGCGACTTCATAGAAACAATAGAGATGATTCCAATTAATATCTTTTAATCTTTTCAAATCAATGACTCCTCAATTATCCGCTAAAACCTAATTTGAGTTCTACCAAAAATCACAACAGGAGGCAAAAAATATGTAATTTCAAGTACTAAACAACACCACTTTTTAGGTTTATACGAAGATGCTGCCATGAGGTTTCATCTAAGACATCGAAATGTTACGCTTTAGACTCATTCTTGGGAGAAAATATGTTTCGTTTGCTTTTAGTTTTTACTGTCTTATTTTCGGCTTGCCAAAAAAGCGAAGAAAACACTTTTTCTTTCGCTTCCTCTGGAGAATTCAGACCTTTTAGTTTCACCGACAATAACGGCGAACTTATGGGTTACGATATCGAAGTAGGAAAGGAATTAGCGAAAAGACTTGGTAAAAAGCCAGTTGCTGTTAAATTTAAATTCACAGGCATAGTCGAAGGCGTAAAAAACGGGCGCTTTGATGCAGGTGTCGCTAGCCAAACTATTACTGAAGAGCGAAAACAACATGTGGCATTTAGTATTCCCTATTATTATTCAGGTACGCACATTTACTCTAGTGATACAGAAAAATTAAAAATTGAGATTGATTTAAAATACAAATAGAATGCGGTCTCAAAAGGCTAAA
>CAYGQW010000130.1:0-8864 GCA_964352175.1 uncultured Halobacteriovorax sp.
TGTATCGTTCATACCACCGACTTGAATGCAATAGACGACTCCTAAAAGTGAAGCTATGAGACCAGTTAACATGATCCAGGTAGCCTTAGCTCTATCACCATTCTTTGCGTATTTGTCAGTATACCAACCAAGAAGAATTGTACCAAGACAGCCAAGAAACGGAAATAAAGCTGACTTTAAAATCGCATTCGCCGTTCCCATTCCAAGATCTACTAAAAGCTTTGGTGTCCAAAAGAAAAATATACTTCTTAAAAAAGTAGTTAAAAAACTAAAAACTAAAATATGTCTGAATACTCTGATCGATAGAAGGCCTTTAATAATTTTGAGCGGAGACTCTTTTATTTCTTCTTCTCCCTCTTCTTGAGCTAAAACTGCTTTAGGCTTTAACTTGCTGTGACCAAAGTTTGTATTCGGGATTAAATCTCTAGGAGTTTCTTTGGAAGAAAAATAGCTAACGATAAAAATCACAAAAAGAATGAGTGAAGGATAAAAGAAAACGCCTTGCCAACCAACACCATTAATCACAAGAAAACCTGCAAGTAATGTGGCAACAACACCACCAAACTGAAAGTTAAGTGAGATAAAACCCATGATGGTTCCGTTTCTTTCTGGTTCATACCAGTGACCAATCATCTTAACAAGGCCTCCCCAACCCATCGCTAGGAAGTAGCGACAGACACACCAGACGATGATGAAGTAGGTGAGAGTTGTTCCCTGAGTAAAGATTAAATTACAAGCTATCGCCCCAATCATTCCAGTTAGAAAGAGTTTTCGCCCACCAAATTTATCAGCTAATGGCCCATTGATAATCTTTCCAAGGGCGTAAGCAAGCTCAGAGTAAAAAGCGATCATTCCTAATTGAGAGTTGGTATATCCGAAAACTTCGGTCATCAACGGAAATGCAGCTGAGAGATTTTGACGACATAAATAGTAGCCAATATATCCGACCAAACAGACCCAGAAAACGCTCATTCTCCAACGCTTAAGTCGTATCAATTCGACTGGTGTCGGGTCTTGAAGTACAGTATTATTCATAAAACACTCTCTTAAGGTTTCATTCAATGAAAAAAATATTGTTATTCGTTATTGTAACGCTACTTTGTCTTTCATGTCGCCAAGAAAAAATCATGAAAGTAGCCCATAGAGGAGCCAGCGGATATTTACCAGAACACACACTTGAAGCTGTGGCGATGGCATATTCATGGGATATTGACTATATTGAACCTGATCTCGTCATGACTAAAGATAATCAGTTAATTGTCATGCATGATCCTCATCTTGATACCACGACAAATGTGAAGAACATTTTCCCAGATAGAGCCAGGGAGGACGGGCGTTTTTATGCAATAGACTTCACCTTAAATGAGATTAAACAATTGAATGTGCATGAGAGAATTAATCTAAAAACTGGTGAAGCGGTTTTTCCTGGACGCTTTCCCGTAGGCAGATCTCATTTTGAAGTTCCATCTTTTATAGAATATATCGAATTGATTCAAGGCTTAAACAAATCAACCGGTAAAAAAATTGGAATAATACCTGAAATTAAAGCCCCTGAATTTCACGCTCAAGAAAATAAAGATATTGTTAGTAAAACTTTATTTATTCTAAAAAGTTACGGCTACGAAGATAATGGTCAGGCTATCATTCAGTGCTTCGAACCTAATACGCTAAAAAGTATAAAAAATAAAACGAATATCCCACTTCTTCAGCTCATAGCTGTCAATGAGTGGGGGGAGAGCAGTGCAGATTACGATAAGATGCTAACTGATGACGGTTTAAAAGAGATTGCTACATATGCTCAGTACTTAGGTCCATATTTACCCCAGCTTTATGAAGTCAAAAACGATCGTGCTTTTAAAAATACGGTTATGACTATGGCGCATAAGTATGAGCTCAAAGTTGCACCTTACACCATTCGAGATGATGCAATTCTTAAACCCTTTAAGGATAAAAAAGAGATGATGAGCTTTGTTTTGGAAGAGCTTGAAGTTGATGGTTTATTTTCAGATTTTGGAGATAAGTTTTAAAATGACATTAAATAGTATTGATATAGGAATAGAGAATGGTTAAGGCAAGTTTTTTCCCTTTCCTCAAGGAAGGTAAGCTTAGTTTGACGATTCTCTTGATTCTTATCATCATTGCTCCGCTTTACCCGCTCTACTTAGATTCGAATTTTTCATTTGGTAATCTTGATAGTTGTGATGGTTGGAGATACTTTGGACTGACACATCTTTTAGATAAACTTGATCAGCTTAAGATTCAGCATTTCTATTTAGATGATCGCTTACCAGCGATTTTACCAAAGTGGCTCCTTTATAAATTACCGCTAAATATTGCTCACTATTTAGATTACTTTCTGTCTTATTACTTTCTTCTTTTAAGTGCTTTTTTTGCATCTAAACATCTTTGGAATACTAAAGTTGGAATTTATATTGTTTTACTTTTGGCAGTAAGCCCGCTGACTTATGGATCGCTTTCAACTGATTACCTCTCCATCTCTCCAATGGTTTACTCTTTTGTTAGTCTAGCTTTCTTTGCGCTTCCCAGAAACAAGAGAAATCTAGTTTTAGGTAGTGCCTTTTATATGATTGCGCTACATTCAAATTTACGAATAATTCTTTATAACTTCTTTATATTAATTTATGTTTTTATTGAACTAGATAAAAGAGATAGAGTGAACTTTATCAAGACTTTCTTGATAACAGGTGTTGGAACAACGGTCTTGCTTGGATCATTGAGTCTGTTGATCCTAGATAGGGAATTTTTATTTTTTAAAGATCAGTTGATGCAGATATTCATTCCACTGCCAGTTTGGTGGGATCGCTCGTTTTTAATAAAATTACAACGTAACCCTGCTGTTATCATCTATATCACTACATTTTTCATTGGAATTATTTCAATTTTTAAAAAAAACAATATCAAATTTGTCATACCAATAGTTTTTCAATGTGTGACTTTGTTGATCTACTCTCTGGCTGGTGGGGATCATTTTGCCAACACAAACTATTTGTGGTCGTTGTTAATATTGTTTTTTGTTCTTGGACCACAAATTAAAAATTTAAACCTATTGAAGTCGAATTATAATTTGGAAATAATTTTATTTCTTCTGTTTTTGTTTCTATCTTTTCTTCAAGATTTTTCATTGCAAATCTACTTCTTTGAATTCATCCCTGGCTTTCAGTTTTTGTTACCCATAATTATCTGTGGGTTACTGTATTTTTTAAATAAATTTAATAAAGTCTTCTCCTTATTTTTAATTGTTTTGATAATGAGTTTTCTTCGACCTGAGTATCAAACATCGACGTTATGGACTAAGGACGACCATCCACTTAAAAATTATGAAACCTATAAATTTATCAGTAATCACTTAAAGTCATTAGGCGAGATTCAATTTAATAAAGCCCCATACTTTATAGCTGAAGTAGAGGAAAAGACTCTTAAGTTTGCATTTGTAAAATCAATTTATAAATGTAACTACGCCAGAAGTTTAAGTTTTGATCATTTGGACGTATATGGCGAAGAAAGCCTCCTTAATAATCATCCATTTATTCTTATTGGGGAAAAGGACAATACTATCTCTCGAATAAATATGACTTTGAAAAAATGGAATCGTTACTTATCGCCTAAAAGTGTGATGCCATTTTATGATGACGAAGTTTTAATGGTTGCTGAAGTTCTTCCTCTTTCAGATATTAATTCAGAAGACTAGCTTTTTATAGGTACAATTTTGGAATCGCATTTATTCTCTTAAGCGTATGCTCTAAATTGATACCAACCAATTGTGAAAACTCAATTAATGATTCATATCTGATATTATTATCCGTCTCAGCAAGTTTAAGGGCCTCATGTCGACTCAAAATGCCTTCTCTAATTTGATTTGATCTAAAGTCATCAAACTCTGAAAAGCCACCGACTGTATAATAGACGTAGTTTATAAAGGATGTATGGAAATCATCCATTCTCCATTGATTAGTACCGTAATTAAGGTCAGCTTCCCATTCATACTTATCTTTAAGAACAGCTTCAACCTCAGACTCATTCCAAGGGTAATAATTAAATAAATATAAAAAATCATCTTTAGCAACCATGCAATGCCAAAAAGCTAGAGCATTGTCGATAACTGATGAATTCCAATAATATGGATTCTTCAAACTTTTCAGTCCGTAATAACAGACCATCTGTAATTTTGTTATCCAACCATAGTCATAGAGGCGAGGATTATTGGTTAAGGTTTTGTCTATTCCGGCGTAGCCTAGAAAAAACTCTCTTTGTTCTAATTGATAACCAGAACACCATACAGTTAGATCGAGGTTAAGTTCTTTTCTAACCTGTCTACCATAGTGGTACATTTCTTTATCTCCCGCCTGAACAAATGTCATCATTCCTAGGTCTGGATCTTTTAAGAAACCATTTATATTCTTTCTTATATTTCTTGCTTGTTTTTCATAGTCTCCGCACCTGTAGATAACCTCAACTCCAAGAGCACCAGCCATTTTTGCAACATTATGTCTGGCTTTACGGGATGTAAGTAGCCAATCATAACAAAAACCTATCGGGTTCATGCCTAGCTCTGTTTTAAGCAGGTGTAGACCATAACTACTGTCTCTTCCACCGCTAAGACCTATGAGACAGTCAGGTTCTCCATTCTTTGATCGATATCGATCAAGATAGCGATTAAGTTCGTCGATCCCAAGGAATTTTTGTTTCTTATATTTATTACAGATGCTGCAAACACCGTTTGTATCAAAAGTAATAAATGGATAATTTATTGGTAAAATACAACTCTTACATCTTTTAATGTTCTTTGGGTTAGGACTCTTGTCTGTAGTAGAAAATACATCAAACTTTGGAGATAACTTAGGGGAGCTATTAATCTTCATTAATTCAAAGGGCTGCTCGATTAATCCATCTATACAAATAGACATACCATGATTGGCATCGAGTTTTTTTATTTCACTCTTTAGTTGATTTTGATTAAGAAAGTCTTGAAGAATTTTATGTTCTGAAGTGAAAATAAATAAATCAGTTTTAATAGAGCAAAAATATAGTGATCCAAAATTTGTAGAGATTGTTAGTACTTCATATTTAGGGAAGATTATTCCAAGCGATGCGGAGCCTCTTATTAGAGAAGTGACCTTTTGTATCGTCTCAACTGGAGTAAAACCTTGTGCTAATTGACTATCAATATATCGAAACAAAACCTCCGTATCGGATTTTCCTTGAGTCGATAGTTTGTATGAATCTTTAATTCTTTCAAAATTATTAATAACACCATTGTGAACACCATTAACTTCATCCATAACGAGTGGCTGATTATGAAAGTCGTTGAGTTCACTTCCATCGGTAACAAGACGGCAGTGACCAAGAACAGTTACGGTTTCTCCATCTCTTTTAAGTGAGTCTGAGATAAAGTCTTGATAAAGCTTAGATTTTATCATTTCAGAAGCTCTCATTGGCCTTTTGAAAATATCAATATTTTGACTTTTGAAAATAGATAGACCCGAAGCTTGTCTTCCTCGAGGCTCGGTAAGAGTGAATAGATCACTTATATACTTTTTAAGTTTTTCAGGTTCGGTGGACTGACTAATAAATCCAAAAATACCACACATTATAATATCTCTTTAGTTTGTTTGATAAGAAAGCTGCCCAAAACAAGATAGTCTAAGTTAGTTCTTTTGAAACATGATATAGCATCTTGAGGTGAATTAACTATAGGTTCCCCGTTATCGTTAAAGGAAGTATTGAGCAATACTGGAACACCTGTTAATCGGTCAAATTCTTTTATTAGCTTATAAAAAATTGGATTAACCTCTTTAGATACAGTTTGTACTCGGGATGTATGATCAAAGTGAACAACCGCCCTTATCGTTTCAATTTTATCAGGAATGGCACTAAGGACACACGTCATAAAGGGAAGTTTACGCCCTTCCATAAAATACTCTTCAACTCGATCTTCTAAAATAGCCGGTGCAAAGGGGCGAAACTCTTCTCTATGCTTAATTCTTTCATTGATTTTGTTCTTCATTTCGATAGTTCTTGGATCTGCAATGATACTTCGATTACCTAAAGCACGTGGCCCAAATTCTGTTCTTCCTTGAAACCATCCAATAATATTTTGTTCTGTTAATAATTGAGAAGTCTTTTCTAATATTTCATCTTCATTTAGTTCTTTGAAGGGCAATTTGCTTTCAAGTAAAACTTCCTTTATTTCTTGATCTGAATATTGCGGGCCTAGTAGAGCAGTTTCGTAAACGTAGTTTCGTGGATAGCCAAGCTTGTGACAATAAACCCAATAAGCCGCACCTAAAGAGGTGCCTGCATCGTGAGGTGCAGACATGACCCAAACGTTTTTATAAGGTGACTTTTGATATAGAACTTCATTCATAACACAGTTTAGACCAACACCACCCGAAATGATCAAGTTATCACATGGGTTTAACTTATAGAGTGCCTCGCAGCAGTGGAGGGCAACATCTTGAAGTCTTTTTTGTAGTGCCCATGCAATATCTTGGTGTCGCTGTTCAATCGTACTGTCCTTGAGTCGAAGCTCTCCGAAGTCTTCGATAAATTTCTTTGAGACCCATGGGTCTCGACTACCCTCATGATAAGCAAAATACTTTAGGTTAAATTGATACTTACCATCAGGTAAAAGAGTAATAATTTTTTTAAACAAGTCATAATACTTTGAATTTTTTCCCATTGAAGCTAGCGCCATAACTTTGTATTCATCACTATCTGGTTTAAATCCTAAGTAATGAGTAAGAGAAACATAAAGATAGCCAAGTGAATGAGGAAAATTAATATCGCTTAGAATCTCAATGTTTTGATCTAAGCCGACTGCCAGACTAGTCGCTGAAATTTCACCGCTTCCATCCATAATTAAAATATTGGCTTCTTTGAACGGAGAGACAAAAAAACTAGAAGCCGCGTGACAAATATGGTGCTTAACAAAATGAAACTTGTAACGATGATTGCCTGGGAAGTTTCTTTTCAGTTCGTTATTAGTCAACAGCATTGAAAGCCATTTTCCTGAATGTGTCCCCCAGAACTTAAGCGACTTGGGTAAGCTCTTTAGAATTTGAATAAAGCGATTTGTTAATCCGCTTAGAGGTTGCCAGTAAAAACAAACGTGATCAACTTCATTTAATGAAATACCAGCTTCCTTTAAACAAAACGAAATGGCTTCTTTGGGAAATTCGCCGGTATTTTTATTTCTTGTAAGTCTTTCTTCCTGACATGCAGCTATTATCTTTCCATCCTTAATTAAACACGCAGCAGAATCAAAAATATAGGCGCTGTATCCAAGAATAATCATAACATTCTTCTTTCATCTATTTTTTTTAGAAATTGATTTACTCTTAAATTGAAATCAAAAGTTGTTAAATCTAAGTCTTTACCTGGTACCTCTGGATGGGCAACATGCAAAAAATATTCTGTATCTCTTTGGACTTGGTAACTTTTATTCAAGCATTGATTATAATCTACAATATACTTACAGCTGTAGGTCTTATGAAGAGTTCGGCAATAAACCGCTAGTAAGTTAAGAAATTGGTACCTAGAAAAGATTGATTCATTTTTAAAGTAAGAAAGGCGAACACGAAGGTTGCTCTTTCCTAAATCATTCAAAGACTGATTAATCATTTTTAAAAGAATTGGAAAATACTGAATATGCTGATGTCCATCAAGATGGTCAATTTGAGAAAAAACATTTAAGAACTTTCTAATCTGAGCATTAATCTCAAAATTTATTTCTGATTTTTTTATTGTGCCTAAAAAGATGCCAAGGACCAGATCTCTTAATCCTAGAAATTTCCCTTTAGAGCAAAGCAAGCTTTTAACTAAAGAAGGTTCGCTTACTGGATATCCCTCAGTTAAATTTAGATGGAGTCCTTTCTTTACATGTTTTAAACTCTCATGTGGTTGCTGCTCATTTATATGCGTTACCATTACAGAAATACCTGTAATGAGTTGTTCTTGTGCTAGTTGATGAATGGCACAGTTTGTTGTCTCATTTAGACCGTAGTCATCACATATATAGTATGAATTCATCATGCTAAAATCATACATTTCTTTGATGGTTATAAATAGCTAATTGATTACTTTAGTTCTTGAAAGAGAGCAAAATCTTATAATAAAAAGATCAATAATCATTTTAAGTCCATCTCTGTAAATCGAAATTGATCCTATTTCACTGAATCGTAGATGAACATTGACTTTTTTAATTGAGTAATTTAAATGCTTCGCTCTGTATAATATCTCTGCATCAAAGGCGTACCTGTTGATAATAGATCTTTGAAATAAATTTTTTAATACATCACTTTTAAAACCTTTCAATCCACATTGATTATCAAGTCCATGAAGTCCCAAAATTATTTGACTTAGTATGTTGTATATTTTGCTCCCAGTGCTTCTGCTCAGTGGCAGCTTACTGTAATAGTCTTCGTTATGAGTACGATTTCCTATTACACAACTATATTTTTCAGAGCACAACTCTTTATAAATATCTTGGAGTCCAATGATATGGTAGGGGGCATCTGCGTCAGTATAAATGATATATTCGCCACTGCAGTGAGGTAGTGCCGACTTAACAGCATGTCCTTTGCCAAAGTTTTTTTGATTCGTTACGAGTTTAAACGTGAATTGAGATTTGACCTGCTCGATTTTATCTTTGGTGTATTGGTCACTTCCATCGTCAACAACAATAATTTCACATTTAATTCCCAAGAAATCGTTTTTATCTAAATAATCCAATCCCTTAAATAAACTCTGATAATTATTATAAGTAGGAAGAATAATACTAAGCTTCAATCGATTTCCTGGGTCTAATGGCTGATGTATTCTTTTTGTTTCTATTAGCCTAATCT
>CAYGQW010000131.1:0-4657 GCA_964352175.1 uncultured Halobacteriovorax sp.
GACTTAAGTATCGCTACCTTGATCTTAGAACTCAGCGTTTGCAAGAGATTCTAAAGCTCAGATCAAAAGTAACAACGAAAGTTAGGAACATTTTGGCGAATGAAGAGTTCATTGAAGTTGAAACTCCGATTCTTTATAAATCAACCCCTGAAGGCGCACGCGATTATATTGTCCCTTCGCGTGTTCATCCAGGCGAAGTTTACGCTCTACCTCAATCACCACAAACGCTTAAGCAATTGTTGATGATTGGTGGAACCGATAAATACTTTCAAATTTGTCGCTGCTTTAGAGACGAAGATCTTCGTGCTGATCGCCAACCAGAATTTAGTCAAATTGATATTGAAGTTAGTTTTGCCACGCCAACTTATATTAAAAAATTAGTTGAAAAAATTATCTCAGGCCTTTTTGATTTTCCAAGCGACTTCGTCATGAGAACAATGAGCTACGATGAAGCGATTCGAGATTGGGGTAGTGATAAGCCTGACGTTCGCTTTGGTTTAAAACATTATGACGTGACTGATCTTTTTGCTGATAGTGAGTTTTCTGTTTTTAAAACAGTGGCCGATGCTAAAGGCTTAATTAAGACTTTCTTTGTTCCTACTGAGAACGCAACTTTTTCTAGAAAAGACACTGACGGATTTACTGATATTGTGAAGCCTCACGGTGGAAAAGGTGTGGCCTTCTTAAAAACTGATGCTGAAGGCGGAATTAAGAAGTTCGTTAGTGATGAATTAAAAGCCAAACTTAAAGAGCGCTGTGAAGTAAACGGTGAAGGCACATTCTTGTTCTTTGCTGATCCTAACGCCGATGTATCTCATAGTTGTGCAGATGCTCTAAGACGTCATCTAGGTAAAAAACTTGGCTTGATTAAAGAAGGCTATGAGTTCCTATGGGTTTATGATTTTCCACTTCTTGAGTGGGACGGTGAACTTAATCGCTTCTTTGCTAAACACCACCCATTCACTTCTCCGAAAACTGATAAGTTTGATACTTTCTTAAAAGGTGATACTGAAGAGCTTAAAGCTCTAAGTGCAGAAGCCTACGACGTTGTATGTAATGGCTATGAACTTGGCGGCGGATCTATTCGTATCTTTAGAAAAGATATTCAAGACAAAATGTTTGAGGTTCTAGGCTTTTCTGCTGAAGATGCCAAAAAGCAATTTGGCTTTTTTGTGGAAGCGCTTAAATACGGTGTTCCTCCACACGGAGGGCTAGCCTTTGGACTAGATCGTATTGTCATGATGCTAGCCAAAACTGAATCAATTCGTGATGTGATTGCCTTTCCAAAGACAACTGCAGCGAGTGATTTGATGGCACATGCACCTTCGGTACCTTCTGCTGATCAGTTAAAAGAACTGCATATGGAATTTACAAAAAAATAAGGTGATCTATGACTCAAAAACGTTATGCAACATTTAAAGAGTTCTATCCCTTTTATCTTTCAGAGCATTCCAATAAAGTGTGTCGTTTGATGCATTTTATTGGAACAACTTTAGTACTAGCTATTCTTATTTATGGTCTTGTGACTCAGCAGTATAAACTTCTTTGGTTTTTACCTGTGGCAGGTTATGGCTTTGCTTGGATTGGCCATTTTGTATTTGAAAAAAACAAGCCAGCTTCTTTTAAACAGCCATTTTTCAGCTTTATTGGTGACTGGCTTATGTATGCACAAATTTGGCTTGGGAAAGTTAAAATTTTCTAGTTTGTTACTTTAAGCGATTTTTAAGATACTGAATGCCTTTTTTAATAGCTTCAGATGAAAATACAAAAGCAAATCCGTGTCCCCAAAAACTAACGTCATAGCGCTCTACCGGTGTCTTATTTATCATCAGTTTTGCTTCAAATGATGTTGCCTGAGAATGTTCAACTAGATTGTCTTTAAGGGCATGATAAAGGAAGAATGGGGGAGTATCTTTTTTAATCTGATATGCAGGAGAACTATCAATATACTCTTGAAATGCTTCATCTCTATAGTGACCAGTATATTCTTTTACATAGGGAGAGTGGGTATACCAAGTTAAGTCATAGGGCGCACCACCACTCACTACTGCTTGAACTCTTTTAATAGGCTCTGTCATTGCATAAAGACTGACCGTATGGCCTCCAGAAGAGTAGCCCCATAATGCAATTCTTGTTTTATCTAATTTAAGTTTTTCAGAATTTTTTAGAAAATATTCATGAGCTAAGGCCAGGTCTTCAATTGGTGCTGGGTGCTCAAACTTTGGAGCTAGACGATAGTTGATATTCATCACGACAAAACCATTGCTGGCTAACGATTCTGCAATTTGGTCCATGTCCTCTTTTGCCCTAGACTGCCAGCCGCCACCATGAACAACAATCACACCGGGAAAAAGACCATCTTCTTTAGGTATATAAATATCAGCTAATGAGCGTTCATCTTCATAAATATTTTGAGCATACTGAATATTTGATAGAGTATCATACTTTACTTGTCCAATATAACTGGCACAAGAAGTTAAAATAAGGAGCATTAGTATGTTTTTCATCACGCTAGGTTAGCATAAGTTGGGCAAAATTTAGCAAAGAAGTTTTTAGGAAAATTAATCAAAGCTACTTTATAATATTAAGAATGAAGCACAAAACTCAAAAAATATTTGTTTTAGATGACGATGATAAATCGAATGTGGCTCTTGCAAAAATTTTGCAGGGTGCAGGTTATACAGTTAAAATCTTCAATCAAATCTCACAAATAAAGTCGAACTTAGATTCAGAAATTCCTGATGCCTTTATCGTCGATCCTCATGCCTTGTCAGCTCAATGTTCGGAATTTCTTATTTTTAGACAAAACGATCCTGTTTTCAAAAAAATACCTCTGGTTGGATTTACAGAAAAGATTAGCCGAGAAGAAATTGTTAAAATGTTATCTCTAGGGGTCCATGATTATTTAATAAAACCAGTTAATGCGAGACTGATCCTTTCTATTTTAAAAAAATATTTATCAAGTGATGAGCATAAACATTTTATTTTTGAAGCTGAGGAAGATGCGATCGGAATTATTCCATTGGTTTTTACCAGAGTTTCTGAAACTAATCTTGTGGCAGAGTCTCCAGTAAAGTTAACAGATGATCGGGATGGTCAATATCGTATTATATCGAGAGAGCTAGAGGACCGAGGTGTTGCCAGCTCTTCATTTACCTTGTCAAAGAATACAACTTTCGTCTCGCAAGAAGGACTCTTTAGAGCTTATTTTAGGTGGCGAGGTCTAGGAGAAAGCGTGCTTCAGCTTATTCGCTCAGGTAGATTTTAATGTCTCCTGTTCAAAAAAAAATTTTTCATCTCGATGATGATTCTGAAATTTTAACAGTGGTAAAGTCAGTATTCGAAAAAAGAATGAGCGTTAACTATCAAGGCTTTGAAACGGTTGAGGAATTTTTAAATGCGGTTAAGAAAAAGCAGCCTGATCTATGCATTATTGATCTGAATTTGACTGAGAGCTTAGGAGCGGGCTTTGCTGTCACTAAGGCGATTAGAAATAAAGCCTTAGGGAAAATGCCGATTATAGTGATGTCCAAGCGGAGTCATTCTAAAGATATTTCCTTGGCGCTCGAATTTGGCGCAAGTGACTTTTTGGCAAAGCCTGTTGACTTTGATTTATTGATTGAAAAAGCGATGTATCTTTTAAGAGGTGCTGAAAGTAATCTCTTTCCAGTTCATCGTATCAAAAAACCGATTGCAGGTAATTTAGAAGTTCATCTCAAGCCGCTTATGATTGATGAAGCTTATCTTTATGTTAGTTCTAAATTCTTCATTTTGAAAAATACCAGTATTAATTTTCAGCACACTCTCTTGACAAAGATTTTTGGTGAAGCGACCAAGGAGTTTTTAGTTCATGACTGTCAATTAGAGAGTCATGAAGGAAATTATATTTTAAAGCTTATACCCAAAAATCCAAAAGATGATTACTTTGATAAAATTAATAGATTTATTTTAGAGAGAACTTAGGCAGCTTCATCAAAGAGATCAAACTGATCTTGATCGTCTTCTTCTTGAATATTAACTAAGTGCTGTTCGAAGAAGTATTCGAATACGACTTCTGTATTTGAAAAAAAGTCAGGCACCCCTTTTTGATCTTTTCTAAAAAGGGGTAGAGCAAAGAGAAACAATCCTGTTACGTAACAAACAAGATATCCCAATGATCTTTTAGCCGACTCGGCAAGGCTTAAATGAATTTCAGGCTTGGCCGGTGAATAGACACGAAGACCAAAAATCATCTTACCTAAAGTTTTACCTTCAGAAGTGTAATAACTTATAAAGAAGTACGAAAAAAAGACGGTCATCAAGACAGCGAGATGTACTACTGGAAGTCCAGCTACGACGTTTTGTTGAACATGATACTTAAGCTGATAAAAGAAGCTGGTAAAGAAACTACGATAAGTCAGCATAATCAACTTTGAAGTTATTCCAATCATGAGCATATCAAAGGTAAATGCATACACTCTGTGTTTTGAAAGTAGCTTAAGGTCTTGTGTTGGCTTTGCAATTTCCATGTAGAACTCATCGGTAAAATGAGTTCTATATTAAATAAAAGTGATCCGCTCGGGTTTAGCTTAAGTTTCTGCTTTCATCCCACGTAGTTTTAAGCTCATGCAGCTTTTGAAGCGCTTCAAAAGGTGTCATTTGCATCACATCGACTTTG
>CAYGQW010000131.1:4667-8785 GCA_964352175.1 uncultured Halobacteriovorax sp.
CCAATTGCTTTTCAAGACGCTTAAAATAAACTGGAAGTTCAACTTTTTTCGTCTCTTCTTCAAAAAAGCTCAGCTGAGTATTTTGAATTTTAGGACTTTCATGCTCGTGATTTTCAAGACGATGCAGAACTTCTTGAGCGCGAGTAAGAAGTGGTTTTGGAAGACCAGCTAGTTTGGCTACATAAATACCAAAGCTTTGCGAAGCAGCTTTTTCAACTAAGCGATAAAGAAATTGAACATCTCCATCTAAAGACTTTGTTTCTACCGTTAAGTTTTTAGCCGATACTTTTCTTTCTTCAATCAATTCAATCAGTTCATGATAGTGAGTGGCAAAAAGAGTCGTGGCCTTTGTTTCATCAATAAGCCATTCAACTAAAGCCCAAGCAATTGAGAGACCATCCCAAGTAGATGTACCTCTACCAACTTCATCTAAAATAATGAGAGAGCGATGAGTTGCATGTCTTAGAATTTCTGCAGTTTCGGCCATCTCGACCATAAAGGTAGAGTGACCACGAAGGATATCATCACTAGCACCTAGTCTTGAAAATAAGAAGTCACAAACACCAACTGTTGCCGTTTGTGCTGGTACAAAACAACCCACCTGTGAAAGAAGTTGAATGATTGCAACCTCTCTCATGACCGTTGTTTTACCGGCCATATTAGGGCCTGTGATTAGGCCAAAGCTTCTGTCATCAGTAAGCTCTAGATCATGGCAGACAAAGGCATCTTTTAAGTTTGCCTTAATAAGTGGGTGCCAAGCTCCACCAAGTTTAACTCCGCGGTGATTTTCTATAACTTGTGGTTTGATAAAGTCTTCTTGCCAAGAGACAAAAGCAAAAGAAGCAAGTGCATCCATAAAGCCTAGTTCACTAGCAAGATTGGAAACTGCTTCGTTTAAGCTTTTAATTTCTTCGACTAAAGCATTAAAAATTTCTCGTTCAACTTTTTCAAGACGAATTTTTGCCTGTAGCATATCTTTTTCAAGAGCGCTTAATTCATCTGTTATATAGCGTTCGGTATTAACGAGTGTTTGTCTGCGCTCGAACGACTTCGGCATTTTATCCGATAGACTTTTAGGAATCTCAACAAAGTAACCAAAAATATTATTTGATTTAACTCTAAGTTTTTGAAAGCCAGTCTCTTTTTGGTAACGCGCTTCGAGTTTTTGTAGTTCTTCTTTTGCTCCACCTGCTAGTTTAGCAAGTTTGTCGCGGTTTTTATCTGCACCAGAGCGAATCAGATTTCCTTTTTCAAGAGCAGCACCGATTTCATCGTTAATTGTTTTTCTAATAACTTCTTTAAGTGTCTCTAAGTTCTTTAGGTTTTTTTCGGAAATTGGCTTTCGACATTGAGTGGGAGCCTTAAGTAAAAACAGGTCGATGGCCTGATAAACTTCAATGCTTGAAGCAAGATTGATTAGATCGCCGCCGGTTGCTTTGCCGGTAGAGATCTTTGCCATAATCCGATCAAGGTCTCTAACCTTAGCCAGTTCTTCGCGTGTATCTTCAAGTGTTGTGATGTCATTAACCAAATAATTAATAAAATCCTGACGAGCTAAAATTTCTTGATGATTAGTTAGAGGAGAAACCATGAGGCGCTTAATGGCACGGTTACCAAGAGCACTTTGACAGCGATCCATAAAGCCAAGCAGTGACTCTTTATAATGATCACGCGACTTAGGGAGAATCTCCAGACCAGTCAAAGTAGGCAGTGTTACTTGCATACTTCCACTATCATCACTAAGACGAAGTGGGCGAATATGACTAAAACCTTCAGTTTGTTGAGTTGTTCCGACGTAGTAGGCTAGAGCACCGACCGGTCCTAACACATCAACATGTTTTTTAAGTGTTTGATCACGATTATAAGTTGGAACAATTTTAGTTAGCCACGGCTTGGTGATTTCACGGCTAAAGTAATCGCTACTTAAATGAGTTTTTAAAATTCCTTCATGCTCACACAAGCGATTGATCTCTGGTAGATCATCCCATTGACCCATGAAAGTAATAAGTTCGCGTGGTGAGTGAAGGCGAAGCTTCTCAATAAAAGTGTTATCGTCTTTACAAGCTTCAGCGACAAAATCACCGGTGGTGAAATCAAGTAGGACCAACCATAGACAATCTTTTGCTCTTGCCGCACAGGCCATAAATTTTTGATCTTTATCGGCACGCTCTAAATCATAGGGAAGACCAGGGGATACAACTTGTGTGACCGCACGTTTTACAATTCCAACTGCATCTTTTGGATCTTGCACTTGTTCAGCTATGGCAACTCGTAAGCCTTGACCTGTTAAACGATCAACATAGGCCGAAGCTGCGTGGTGTGGAATTCCGGCCATGGGAATTTCGATGTCGCCAACTTTTCCACGGTGGGTGAGGGTAATATTAAGACGTTTTGAAACTTCGACAGCATCTTCAAAAAAGACTTCATAGAAATCACCCATACGAAAAAGCATGAGGATGCCAGGATACTGCGCTTTGATCTCAAAATACTGCTCCATCATTGGAGTTAGCTTGACCTCGGCGTTGATCACGTCAGTTGTTGTTGCATAGCCCAAAACCGTCTCCCTCGATAAGTGTGTGTGTGTCTTGTGTATCCGAGCGGTAAGATCAAAAATACCATGAGGCAAAGAGGGTCAGCAACCTTTTGATGTACATAAACTATTGTATAATAAGGTACTTATGAGTGGTTTGAAGCGTACTGACTTTATTCTTTTGGTTTTCGTTTTGACCTGTTTGGGGTTGGCTGCTTTTTCGTGGACAGGCAACTGGGATAGCGATGAATTTAGTATTGATGCTCCCACAACTGAAACGCCCGATAGTGGCTACACTAGCTTTTTTAAAAAAGCGCTCTACTTCAAAATTTTAAAAAGTTCTCCTTCAATTCATATGGAAGCAAGTCAGTTGAGTTTGAACTCACGCAGCAGATGGATTTATTTTTTAGACCCAAAAGGTAGGGCTTTCTCCAATGATGGAACTCCAATTGACTATACAGCGCTTAAAGGTAGCCTTGATCAAGGTGGAGGGCGTTTAGCTTTAGAGGAAGAAGTCGAGGTGAATTCGACTGATTCTAAGATAACCTCACAAAGAATGAGCTATGTCTTAGGTGAAGATCTTTTAACTAGTACGGGGGATGTAAAATCAAAATCTTTTAATCGTGAAAATGGAGATACCGTCTGGATGGATAGTGATCAATTGATTTCGAACCCTAAAAGACGTGAAGCAGTTTATAGCGGAAATGTTAAGGGTCGCATCGAAAGATCGAGGGCTTACGAAGAGGGGATCGCTTTTTCATCAGATCGCGTATCGATCGATCTAAATAAGCAACATGTTGAACTGGAGGGAGAAGTCTCCATGAAAAAACAACAGCTTACGGCACAATCTCGTAGTGGTGAGATATTCCTTGATAACTATAACAAAAAACTCAAGTATTTCGCTCTTTATGACGATGTGAAACTGAGAGAAAAGGTGTCAGCAAATGGCGAGCGCTTGGAGCGCAAAGCTTTCGCTGAAAAATTAGAAGGCATAATGAGTGAGGACAGAATTGTCCTCACCGGCTTTCCTAAAGTGCTCCAACGCGGAGATATTATTAAGGGAAATCGCATTACGCTGAGAGAGAATAATGAAGTTGTGGAAGTGGAAGACGCTAACACGAACTTCAAGCTACGTTAATAAAAAGGAAAAGATGCAACAAACGATGCTGGAAGCTCAACATTTAAAAAAGTCTTATGGCGGAAGAACCGTTGTTAAGGATGTTTCTCTAAATGTGACTCAAGGTGAAGTTGTTGGTCTACTCGGCCCCAATGGTGCCGGTAAGACTACATCGTTCTATATGATTGTTGGTTTAGTTAAAGCCGATGAGGGAACAATTCGTTTGGATACGGATATGCTGACTGAGATGCCGATCCATGAAAGAGCTGTACGCGGAGTCGGTTATTTACCGCAGGAAGCTTCGGTGTTTAGAGATTTAAGTGTTGAAGAAAATATTTATGCAGTTTTAGAAAATAGGAGACTGCCAGTAGAAAAAAAGAAAAGCTTGCTCGATGGTTTGATTAGCGATTTTGGTCTTGATCATATTCGCAAATCCCAAGGGGGAGCATTATCAGGTGGTGAAAGACGACG
>CAYGQW010000132.1:0-8768 GCA_964352175.1 uncultured Halobacteriovorax sp.
GCAAGGATGTCCTCGCCAAGACCCTGGAGAATTCAATGTCAATGAAGGCACAAGTAAGAACTGATGCTCGTGGAAATATCACTATTCATATGGAAGGTGGATTAAACTACGATTCAAACACTCCTCTTAAAAATGAACTAGAAGAGCTATGCCAATCAAACCCGTCTTCAACCATAACAATTGATATGCATAATTTAGACTTTGTAGGTTCATCTGGCATTGGGATGTTTGTCGACACCATCAAAGCACTTAACGATAAAAAAGATCAAATTCGTTTAATGAATGTTAAAACTGAATTTCTAAAAGTTTTTAAACTCTATGACTACGATGCAATGACGGCTCTTATTATGGAGTTTGATAACGACGATACGGACGATCTAAGTCAGAGATTTGCTGCAAGAGCAAAAACTTATCAGAACTGAAGATGTAGAAGATTCATATACCAAACTGGTGAATCATCTTGCCGAGCCCTAGGGTTCGGCTTTTTTACATTTGGTGATTCAAGTCCAAAAGATGGATCTGAGTACTGGTACATTCCTCGCTGATTTTCTTCATAAGGACTATTTGATTCTGGATAATAGTTTTCTTGTGGAGCAGGTTTATAGTTTCTTTTGTAATAGTGAGAAGCAACGACGTAACTTCCAAAGAGTATGCCGGTATATAAACCGACTGAAGCTCCAACCGCAGGCGATCTTCCACCTGTTCCAAAGGCTAAGCTAGCCGTGCCTAAAAGTGCTCCTCCAATTGTTCCATAAAGGGCCATCGTTCCTAATGCTTTAACTCGTGAATCCACTTGAGCATGAGCTGGCCTTGAAAAAAGGATTGAAGTCAGGGCAACAATGGCAAAAAAACAGAAAAAGCTGTGTTTTAAGCGTACAAGCATCAAGGTCTCCAACATTGGTTCACTTAAAGCTTAAGCACTCCCCCCGACTTTGGCAAATAATCATGGGCACAAAACTGTTCTAAACCACCGGGAACATTAAGAATTTTAGAAACAAGATCAACGCTACGATAGAGCCTGATCAATTGCGTGCGACTGGCTGTGACAGATGACTTAGCCTCAATAACTCTAAAATAATGCTCTGTGTGATTATTAGAGATAATCGCTATGTCGATTTGTCCACAACCGCGTGATCTTAAAAACTGAGGACAAACCAGGACAGGAATACCTTGTTGATGAAAATACCTACTTAGTTTTGCTTCCCAATCCTGGCCTGTTAAAGGTGTTCTTTGACGCCACGAAAGCTTTTTCTGTGAATGGGAGTTACGCCTAGAGTTGCTATGGCCTGTTTGTGACTCGGTGTTGGATAACCCGCATGACTTTCTAGTCCGTATCCCGGATAAATCTCCCCCAGCTTTTTCATCAAATGATCGCGGTACTCTTTGGCAAAAATCGAAGCAATCCCGATGATCACTGATCTGGAGTCCCCTTTGACTAGAGGTTCTTGAATCACACCTGTCCAATTTTTTCGAAGCTTGTGATTTCCATCGACGAGTATCCATCCTTCACCATCATCATTTAGATTTTCAAAGCCTAAGGCCATGGCCTCTAAAGATGCAGCAAGGATATTCATTGAATCGATCAAAGCAGGTGAAATTTCTTTGATCACTAAAGTCAATTGGCAATTATTGATGACTGATAGACGAAAAACTTGATCACAACTTAACTGTTCAACTTCAAGGTTAAATGTCTGAATAATTTTTTGTCTTTTCTTTTGCGTTAATTTTTTTGAATCAGTCACACCAAAGCTATTTAACTTTTCCAGTGTCTGCTTTTTTTCTTCAAAACTACCGCCACAAAGATAAGCACATGCAGCGACAACAGGACCGGCCAAAGGACCACGTCCAACTTCATCGACACCAGCTAAAAAATCTTTTGATAAGTAATTTATGTCTTCCAAGTGAAACCTGTTTTTAACAACGCCGACTTTCGGCACCGTGCCTACGTCGGCATACATTTCATCCTGAAAATAAAAAAAGCCCCACCGAAGTGAGGCTTTTGAATCGTCTTAATGAAATTAAGCTTTATCACCACGATCGTAATCGATAGCGATACGAGCTGATTTACCAGAACGCTCACGTAGGTAGTAAAGTTTCGCTTTACGAGCCTTACCACGTTGAACTACTTCAATTTTTTCAACGTTTGGTGAATGGAATGGAAATACACGCTCAACACCCATACCTGAAGACATCTTACGAACACGGAAATGTCCATTAAGAGTTCCAGCTTCTTTAAGTGCGATACATACGCCTTCAAAGATTTGGATACGACTTTTGTCACCTTCTTTAATACGAGAGTGAACAGCGATAGTGTCACCTGTTCTGAATTTTGGGAATCCAGCAACGTGAGGTGATAAGTGATCTTGGTTTACGATATCTACCAAATTCATAATGTTCTCCTATGAACATTTGACCAAACCAGAGGACCGCAATTGCGTTCTTTCGCTTGAGTCGTTTTGAGTCTAAGAGGCTTCTGTTGTTAACCTATCAAGATAGATTGCAACCGCCGATCGAACTGATAAATGATTGTAGCCATCTTTTGCTTTAGAAAAGATAGGCTCCAAGCGCGCATCAGCTGCCTCGACTAAAGAAGCGTGTAAACCCCATCCCGTACCAAATACCAATAAAACCGGTGTCTTGTCAATCTTAAGTGCCGCATTAAGTTCTTTAACCTTAAGGTCTTCATCTTTAAATTGGGCGCCTGTAACGACAACTTTAGGTCGTTGCCCTTCAATTTTTTCGACTTGCTCAATCGCAAGCTCAAGACTATCAACTAATTGCGCGAGACTCATGGCGTCAGTTCTATCCGGATTATACATTGATCCCGCGTCAGACTCCCAGTGACCTAGGATTCGCTGCACCATGGCATGCTGTGCTTTGGCGGGTGAAACAAGGAAGTATCTTTTAACTCCAAAAGTACGACAACTTCTAGAGATATCTGAAATATCCATATTAGTGATGGCCGTCGTGACCATTTCACCATTTTTATTTTGAATAGGATGGTGAACAAGCGCTGTATAAAGTCTCACGATTTTTTCTCCAAAAGATCAGGACGATACTTCGATGTCATACGTACTCGTTCTTGTTTTCTATACTCATCAACTTTTGCGTGATTCCCACTAGTAAGAATCGCAGGTACTGCCGTTTCACCAAAAAGGGCCGGCCTTGTATACATTGGCTCCTCTAAAAGACTTTGTTGAAAGGATTCAGTCTGGGCACTTTCTTTATTACCAAGAATACCTGGTACAAAGCGAACAGCACTATCGAGCATCACCATCACAGCAAGCTCACCACCAGTTAAGATAAAGTCCCCAATGGAAAAATGCTGATCAACATACTTTTCTAAGAAACGTTCATCAATACCTTCATAGCGACCACAGATAAAAACAAGATCTTTTTCCCCTGCAAGATGATTAACGGCAAAATCTTTAGCGACGCTATTTTTCCATGGAATCCCTCTCGGTCCAGGGCAAACAATGGTTAATTGTTCTTTAATTTGCTCTTGATCATAAGCACCTTGAGCAACGACACCGTCAATTAATGCTGTTTCAAGAATATCTGGACGCATCACCATTCCAGCGCCACCGCCATAAGGGTAAGCATCAACACTTTGGTGATTATCTACTGCGAAATCTCGCGGGTTAATGACTTCAACTTCAAAATGATCACCACGCTTTCCACTAAAAGCCTGACCGGCAATGCCTTCACTTAAGAATGCATTAAAGTGAGCAGGAAATAGAGAAATAATCCAAATTCGTTTCATAAATATCATTCACATAAAAGTTTTATTACTGATCTAGTAGCTACCACAGACATAAGGATTGGAAAATAAAGAACAACATCGCAGGGCAGCACAACTCTAAACTTAATAACATCATCTAGTTTAATGAGATTAAAATTTAATCATTGTAATTTATACTGATGGAACTAGAACAACCAAAATTAAAGTTTTTTAAAGAAATACTCGGCCTAAATCCAGCAACAACAGCACTCAAACAAGTCCTAAAAAATGTCTTTGGAGAGGAGGATGTACCTCCAACAAAGTATGGATTATCTAGTCTCAAACAGCTTCATTTAAAATCAGTAAAACTATGGCGTGGGAAATTTCACCTCGACAGAAAAGTCATCATCACAAACCTGTTTAATCACAGACCCACTCCACACAGTAAAGGCTGGTCTGTTAAAAAAACTCAAATGCAAGACTTTAGAGGTAAAGAACTAACCTACGACAGCCATAATGGAACAGATTTCAGTGTTCCAGTGGGAACTCTTGTGGTTGCACCTGCAAAAGGAAAAATTGTAAAAATTGCTAGAGAATTTAACCGTGGAGGATTAAAAATTTTTATTGATCACGGTGAAGGTTTAATGACAACCTTTGCTCATCTATCAAGACCATTAGTAAAGCTTGGTGATATAATAGAGCACGGCTCAGCGATTGCGCTTTCAGGCTATAGCGGTATAGATGGACTCATTACTTTTCCGTTTGGGATTCCTCACATACATTTTAATACGTGGCTTAACGGTGAACCAGTTGATCCGTTTTTATTACCGAATGGTAAAAGCTTGTGGATTAATTACTTTCCAACTCCTTTTGAAAAATCACTTAAAGACGATACCTATTCTGCAAGTTCATTCAATGAAGAAAATATCAAAAAGTTGATGCTTTCTTGCAAAACGAGCTCAACTCTTAACCGATTTAACAGAATAGTCGATCGAGAGTTACTAGCAGCAGAAATTATCGCTGAAATGAATTATTATCCAACTCGTTTCCAAAAAAGATTTAATATTTACGACAAAGAATATGATCGATCTAATTGCCTAACACTCCCTTTTCTTAAGGGTACTTTTAATGATGTCATCTTTGATGACGAGATCAAGTAATGCAGCTACCACTTGAGGCAAAAGTCTTTATAGGAGTTGCTCTTTTTTTGATTACATTCAGTCTCGCCCTCGATTTATCAATTAATAATTTTGTCGATATTATTAAGAAACCAAGAAAAATAATTCTCGGTGTAGTTGCTCAGACTATTCTTCTTCCAATATTTTCATTTCTCTTTATATGCTTAGCAGATTTAAGTTTTGAGTACGCTATGGCAATTATCTTCATTGCTGCTTGTCCGGGAGGAAGTTCCTCAAACTTCATTTCTTATTTAGCTGGAGGATCAGTCGCTTACTCAATTTCTTTAACCTTTTTCTCATCGATAATTGCAATTATTTCAACTCCATTCCATATGACTTTTTGGCCGAGTCTTTTAGATTCAACACAACTTGTATCAAACCTTGAAATCAACCGACTTAATTTATTTTTAAGCCTATTAGTACTTCTCATTATTCCGTTAATTTTTGGAATTCTTACTAATAGTTATTTTAAAGCGAGAGTAAAATATTTGAAGTATACCCTAAAGAAACTTTCAATAATTTTTATGATCTGCATCTTCTCTTATGCGATCTATCTTAACCTTGAATCTTTTGGTTCAAACTTTAAATCAATTTTTATTTTAGTTTTAATTCATCAAACAATAGCCTTGAGCACTGGATATTTAATGTCAATTTTTATGAAGTTAGGTCATAAAGAAAGTAGGTCTCTTACAATTGAAGTTGGATATCAAAACACATCTCTAGCTTTAGGAGTTGCTCTGACCTTTTATTCTCATTTATCTCAATTAATTCTACTTATTGGCTGGTGGACAATTTGGCACAATATTTCAGCGTTTCTATTAATTGGTGCCTGGAGAAGCAAGGATTACTTTAAACAAAAAGCATATTCAGCTTAGGTGTTCTTTTTTAGTTTTGATAAATAAACTGGTGTTATTCCCAAGTAACTAGCGACCATATAGTCAGGGATTTTATTAACTTCACTATTGAATTCCTGAAGAAATGCCTGATATCTGGCGGCAGCATCTAAACAAAGAAATTGATATTCTCTTTCTTCTTTTTCGAGGTAAAGACTTTCAGTTATTCTTCTTCCAATTTTTTCCCAATGAGATGAACTTTTGAAAATTTGCAACATATCACTACCCTTAATCACCGAAATCTTACTATCTCTTAGGGCCTGAACAGTTAATCTGCTGGGGATGTTGCGTAGGAATTCAGCATATGCTCCAATCACGCCACCTTTAGCTCTAAAGGTTTTGATTGCTTCCTTTCCTTCACTATCTACATAGAAAATTTTAAAAAGTCCCTCTTCTACAACTGCAAACCTGTCAGAGGTTTCATCGACAGATAAGAATTTTTCACCTTTTTTTACAGTTTCACTTCGAAAAACTTTAGCAATCTCATGCCACTGCTCCTCACTTGTTTTTGAATATCGATCAACTAAAGCCTTAACTTGATCGTTCATATATACTCCGGAGGATTTATCTGAACTGTTTTGGCTTCAAGGTCTATTTCTCCAACAAATGCATCAACAAAAGGGATATCCATTGCCTCTATGCCACGAATAACGAGAATGGCTTGGACTCCATTATCCTCAAGTCCAATAATTCTCCCTAGCTCTTTACCTGTTTCAATATGAACGGCGGTACAACCTATAAGGTCATCTAAATAGACTTCGTCTTCGTCAAGTTCCGGCAAATCACTTTTTAAGATGTGGATAGAAAATGGGATCATTGCCTCGACAATGCTTCTATCTTTAATACCTTTTAAATAAGTCATCACCTTATGCCCGAAAGAGATCTTCTCGATCGTAAACTCTTGACCTTCACTTTTAATTGAACTTTTTGCGGTCATCGGAAAGAGAATGATTTTTGAATCTAAATCGAGAGAACTGTCTTGTGTATTGATAAGATGAAAAGTGAAAGCCCCTTTAATACCATGGGGCTGTGTACACTTTCCGAGTTCGACAATTGGCTGATTATTCCAAGTTTTCATAAATTATCTTATATCTAAAATGAACAACAAATCATACATTTCATATAGCCGTTACATCATTCAATGTATCCTCTCCTCAAGTAGATCAAGTGTTGTTCCAATTCTAAACAGGCTCTTATCAAAGTTTTCGAACTCCGCTCTTTGTCCTGCAGTTAAAAGTTCTAATTCATCTCTAAGTTTTAATAAATTATCCTTTATATTTATGTAGGAAAAATATTTTTCACTATCACTTAATGAGGACATCATGATTATCGCATTATCAACTTTTCTAAAGTATTCCATATTATTATTTATATCAGTGGTTAAAATTCTTCCTGCTCGCATAAATTCATTATGTTTAAGCAAATCTAAAACACCTAATGTCGGTAATTCAACTTTAAGAAGAACTTCTGGGCTCGGGTGGATACGTCGAATCGAAATTAGTGTATATCTCATTGCATCATCAATCAGGTTAAAAGCTCTATTTATTTCCTTGTGATATTGCTCAGACGTTGATCTTTCAACGGTTGACCATAAGGTTCTATAGTAACGTTGTAAAAATATATAATATTCAGCTAGTTCCCCATATTGGATTTGCTGACCTTTATCTTCTATTATTTTCTCAGTAAATTCCCTGATATACCAAATAGACTGTCTTTTAGACTCAACTAAGAGAGTGTCGTCATTTAGCTCAACAGCATTTAACATCTGAACTCTAATGCTATCTAAGTATGTAATATGATCTCTCATTTCGGAAATTTCAATTCCCTTGTTTGTTTTCATCACAATTAATTCAGATGTTGATTTAACGGAACTTTGAAAGGGCTTCTTCATTGAACCGGCCATTTCTGATGCTTTTTTAAGCATTCCACCAAATAAACTAGCGTTAGCATTAAAATTAATGAGAGTGATCACTATAACCAGTAATATTTTTTTCATAAGACGCTCCTATTCATTTGAATTATAAGCAATTCTTATTCCAATAAAATTCATGTAATTGCAGTTGTCTATATATTAAGATCTAGTCAGTTTTCTATAAATTGACTAAATTTTTTACAATTTCATTATCTAGAAAATAAAATTTTATAAGATTTAAGTCAGTAGTTTTCTAAAGTTATAGCGAGCGATTGAATATCCAAGGTCTTTATTAAGAGCAATCATCCCAGTGTTATTGACTTTGGTATTTGAATCCATAAAAACGCAATTCATTTTTCTGGCCCAAACCTCTCCCATAACTTTTAGCTTTCGAGCAATTCCTTGCCCCCTATAATTGTGGTTCACCCAAAGTGCATGAATATGGCAAGCAAGCTTTCCTTCAATCATATAAATATCAAGAAAATGGGACGCAATCATCTCATCGCCATTAAAGGCAGCTAAACAATGATATTTTTTATTTTCAATCTTTATCTTTTCAACAAACTCAGCTGCAACGCTGTCTCGTTTTTCTTCAGAGCGCTCGATGAATCCTTCTGGGTCACTATCGCGCCAACAATACTCATTACAAATAAAGAATTTACGGATTTCTTTGAAGTCTGTTTTATTTATCTCTCGAAATTCAATTTTCATAAAAAATTCTTGCTGAAAAAATGGCAAAAAAAAGCCCCTCTAATAAAAGAGGGGCTTAAAAATGGCGCATCTTGCTATTCTCACACAAAGTTCCCCTTGCACTACCTTCGCCACTACTGGGCTTAACTTCCGAGTTCGAGATGGGATCGGGTGTTTCCCCAGCGCTATCGACACGCCAAAAACGTATATAAAATTCTTCTTAACACTAAAAAAAATCTTATATCCGTTCTTAACTATATGTTCAACACACTAGCTAAAAATTTCTCATCCTGCTTTGACATTCACAAAACAGGCCAAGAAAAAAACAGAATCCGTATGACACGAGAAAAAAGCAGACGGCAATTTAGTATCGG
>CAYGQW010000133.1:0-8733 GCA_964352175.1 uncultured Halobacteriovorax sp.
GCGTTTTAATAGCGTCTTTACAGTTTCCTGTAGCATTATCCATCGCTACCATTCTTGATCCATGTTCAGCAGCCACACCATCTAATAAAGATGTAAACATACTTGTAATGTAGGCTTCTGGAATTAGTGAATCTAAAATTTCACTTGGACTTGGATCGTACTTAAAATCAAAAGGGAACTTTTCTTTTAGTTCTGCCTTTTCACTTTGATCTAATGACATTGGTAGAACTTGGCGAATGGTCGGTGTAAAGCTAATCGCTGAGTTAAACTTGTTGAAAGCAACAAGTACTCTTCCGATTTCACCTTGCTTAAACATTTCACCTAATTCATTTGCAATTGTCTGAACTTCAGCAAATGTTGCATCACCTTTTTCAAATGTGTATGACTTACCGACATTGACTTCGTTTTTAATAAGATCACGAACCTTGCGACCAATGAAGTTAACTTTAATATCAAGATCGCTCCCAGCGATGAACTTTCGAACTTCTTTTGCCAGTTGGGAGTTATAACCGCCACATAGTCCCTTGTTGGCAGATATAACAAGCAATAACGTTCTATTGTTCTCTTTGTTTTCAACTAAATAATCATGATTATAGTCGTTAACAAGTGCTGAAATTGTCTTAATTGTTGTTTCCAATTCTTCCGAGTAGGGACGCGAATTTGTAATCGCTTGTTGTGCCCTAGCTAGTTTAGAAGCAGAAACTAACTTCATGGCCGACGTAATCTTAAGAGTACTTTTAGTACTCTTAATTTGTTTTTTTAATTCTTTGATGTTGGCCATCTTTAAATCCTAGTGTTCTTAAGCTTTGAAATTATTAACAAATGACTTAATGGCATCAGCTAATTTCTTTTCATTGTCATCAGAAACAACATTTTCCTTAGCAAGAGTGTTGCGAAGGTCAGTGTGCTTAGACTTGATGAAAGTTAGAAGCTCATCTTCAGCTTTACGAATATGTTCAGTTGGAATGCTATCAAGCATACCTTTTGTACCAGCGTAAATAGAGATAACTTGGTCAACAACGTCTACTGGTGCGTACTGTGGTTGCTTTAGAAGCTCAACCAGGCGCTCACCACGAGCAAGTTGTTTACGAGTAGCTTCATCAAGATCAGAAGCGAACTGAGAGAACGCCGCTAGTTCACGAAACTGAGCAAGATCAAGGCGAAGTGTACCAGCAACTTTTTTCATCATTTTAACTTGAGCTGCACCACCAACACGTGAAACCGAAAGACCAACGTTAACCGCTGGACGAATACCAGAGTTGAAAAGATCTGATTCAAGATAGATCTGACCGTCTGTAATCGAAATAACGTTTGTAGGAATATAAGCAGAAACGTCACCTTCTTGAGTTTCAATAACCGGAAGTGCTGTTAGAGAACCTGCACCTAGATCATCAGAAAGTTTAGCAGCACGCTCTAGTAGGCGACTGTGTAAATAAAAGACGTCCCCAGGGAATGCTTCACGACCAGGTGGACGACGAAGAAGAAGTGACATTTGACGATATGCTGTCGCTTGTTTTGTTAAGTCATCATAAACCACAAGAGCGTGACGAGCACTGTCTCTGTAGTATTCACCAATTGTTGCACCAGTGTATGGGGCAAGGAATTGAAGAGGAGCTGACTGAGAAGCAGTTGCAGAAACAACTACTGTGTATTCCATCGCTCCGGCTTCTTTTAGTTTTTGAACAACTTGGCGAACTGTTGATTGCTTTTGTCCAATGGCTACGTAAATACAAACAACATCTTTACCTTTTTGGTTGATAATAGTGTCGATAGCAACTGCTGTCTTACCAGTTTTTCTGTCACCGATGATAAGCTCACGTTGACCACGACCAATTGGAGTCATGGCATCAATTGCTTTAATACCTGTTTGCATTGGTTCATGAACAGACTTACGGCCAAGAATACCTGGTGCCTTAACTTCAACTCGACGAGTTTCAGTAGACTTAATTTCGCCTAGACCATCAATTGGCTCACCGATTGCGTTTACAACGCGACCAAGAAGAGCATCACCAACGTTAACTTCCACAATCTTTTCTGTGCGTTTAACCGTTGTTCCTTCTTTAATCTCTGGATCGTCACCAAGAACTGCAACACCAACGTTGCTAGTTTCTAAGTTAAGAACCATGCCTTTAGTGCCTGTTGAAAATTCAACAAGTTCACCTGACATAACGTTCTTTAGTCCAAATACACGGGCAACACCGTCACCGATAGTTAGGACTGTTCCGACTTCATCAACTTGAAGACGAGCTTCAAAGTTAGCAATTCGGTCCTTGATAATACTTGTAATCTCTTCTGGGTTCATCGACATTATTGACCTCGATTTAGGCGTTTAAGACAGAGTCTTTAAATTGGTTAAGTTGGTTTTCTATTGAAGCATCTAATTGAAGATCTTCGACAGTAACTCTGTAACCAGCAGCTATGTCTTCATTCTTCGAATAAGTTAATTCAATTTTCTTTCCGATTTTTTCTTCTAAATATATTTTAATTTTTTCTACATACTCACCATTTGGAGTATTTTCTCCACCCTCAACAGTACCTCTTAAGAAGCCGCGCTTATGATCGTCGATCACGATGACTTCTTTATAGATCAATGGAAGTAGAGAAATTCGACCTTCTTGCAGTAAGAAGTTCAAAAAGTTTTTTGTGACTACAGACAAGTTCAACTTGTCCATAATAATTGAAAGAACGCCGGTCTTTTCTTCTTCAGTGAAAACACCGAAAAACAATAAGCTCTCAAGGTCATTGCTTCCATTGATGACTTCATTAAGAGAAGTCAGCTCATTGGCAACTTCAATTTTTTTATCTTCACCGATTTGAATCAGGGCTTGGGCATATGCTTTTGCAACGATTGCTTCTTTCATTTATACCTCAGCGTCCAATGGATTGGACTAAGTTTTGTGTAGCTTTAGTTTGAGAATTGGCATTTGATCCAATTTTCTCTCTAGTTTTCTTAATTACTTCGTCAACAAGACTTTCATTGAGTTGCTTTGTTAATTGATCAACTTCATGCTCAACCTTGCTTTGTGCATCGATCTTCAGCTTTTGAATTGTCTCTATTGTTTCATTTTCTATATCAGAAATAAGTTTCTCACTCTCTTGATTCGCCTCAGTGATTACTCTTTCACGTTCGCGCTCAACCCCAGACATTTTCTTTTGATAAGTTTCTAGTTTAATTTGAGCTTCTTTATCTTTCTTCTCCGCTAATTCATAAGTCGACTGAACTTCGCTCGCCTGACGATTGAATGTTTCGCTTAGTGGTTTCCTAAGTTTAACGATAAGAAAAACAAAAAGTGCCACGAAGTTAATTGCCGGCCATATCAGATCCATTGGTGATCCGCTTCCACCTGCCGCAAGTGTATTGGCAGAGTTAATCAAGAGCAAGATAGCTAAATATTTATTCATAACCTTTCCAAACTTATTGAATGAGTTTATCTACAAGACCGTCAGATAGTTGATCTGCACTTTTTAAAATGGCTTCTTTCTTTGATGCAATCTCTTGCATGAATTCTTTTCTTTTTGTTTCTACTTCTGTTTCTAGTTCAGCCTCGACCGCCTTCAACTCAGTTTTTTGCTTTGATAATGCCTTCGCTTTTACATCTGAAACTTGACTCATAGCTTGCGCATTGACACTTTTCATTTTTTCTTCGTATTCAGATGCCATTTTATCAGCTTCACCAAACTTAACATCCGCGGCACCATCAAGCTTTGTAGTTTTTGCTTCTCTTAACTCAAGTACGAATTGCAACTTATCAAAGAAAAGAGTTTTTAAAAGTGCGAACATCACTACAAAAACGATGAATTGATGGGCGATTGTATGATCGACACCGAGTTGTTTAAAGATTACGACAATTTGATCCATGAATCCTGCCTTAACTAAGCTTTCTTATGAAAGCATTTAGGATGTGTATCTATGTGATTTTTAGCCACTAATGAATAATAGAGAGGGGGTTTTTCGTCAAGGATATACGACGCCAGTCTCGAGAATATAGAAGATATTTTAAACGCGCTGCTCTTAATCCAATACTATTTCTTGTCACGCATTTTTGTTGTTCCGTGGAATATGACGCCTTCCTCCACAACTAAACTTGGAGTTGTGATCGTTCCCTCAAACCTTGCCGGTTTAATGATCTCAACTCGTGAGCTTGCCTTGATATTACCCTTCACGGTGCCAGATATAAGTATAACATTGGCATTGATATCAGCATTGACCACTGCACCCTCAGAAACGATGACTGTATCGTTTGAGAAGATACTTCCGTTAACAATACCTGCGATCCTCGCAACACCATTAAACGATAGGTTACCCTCAAACTTACAGCCTTGTTCTATTATTGCAGATATATCGCCTTGATCGCGTCTCATCGATTTTCCTTGGCCACCGTGGTCCTATGGGACCACTTAGCTGCGTCTCGTCATTAAGTATTCGTAGATGTCGTTGAACTCTGCCTCATTATTAAACTTTAAGGCAATCGCTCCCTTTCCAGATTTACTTGATTTTATTTGGAAATGAAAACCAGTGTTCTGCTCAAGCTTTTGACGCGCCTGGTCCACCCTGTCATCAAAGAAAGGGTTTTTCTTAGACTCTGCGGCTGGCTTGATTTTTGTTTTCATTAGCTTTTCGAGCTCTCTAACTGAAAGCTGCTCAGTTACCGCTGTATTTGCAAGGCGGATTGTTCTTTCTCTATCTTTTTCAACAGCTAGAACTTTACCGTGACCGAAGGTTAATAGCTCTTTTTGCATCATCTCAATAACGTCTCGAGGTAGCTTTAAAACTCTAAGGTAATTCGCAATTGTTGAACGCTCCTTGCCTAGTTTTTTAGCAACATCATCCTGAGTCATCTGAAAGTCTTCCATTAACTGAAAATAGGCCAATGCCTCTTCCACACAGTTAAGGTCGCTACGCTGAACGTTTTCAATGATCGACATGACCATCTTATCTTTTTCTGTGCCACGCTTAACAACTACTGGAACCTGAGTGAGTCCTGCTTTCTTTGCAGCCCTAAGCCTTCTCTCTCCAGCAATCAATTCAAAATTACCACCATCAAGCTGCATAACAATTAATGGCTGGATAATTCCATTTTCAGTTATTGAGTTAGCAAGTTCCTCAAGACTTTTTTCTTTAAAGATTTTTCTAGGCTGACCCGGATTGGCTTTAATGCGTGAAACGTCGATCAACAAAGGAGTGTTAACGATTTCAGTTTTTGTAATAATTCTTTCTTCTTGTTCTTGACGATTCAATTCTTCTTTTAGCTGCTTGGCCAAAAGCTGGTTGGGAGTGTCTTGTATTAGTGAAGCAATGCCTTTTCCGAGTGCTATTTTTTTTGCCATGGTAACGTTCCTTCTAGTTTAAAAATTAATTTAACTGTGACTGAAGCTGTTGATCCAATCGTTCAATCCTTGGAACGTCTGGCAAACTATTTTCGTGCTTCGCTGCTCTTGTTCTTTCTCTGAGCAGAACTTCTTTTGCTAATGACAAATATGCCTTAGAACCTGTTGATTCAATGTCATAAAGAATTACTGGCTTACCGAAACTTGGTGATTCAGATAATTTTACATTTCTTGGAATCACAGTTTCAAAAACTTCTGTAGTAAAATGATTTCTAATCTCTTCTGAAACTTGCTTGTGCAGACTCACTCGTGAGTCAAACATAGTAAGAAGAATTCCTTCCATGTTTAAATTTGGATTTAGTGATGAGCGAATCAATCGAACCGTGTTCATTAATTGTGCTAATCCCTCCATCGCATAATATTCTGTTTGAAGAGGAACAATAAAACTGTTAGCAGCATTGAATGCGTTCAATGTTAGAAGGCCCAAAGATGGAGGACAATCTATAATGATGTAGTCGTAATCGTCTGCAACTGTCGCGAGAGCATTTTTAAGTTTTGCTTCTCTTGCTAGAACACTTACGAGTTCAATTTCTGCTCCGATGAGATTATTATCAGCAGGGGCAACATCAAGATGTGGAAGCTCAGTATTATAGATGCATTTTTTAAGCGGAGCATTTCCAATCAACGCGTGATAAATATTGGAGTCTTCGTGCTGCGCCTTGTCAAGACCTAGTCCTACAGACGCATTGCCCTGTGGATCAAGATCGATTAATAGCGTTCGCTTTTCAGCTACGGCCAAGCAGGCTGCTAAGTTAATTGAGGATGTTGTCTTACCAACACCACCCTTTTGGTTGGCCATTGCAATAATTTTAGACATTTATCTCTCCGACGGTGCGTGTGTGTGAAGTTAAAAATTAAAGAAAGTCACTCGCATTGACAAGATTTTTCTTTAGGCCCAGTGGAATAAATGTTCCATGTGGAACAACTTTAAACCCCATAAGTCTCCGTTTTTCTGTACCAGGAACGTCAAAAAACTCATCAGAGATTTGCTTCCAATCTTTAATACCGTTTAAATCCTCTAATTGATCAAGTCCAGGACCCTTGTAGAAGAAAGCAGTAATATTTGTTCCATGTTGAACAAATATTTTTGCTAACAAGTCTTTAATTTTACCGACTGCCTTGAAGGTAATAACGCAATCCCTATCAATTAAGACTTCTTCAACTCTTCGATGCATCGGGCGCACGTTTCTTAATTCAAGACGCTGACAGATAAGAGCGACAGCATCGGCTTTTTTTCTTTTACCTTCAAAGCCAACAAAACTATATCTAGGTTCTTTCCATGCAAGTGGCACTAATGGAAATCCTCCACCAAAGCCGACATCTATCAGAAGTTTTTTTTCTTTTAGTTCTTTTGAAAAAATTTTGGAATTCTCATAGGGAATTAGAGAGTCAACGATCTGTTTGTTGTAAAAATCTTCTTCATCTAGGATTCGTGTTAGATTCAATCCTGCAAGCTCGCCTTTTAAAATGCCGAGATATTCCTGTGCCAGCTTTCTCATTATAGGAACTCACTAGCAACAGTAACGAGGGTTGCTGGTCTTATCCCCTCTATCCGCTTGAGTGCCCCAAATGTAGACGGACGATGTTCTTTAATTCGTTGTTTGCATTCAGTCGATATATTAGACGAACCCAAGATCTTTTCCCAAATAATTCTCTTATTTCCTAAATTTAGTAATCTGGCATTTTCCTGGTTAGCTCTATTAATATATCCATCATACTTAGTAGATATGGCAACAGCGCTAACTACTCTTTGTTCAAAAATGAGCCCCTTATCTACCAAGAAATCATTTAAGGCCAAAATTGGTCCGCGGGTATCACTGCAGACAATCTCGCTTAGTTTCGAGTTATTCCTTTCGCGCACTACAAATGATTGAACCATGCTAAGTAAAAGATCGTACTCCATCATAAAGGACGAGATCTTGATATCAATATCATAACTTAGGCCCAAAGAGGATCGATACTTAAACATCCTAACGGTAGAATTATCTTCACGGATAAAAAGACGATTTTCAGATCTTGCGGTGAATAGTCTGTAAGGTTCATCTCGCTTTAAAGTAACCAAGTCATCAATCAAGACACCAATATAGGACTCACGACGATCCAAAACGAAAGGTCCCTCATCCTTTAATGAAAGACAAGCATTGATACCTGCTATTAAGCCCTGTCCAGCCGCTTCTTCATATCCAGAAGTACCATTAACCTGGCCAGCAAAGTATAGACCAGGTAGATCTCGATACTGGAGGGTATGATCTAGCTCTAGTGTATCAACAACATCATACTCGACTGCATATCCGTAAACATCGATCTGGGCGGACTCAAACCCCTCAATAGATCTGACAAAATCAAGCTGAACGTCTTTTGGTAGAGAGCTAGAAATACCATTTGGATAGATACTTTCTCCATCAAGTGTTTCTGGCTCTACAAAGACATGATGCTCATTTCTATCTGGATATCTAAAAGCTTTATCTTCTAGCGAAGGACAATATCTAGCACCAACAGCTTTGATTTTACCGTTGTACATAGGAGAGCGTTCTTTATTGGAGCGAACAGTCTCCATCGTCGTTGTATTTGTATGGGTGATATAACAAGGAACCTGGGTCAAGAAGCGATCAGTTCTGGAATGAAGAGAAGAAAAGTTCTCGGTCCTAGGGTCAGATTCTTGAGGGACCATTTTGCAGAAGTCTAGGCTAGATTTTAAAAGCCTGGGTGGGGTGCCTGTTTTAAACCTAGTTTCGAGAGTCTTTATTTGTGAAAAAAGATCCTTTAGTCCAACAGATTTATCACAGCCATGGCGTCCACCACTTAAAGACTCATCCCCTGTGTGGAGTTTGCCATTTAAAAAAGTACCAGTGGTTACAATAAGCTTTTTTGAAGAAAGCTTTGAACCATCATCAAGTGAAACGGTGAAAAGTTCATTTGAACTGGATATAGAAACGGCTTTTTTGCGTACTATCGTTAAGTTTTGAAGAGTAGATAATGTCTCTTCAACGGTAGCGGCATAAATATCTTTATCAACTTGAAAGCGAGTTGATTGAACAGCGGGACCCTTAGATTCATTAAGAATTCGAACTTGGATCGCAGACTTATCGGCGACGATTGGCATTAGACCACCAAGCACATCAATCTCACGTACGACTTGACCCTTACCAACGCCACCAATAGAAGGATTGCAAGGAGTAGAGCCAAGCTTTACTCCGGGCATAGAAAGTAAGCCAACTTTCAAATCAAATTGATGAGCAATATGTGCGGCCTCTACACCAGCATGGCCACCACCAATAATGAGAATATCAAAATCCACAAAATTCTCCGAATGTTCCACGTGGAACAAATGCAATTTCAGTGATT
>CAYGQW010000134.1:0-8626 GCA_964352175.1 uncultured Halobacteriovorax sp.
GTTGATAAAAATGGCTTACCTGTAGAACGCTACGCTCCACAGGATAAACCGGAAAATCTAACTTCCGATATTGAAAAATACCTATAAGTCTTTTAGATAATTATCAAAAGCTTTCATATTGATAAATGATCTAAACTTTTTAGAGCCACTGAATCTTTCATAATCAAAATTTGCGGTACCACCAAATAAAAGCATATCTTCGTTATTGATGCCTTTCATTAGTCTTGAAATATAATCATTGAGAAGATCACCGTTAGAATCAGCAATCCCTTTTGTGGCACCTAAGATAATTCTATTTGCTTCAACGGATTGATAAGTATCAAGCAAAGACTGAAGTGGCATATTTGGCCCAAGATAGAAGAAATTGAGATTATAATGCGCACATAGAAGTGCGGCTTGAAGAATTCCAAACTCGTGATAGTCGTCTTCAGGACAAGCTAAAATGAACGTATAAGGCTTGGTTGATTTTTGAGAATAATGCTTAAACAAAGAATGACCAATATGAAATTTTAAAATTGCACTTAAAGCGTGTTCTTGAGAAATAGAGAACTCTTGTCTGACAACCTTGTTACCAACTTCAGTTAGAAGCGGAGAGATAATATCTAAAGCAAATTCTCGTGGAGTTAATAGAAGCTTTAGCTTACCAATTTCGTGAGAGATGATATCAAGCTTATATGTAGCGAGTGCCATCATCAGACTAGATAGCGACATATCAATATCAACTAGAGGTTTTTTTAAATTTTTAAGTTCGTTACTTTCAACGTCAGCTGTTTGTTTACCTAGTTTTTTCAAAAGTTTTTTTAATTCTTGTGTGTCTGTATTCGCTATTTGTCCTATGCTATGTCCAAGTGTACACAACTCTGACAAAAGGCTTAGTCGCTCTATTTCTTTTTGCGAGTATTCTCTTCGACCTTTATCATTACGCTCTGGAGTTACAGCTTGATAGCGCTTCTCCCAAGCTCTAATAGTATGGACGCCAACACCTGAAATTTTAGAAGCCAATTGAATATTATATCTTTCGCTCATATTTTACTCCGATAACTCAATCTACGCTTTGACCTGATTTTTGTCCATATGCTGTCTAACTATTGTACAGGACAAACCTTAGACAGATGATCTATGATATAAAAAATAAGGAGACGAATTATGAAAATTATAATGACCGGAGCTACTGGATTTGTGGGATCTCCTCTAGTAAGAAAGTTACATTCTGAAGGACATGAAATCTCCCTACTAACTCGCAATAAACAAAAAGCTGCTCTTAAGTTCCCTGATCTAAAAGATAGATTAAATTTTATTGAGTGGGATGCACCATACGCGGACCTTCCAGTGGGCGCCTTTAGTGGTGCCCAAGCACTTATCAATCTCATGGGTGAAAATATAGGTGGTAAACGCTGGAGTGATTCCCAGAAAAAAGTGCTTCGTGATTCAAGAGTTGTATCCGGCGAACAGCTTGCCAAAGCAGTCAAGCGCGATCTACCTGACGGTCTAGATATTCTAGTCTCAACTTCTGCCATTGGTTACTACCCTGTAAACCTTGATATTGAGCTTGATGAAAATCATCCTAGTGCAAACACTTTCCTCTCTCGATTATGCCAAGATTGGGAGCAAACGGCTCATACAATTGATGCCAAAAGAGTTGTAATCTTAAGAGTCGGAGTCGTACTTGGAAAAGGTGGTGGAGCCTTAGCTAAATTATTACCAATCTTTAAACTTGGCCTAGGAGGACCAGTTCTGCCAGGTTCTCAAGTCATGTCGTGGATTCATCAACAAGACTTGGTCAACCTTTATACCGAAGCTGTAAAGAATGACCATTATCAGGGTACAATTAACGCTGTTGCGCCCAATTTAGTTACCAATACAGAGTTTTCAAAAGCACTTGGCAAAGCACTATCAAGACCTGCAGTTTTCCCTGTGCCGGGCTTTGGACTTAAGCTAGCCATGGGAGAGATGTCAACAATTGTACTTGATTCACAAAAAATTGTGTCTACTAAACTGGGCAATTTAGGCTTTAAATTTACCTATCCCGAAATCCTCAAGGGTCTTCAAAACCTCTGAAATCACTTGCGAAAGCATAGTAACTATCAACTAAGGTGGTTCATCATGTTAGGATGAACTACTGTTGCTTGCTGTCCGTTCGTTGATCATGCAATAGCTTCTCACGCTGCCCATCGGCTTATTGGACAACTCATGCAATTAAGATCTCAATCAGGCAAATGCCTCTTTTTGATATCGTTATTCATGCTGATCTCATGTGCCGGTCCAATGGACCCGTTTGGAGCAAGGCCGATATTAAAATCAACAGCACAAGCAATCGATCTAGATTCAAATGGCGATGATATCTTAGCGGTTAATCAAAATGGCTGGCATGGCCGCTCTCCCGCTTCTGCCAGTACTGCTTCAATTGAATTCTATCCACCAAGAAAGCTGTGGCATCGAGCTTTTGATTTAACCGTAACAGTTAAGGATGATCTAGGAATTGATGAAAATACAAAGATAAACTTTTTCTATGATGGAGAGGATGTGACTGATCGAGTGACCAATTACGCGAAAGTCATCTACGCTAAAGATCTTAGATCAGTAAAATACAGTCTACCTGCTTTTCGCTTACTTCCAAATCAAGACAAGGCGTTGGTTGTAACTTATGTGAAACTTGACCCTCTCGGAAATGATCAACTTATAGGAAAGGTTTATGAAGAACCATATTGTCCGCTCAAAGACCTTCAAACCATCACATCAACCATAACCAAAAAAGGTTTTAACACTTCAGAGCTACTGATTGGAAAAATCAAAACTTTATCGGCATTTAATCAAATGAACCCTGCCTTAATTGCCGGACTGATTGCTCAGGAATCTAGTTTTAATTCTCGCGCCGTTAGTACGGCCAAAGCTTTGGGGCTAACACAGATCACGGCACCGGCCGAAACACATATTCTAGAAGATCTTGGCGAGAGAGCCTCAAATTGGCCAAGATATCCTGGCTTATCAGAGATGAATCCACTAAGGATTAAAGCTCTTATTACTTTGGGTAAAATTAATGAAGAAAATGAATGGAGACTTTCACATGATCGATCGATTCAAGGAGGGATTTCATATTTAAAATATATTGAGCAATACTGGAACTCATTTGATCCGCTTGTTCAAAGAAAACTCGCCTTGCTTGATACTAATACAAAAGAAAATGAAATGGTTAATCTTTTCTTAGCCAGTTATAACTCTGGTCCTTATCGAGTTCGTAGGAATCTAGACAAGCTTGGTACTAATTGGCTTGAAGCTACAAATCTTGGTGAGGCCAGAAAGTATGTCCATAATGTCAAAAGCTACTGCTATGACTTCGCAAGGGGGTATTGAGATGCCTACTAAACCACAACTTTTTAACTTAACAGCAATTGCATTATTCGCCATTGCATTTTCCTTTCCACTGCAAATCGCGCAGTTATACGGCTACAGTATTACAGACCCTGCTCACATCTTTGCAATCTGGAATAAGTTGTCGATCAATAATATCGCAACCATTCTTATACTTACGATCAGTGCATGGAAAGTATGGAACGTAGAAAAGGACATAACCATGTGGCTCGTTTCTTCATGCATTATAGTTACAATGAATAATATTATTGTTTCGGCATATGCTAGTGATTGGAGTTCATTCGATACGACGCTATCCTCATTTTGCTTTATCTTCGCTTTGAGCACAGTTATGTTTTCTACGACTTATGAACATGCTTTTGAGCCAGAACTTCAATGGTGGAGACCGGCCAGACGTCACCGTATTGAAGCCCCGATCGTTATCGAATTTTTAGATCGCCATCGTTTTCAAGCACAGATGTTTGATCTTTCAACAAGTGGATTATTTATTACCGATGTAAACCAACCAATAGTTTCATCCATGGCACCGGTTAATGAAGAAATGGCGATTAAAATTCCTTTTAAAAATCAACTGCATGCTTTTACTGCAAAACTTGTTCGTAAAACACATAAGAATGGAAAATATCCGGGAGGATGGGGTTTAAGCTTTACACATTTAAACCCATGGCAAAGAGTGAAGCTAGCTTGGATGATACACAATCCTCAGACAGCCTTTACCTTTTAAACTGACTTGAGGCGAGCTTCTCAAATAAACTTGGAAGATGCTGTGCTAAAAAAACACCAACTCGTTCAGCCCCCGTTGGTAATAGAACGTTTTGATTTTTTTCAATCGCTTTAAAAACTCTAACGGAGTATTGCTCTGGAGTTATTGTCGATAGACTCGATACATCCATATGCTTGCTATATTTAGGTGCAATCTCGTCAAACATCCTCGTTTTCACACCAGGAGTAATGAGAGTTAAGACATTGACGTTTGTACCCTTCAAATCTTGTCTAAGAGATGAGCTAAAGGCAACTACACCAGTCTTGGCAGCTGTATAAGTGGTCGTGCAAGGCAGATGCATAATCCCGGAAACCGATGAATTATTAACAATCATGGCCTGAGGTCTTTTGGTTAATATGGGCAACATCAATTTAGTTAGATGGATCAATCCGACAAGATTAACCTGAAACATTGAATAGATTTCTGAAACTTTTTGATCTTCAAGGATGCCACCAGTTAACTGACCAGCATTATTAATCAGAACATCTACATCTTGCAGCTCTGAATTTTGCATAAACTTTTCGATACTATCGGCACTGCCCATATCCAAACTTATGAGTTTGACTCGATCATCAAACCAATCCTGACTAAAACCATCAGTCTGCCTCATCGCCATAAGTAGTCTTGCTCCACGACGATGTGCTTCTTTTGCCAAAGATAAACCGATCCCTCTATTTGACCCGGTAATGAGAACTAATTTATCCTGTACATTCATAAGACAGACTCCCAAATATAAACCTTTAAACCTAAGATATCTCTATGAAAACATTACTCCAAGCGCTTTTACTCATCACTTACTCTTTTTCTTTGTTCGCTCGTACAGAATTTATTCAAGGCGAAGCTAAATCAAGAGATGGCGAATTGAAATACAAAGAACAACATATCATGACCTATGAAGGCGATGATCTAAAAAAAGTTGAAACTCAGTATTTTAAACCTAGTGGAGAAAATTTTGCGTCTCTTACTTCAGAGTTTAATTCTTCTCCTCTTTTACCTGACTCACTTTTTAAAGATTTAAGAAATAATAAGTCTGAACTGACCAAAGTAGAAGCCAAGCAGTATGTAGTAACAACCAATAATGGAAAAGATGTTATTAAAACGGGAAAACTCGACATTGAATCAAATCTTCTTTGTGGCCAAGGCTATCATAATTTTATCCGTGCCAATCTCAACAACTTCAAGAAAGACGAGATCAGAGAAATCAAATTCGTTCTCCCCTCGAGACGAGACTATTTTAGTTTTGATTTATCGCTTATAAAAGAAGAAGGAAATATCAAAACATTTAAACTTGCCATCACTAACTGGGTCCTAAAAATGTTTGCTGACTCTATTGAAGTTGATTACGACACCAAGGGTAATCTACTGGCTTATCGCGGACTTTCAAATATTCAAGATGAAAATGGTGACAATATGGATGTCCTCATCACTCTTACCAAAGTAGATTCATTCAAATGAAAAAAAGCCTAGTTTGGTTTAGAAGAGACTTAAGGCTACATGATCATGTAGCTTTGGCACAGGCTACTAAAAAGAGTCACGAAGTCTTTGGAATTTTTATTTTTGATCCTGCAATCTTAGATAAGCTTGAAGACAAAACCGATCAACGAGTCCAATTCATTCATGACTCTATTGTAGAGATGGAAGAGACTCTCAATTCACATGATTCTTCTCTCGAAATCCGCTTTGGTGCCCCTAAAGAAGAAATCCTCGATTTTTGTAAAAAGAATAATATTACTGATGTTTTTGTTAACAAAGATTATGAACCACAAGCAAAAAAGCGTGATGAAGAAGTTTTAAACGTTCTAAGTAAAGAAAATATTAACCTTTATTTTCATATTGATTCCGTTGTCTTTGAAGCTTCTAGCACTTTCAAAGACGATGGAACTCCATACAAGGTCTTCACGCCATATATGCGTAAATGGATGAGTGTGCTTAACCAGTATGGCGGCGAAGTGGCCTTGCACTCTCCCAACCTCAAGAAAATGGCCAAAAGAAATAATCCAAAATCAATTAGTAAAATCGATTGGATGAAAGAGATTGGTTTTAATAAGTCTCCTCCATACTTTAAAGCCGGAACGATAGCTGGCAAAAAACAGCTCAAAGACTTTAGTAAGAAAATTGCTGACTATGGAAAGATGAGAGATTTTCCAGCAGCTGACGGTACTTCAAATACTTCCGTTTATATTCGTCATGGAAATATTTCTGTGCGAGATATGGTTCGTGCAGGCAAAGGTGGCGACACTGATGGTCATCATAAGTGGTTGGCCGAAGTCGTTTGGCGTGAGTTCTACCAATGTATTTTGGATCAATTCCCATATGTCACCAAAGGCTCCTTCAAACCACAATATGATGATATCAAATGGCGCGGCACCAATGCTGAATTTGAAGCTTGGAAAAAAGGCGAAACTGGATTTCCTATTGTTGATTCGGCTATGCGCTGTCTCAAGGCCACCGGAACCATGCCAAATCGTCTTCGAATGGTAGTCGCTTCTTTTCTTTGTAAAACTCTCTTAATTGATTGGCGTAAGGGTGAAGCGTGGTTTGCGGCAAAGCTTTTAGACTTTGATCTGGCAGCCAATAACGGTGGCTGGCAATGGAGTGCCAGTAGTGGAGTTGATGCTCAACCTTACTTTCGAATCTTTAATCCCTATTCTCAATCTGAAAAATTTGATAAAGACGGAGTCTTCATTAGAACATGGTGCCCAGAGCTTTCAAATATAGAAGGCAAATACATTCATGCGCCACATACGATGACGCCGATGGATCAACAACTCCACGGCTGCATTATCGGTGAAGACTATCCTGCTCCAATTGTTGATTATTCAAAAAAGAGAATGGAAGCACTTGAGATGTATAAAGCTGCAGTTAAGACACCTTAACGAAGTCTTCATAACCTAATTCTTTATTAAGCTCGATAATCTGATTTTTCATAAGCTTATAAACATCTTCCATCAGCTTGACTGAATCTTCTGGTTTTAATCCTGTGGTTGGGATCGGCTCAAGCACTTGAGCTATAATTTTTCCAGCTTTCAAATTATTCCACTTCATGCGGTTATGATAAGAAGAATAGCAAACAGGAATGATTGGCACCTGCGCATTAATAGCTGTGATAAAAGCACCGCGCTTAAATGGTAAAAGAATATCGCGCCCACGCCCTCGAGTTCCTTCAGGCATAATATAAACGGATTTATTATTTTCTAAAATCTCTTTAGTCACCCGCTCCATACTTGCTTTTGCTTTTCTTTTATTTGAGCGATCAATCAAGATATTTCCAGCAAGCCAATAAAAAAGACCAAAGATTGGAATCCACACAATACTTGATTTTCCAAGAGTAACGCATCGGTTAGGTGTGGTAGCACCACCAGGAAACATATCAAAATTATTTTGATGATTCGCAACGATAACAAAGGGAAATTGTTTTTTAAAATTTTCTTTTCCTCTTAGATCAAAATCAATTCCAAGAATCTTAAATCCAATAGGACAAAGAATCATTCCAGTTGCGCGAACATTTGAAGGATGAAAGGGTCTAAGAATTCCAATGACGATTCCCATCATAAAAGAAAAAATAGACCATAGAATAAGTAGAGTGAAACGAGGAATAAAAATCACTTAAGCCCCTCGTAACCATACTTTGTATCATCAGGAATTTTTGTCTTAGGTAAAACGGTGGCGTTCGGTGCAATCAAGACTTTTTTACCAATTTCTACTCCACCCATTAAGATTGAATTCAGCCCGATGGTTGATTTATCACCAATTGTCATTGGTGCGATGACGACATAACCTTTTTGCGCGTAGTGGGCCATCATGAAAGCAGAGCCTCCAACAGTTACATAATCACCAAGACGAATAAGGCATGGATCTGAAATATTGGAACTATTAACCATACTCCCTTTGCCCATCTTCATTCCCATGGCCATTAAGAAAAGTTGAGAAATTGGAGAGGGAGTGATCAAGTCCAAAACGGTATAACGTACTAAATAAAATAAAGCGTTATGATAATACCAGGCCACTGTTTCAAGTGCTAACCATGGACCACGATAAGGTTTTACAAAAAAGATAAGTGGAAAATTAAGGATAGGAACGATGATACAAAGAGCAAAAATACCTACAAAAACTCCTAGGCCAATTGAAATTGATCCAAATAGAGCATATTCAATAGGAGTTTGTGCCATCGATACTAGGTATTGCCAAATAAGAAGGCCTGGAAAAACTGAAAAGCCGATCGAGATGACATACATAAGAGCGATTGGGAGAACAAAAAGAAAAAATCCGACGTATTGACCTTTTCTAAGGACGTTTTCTAACAGACCAGCAAAGCCTTTTTTGCCCGAATCTTGCTCATTAATACTTCCAGTATCATTGCTCACAAAGTGCCTCTTTGAATTATATAGATATAGGGTAACGCGCAACTAACCTGATCGCAAGATTTGAATATAACCAGTGGCAAATTAACTAGAAAACATAGTTATAGGACAAGCCTAGAGTCAATGACTTTTT
>CAYGQW010000135.1:0-1963 GCA_964352175.1 uncultured Halobacteriovorax sp.
ATACGACTCACTGCAAGTATATGACAAGCTACCAGAGAACTTCGATGAGTTTTAATAAAACGATGACGACCAAAGGTGAAAAATCAAAAGGTAGATCTTTTGGAAGCCAGCGACGTATAGGGGCACAGGTAAAATCGGCTGCACGACGGATATTAGCAACGATCGGCTGATGACGATACTGCGGAAGATAGCTGAGAATGATATCGACGATCAGTAGAAATGTGTAGAGATCAATCAAAATTCGAATCAATTTAATTCCCCTTCCAAACTGTCACCATGGTAGCCTTTTGTTGAATGAGCCACCAAGGCGCGGCGCCGCGATGTTAATTCATTCGCCAAAGCTACTATGAAGAAGAAAAAGCACATAATCAAATAAATCCACACAGCCGCTAGAACTAGGGTGTAAGCCTTACCATAGTTACTTAAGAGAGACTGCTTAAGAGTCAGCAGATAAAGCCAGAAGCCTCTTTTCATAAGGAAAAGTCCTGTTGAAAAGAAGAAAGCGCTAATCACAGCATGTTTCCAGGCTAGTCTGGATTTAAAAATCCAGCGTAATGCAAATGAGAAGTAGATAATAAACAAAACTAGAGCAAAGAAGTCTGATTTAATAAGAAAATTAGAGTCTAAATCAAACATTGTAATTTTTAGAAGAAACTCTCTTGGAAGATTAATCGTTTCATAGATCGACAGAATAATAGGGCTCGTTTTAACGAAATTTACAATTGATAGAACTATGACCGGAATCAACATAATCATAAAAACAAAAAAAGATGAAAATCCGAGAAGTGCTAATCCACTAAGATAATTTCGCCACGATAAATATGTTCGATCTTCTGTGATGAGATAAACTCCGGTCCAAAGCGAATTTACAAAAGATAACGAGCCAATCAATAAGAAAATGATATTAAAGACAGTAACTTTAAACGAGCCAAATAAAGCCGTTTGAACTAGCTCCCTGACAGAAGCCAAAAATCCCCCTGCCAAGTTAGGAAAAAAGTTTTGTCCAAGAGTGAAAACATGATCTAAAGCACTGGTAAGATCACCAAAGATCCAACCTATACCGCGAACAAGAAGAAGTGCAGTAGGGACAATAGTCAAAAGAAAATAAAAAGCGCTGGCAGCAGCAAGTGTTGTTCCACGCTGTGAACTAAAACGCTTGATAGCTTTAAAGGCAATATCTCTTCTTCTTGTGCTCATTACAATAAGTCCAACTGGGCGCCGCCCTCTAAATCATCCCAACTCATATCAAAATACCATAAAACACTTTCGGCCAAAGGACGAATTTGTTTATCGATATAGTGCTGAAAATCAATGTCCTGTGGATCAAGTTGCAAAGGTACAGGACCTCGTGAGGTCATAAGGTATTCAATATCACGAGCTGTTCGAGCATCAGCTTCAAACTCAGGATAATCAAAAAGCATCATCACCGCGCGAACATGTTGAGGGATATTTTTCTTATATTCGTCAGCAGTTTTACTTAGGCGTTTTTTATAAACAAGTTCTTTTAAGAATTCTCTATCTTTAATTCTTTGAATAAATTGCTTAGTCCATTCTTTGATGTCTTCTCCAAGAAACAAGCGTCTATAGATTTCACGTTGATAAATTTTGGCAAGCTCTGTCCAGTCTTGTCTGACAACTTCAAGTCCACTAAAGATAAATTCGCCTTGAGGGTCTTCGGAGTCGACATCATCTACTGACCATTGCCAAGCGGCGTATCTTTTCTTAGCTGCGCCCTCGCCTCCTCTAAGTTGAGCAAAGAAGACTTTTCTAAAGTATTTTTCATACTCGACTTCAAGATAAGAAGTTGTTTTAAAGCGCTGTTTAATAATTTTACTAATTTCAATATTTAATTTTTCTGCTAGCTCATGAGCACGCTCAAAAGCTTTTGAACTTTCACCAATTTTTAATTGAACAAATAACGAATCAGTATCTCCGTATATAACTTTATTACCCTGTTCTTCAA
>CAYGQW010000135.1:1973-8618 GCA_964352175.1 uncultured Halobacteriovorax sp.
ATCCAAGCTTTAGATGTTTCGAGAACCCAACGACCAGTTCCAGTAATAGCTTCAGGTAGCTCGACATGATAAAAGCGACAGCCTCTGGAACCCATTACGCCATAAAAACTATTCATTAGAATCTTAATCGCTTGAGAAAGAGCGGCATTTCCATCACGCTTTGCTTGTGCTCTTTTTTCAGTTAATTCAGTCAACAGTTCAGGTAAGAGATGCTGAGTTTTAGAGAAATTAATTCCTGTTGGTGTATTGAGAATGTCATCAATATTTTTACCTTCGTTCGTTTCCTCTTCAGCAATCATACGAGAAAGAGGATCAATCTTAAAAGTTCTCATGATGGACGGATATAGGCTCTTAAAGTCTAAAACGACGACATGATCGTGAAGACCTGGAACAGGATCAAAAACGTGACCACCACTTGCCCCACCTTCCATATCGATATCTAAGACATTGGGAGCAACATATCCCTTCCTGTGAAGTCTTGGCAGCATAAAGTGATCAAAAGCCGCTGTAGAATAACCAGTTTTTTCTATCATAAGACCTGAAAGTCTGGAACGCTCAAGCATAATATTAAACAGACCTGTTTTTAAAATTACTTGATTAACTAAAATAGCATCCATGAGGTTATAGCGTGCAAGAGCAGTACGATCCTCTTTGTAGCGTCTTTCGATTTCAGCAACCTTCTCCATTCCAGTTGCTTCAATATCCTTACCAACACCTAGTACTTCATGAGCGACGGTATCTAATTTAAAGTTAGTAAAAGAAAAGAAGTTAGCCTTAAATGCCCATGGCCCATCAAGAACAATTCTCCCTTTCATGGAAGCAAAGCTAGCTCCATTTCGCTCAAAAATTTGAAGACGATCATTTTCTCGCCCCATATTTAAATGTATTCCGTATTGGTTTGCTTTTTTTTCTAAAAACTTAAAATCAAAGCCGATCACATGCCAACCAGTAATGACATCAGGGTCCCATGCTTGGATCGTCTCAAGCATTCTTTTTAAAACATCTAATTCACTTTCAAGCCATTCAACAGGTAATGACTCATCTTTTTCACCATTTTCACTACCATTCATCAAAACAAGTTTTCTTTCAGGTCCGCTACCGTCGTGTTGAATTTGGTGAAGACCAACTGATAAAAGATCGCCCTTCATACTCGTTTCAATATCAAGCGAGAGAAGCGAGAATGTACCTTGAAAATTTGAAGAGGACCTAAGCTTGGCATCATGAACTGTTATGCTCTTAGGATGAGCTTGAACCTCTCCGTCAACTTCGACCTGAGCATGAATAAAGCGCTCCATTAAGTATCTCTCTAATGGCCGAATATCTGCTTCATAAGTTCTAACACCCAAACCTTGTAGATGATCTTTTGCATCCAAAAGATCTCTATGGCTTTTAAAATAAAGGCCATCAATATCGCGAAAGCCCATATCTTTGAGAGGTAGAATTTTTCTCTCAAATTTAGCGAGGCCAACAAGCTTATCGTTTGAAACATCGCGTGCAATAAAAAAAACTAATTGAGGGTCGGATATCACTGCCTTAACTGGGGCTTCTTTTGTGCGCAGCCAAAGAACAAGGCTTGGACGACCGCGTTCATCAGCATAATAGCCATTAATTATAAAACCATTTAACTGTGCACGTGCCAAACTCAACTCCAAATGGCATGATCGTTCGCATGAGAGAATTATATCCAGAAATAGAACCGTACCATACGTTTTCCCTTAAAGTCTCAGAGCTTCATACTCTTTATGTTGAAGAATGTGGCAATCCTGAAGGAACCCCTGTGATTTTTCTTCACGGTGGACCAGGCGGTGGATGCGGTAAGAACTATCGTCGTTATTTTAATCCGCAAAAGTATCGTATCGTTTTATTCGATCAACGTGGATGTGGCAGATCTCAACCGCACTCAGAACTTGAAGGCAATACAACTTGGGATTTAGTTTCGGATATTGAAAAAATCAGAGAACATCTAGAGATATCAAAATGGGCTGTTTTTGGTGGGTCATGGGGCTCGACACTTGCTCTGGCTTACGCTCAAACTCATCCAGAAAGTTGTACGAAATTATTTCTTCGTGGCATTTTCATGCTTCGTAAAAAAGAGCTCGATTGGTTTTATCAAGAAGGTTGTTCAAGAATTTATCCTGACTTTTGGGAAGATTATATTAAGCCGATTCCAGAAAATGAGCGCCATGATATGATGAAAGCTTTTTATAAGCGCTTAACCTCAAAGGACGCAAGCGTTAGAAGAGAGGCTGCTACAGCTTGGGCTGTATGGGAAGCAAAGACTTCTAAACTCATCCCTGATCAAGCTCACATTCAGGGCTTTGAAGAAGATATTAAATTCGCTGATGCCTTTGCACGAATTGAATGTCATTACTTTATGAATAACGGTTGGTTCGAACCTGAAGATCAATTACTGAGAGACGTAGAAAAGATTCGTCATATCCCAGCTGTCATTGTCCATGGACGCTACGATGTTGTATGTCCGGTTGAAAATGCCTGGGAGCTTAAAAAGGCATGGCCTGAAGCTGAACTTCATATCATTCCAGACAGCGGACATGCTCTTGCTGAAGTAGGTATTCGCTCAAAGCTCATTGAAGAAACTGAAAAATTTGTTTCAGATTAGCTTATCTAATTCTGCCACAATTTTTTCTTGCATGTCTTTCATATCAGCATCTGATCTCGCTTTCGCATTTCTAAAATCTAAATCACTAGGCTGATTACATGGAACCACATGAAGATGAAAGTGCGGAACTTCAAATCCTTGCACCATAAAACAAACACGCTTTGACCCTGTCACTTTATGAATAGCTTTACCGATCAACTGACCCATCTCCATCACTTTCGCGTAAGTATCTGTTGGGACATCTAAAATATGATCGATTTCTTCTTTAGGAATAACTAAGGCGTGACCAAGTTGATTTGGCGGTACTGCTAAAAAACTTAAAACTAATTCATCTTCATAAAGCTTATAGCAAGGCAGTTCTTCGTTAATTATTTTGGTAAATACTGACGACATGAGTCAACTCCTAGGAACATTTGAATCACTCTTGGTGATAGGCGCTCATTAGATTAGGATGTGAAGGTCGCAAACTCAACCAGGAATCTAGTTTTGAATATCTTTTTATTAAAAGGCCTTGTTAGAGAGAAGAGACATTGGGGTGATTTTTACGGAGTAATGCGCTCAACTTTTCCAGAAGCAAATATCATCGGACTCGATTATCCAGGAGTCGGTCTAAAGAATAAAATAATATCGCCTAGAAATTTCAAGGCTTATGTTGAAGACATGCGAAGAGAATATGCAGAATGCTTTGATGGCAAACAAGAAAATACATTAATCGCAATCTCTCTTGGCGGCATGATGGCCCGTCAATGGATGGAGCTTTATCCAGATGACTTCAAAAACTGCGTTCTTATGAATACAAGTTTTAAGGGAATTTGCCCTATCCATAAAAGATTGCAACCACAAAGTATGAAAACATTTTTAAAACTCTTTTTAATCAGAGATCGCGATCTAGTAGAACGTGGAATTCTTGAGATGGTTTCAAATAGAAAAGATAAACACCCACCAATTCTAAAAAAGTGGATTGAGTATCAAAGAGAGCGACCGGTTTCACATATAAGCTTTATTAATCAAATTGCTGCTGCAATGACGTATAACGCTTCAAAAGAAAAACCTAAGCCAAACCTGCTCATTATGGCGGGTAAAAAAGATCGACTCTGCCACTATAGCTGTTCCGAGAGTATACATAAGGCTTGGGGCGGAAAACTAGAAATTCACCCCGAAGCTGGTCATGATTTAGCGATTGATTCTACAGAGTGGACAGCACAGACGATTAAGAATTTTATCGGTTAAGTAAGCTTAACTATTCAATATCTGGGCGACTCTCACTTTTTGTAATATTTCGAAACATAGGCACACTCATAAAAGAGGTGAATATGTTTAAAAGAATATCGATCTTACTACTACTAGCCACCGCTAATACATCACAAGCAGATTCTATTTTTGTTCAAACGACAGACAAAATCCCCTTAGTAGAAGTTTACACATCAGAAGGATGCTCGAGCTGTCCCCCTGCAGATCGCTGGCTTTCAAGTTTAGTCAATCACCCAAAACTTTTTAAAGCTTTTGTTCCAATAGCATTCCATGTTTCTTACTGGGATTATATTGGACATAAGGACCGGTTCGCCGATGAAAGCGCAAACCAACGCCAACGTAACCATGCAAGTAGAATCAACTCAAGAAATGTCTATACACCAGAACTCTTTATCGCAGGAAAGGAAACAAGAGGCTGGAATACAAAAATTTTAGACTCAAAAATTGAAAAAGGATCTAGCCTTAAGATCATCAAGAAAGATAATGGTGTGTTCGAGGCAATAACAGAGCACAAGAATGCGACTGTTCATATTGCTCAGCTAAGTTTTTCTCAAATAACAAAGCCTAAGCGAGGTGAAAATGCAGGAGTTGAGCTCATTCATGACTTTGTCATTAGTCAGTGGACAACAAAATCCTTAACACCTAATAGAGAGACAAAAAGCGCTGTTATTGCATGGATAGAAGATGAAAAAGGAATACCAATTCAAGCAGTCGGAAGTTGGCTTAAACAGAAAACCTCTTATTAAGCTCTAATCAAGATCATCTATTTATGATAAAAATCACTTTAATTTTGTAGATCTTGTCTAATGTTTGGCTAATTCTTTTAGTTCCTTTACCGATGACACTACATGACAAATGTAAAGCTAAAGCCAATAACTCCAGCCTCTTTTTGTTTAGGTGAGATTTATCCTTACGAGGTTTTCTTACAAGTTTCTGAAAAGAAAGTTGTAAAAATATATGAGCCCGGATTTGAAGTGTCACGAGCAGATCAAGAGCGATTAAAAAAATATCCCAGTGGCGCCATTCTTATCACCAAAGACGCGCACGTTGCCTATTTTGAAAATAAGCTTCCTCTTGAAATGAAGTCGGCACTACAAAATAATAAGCCCCTTGATCATAGTAAGGCAGAAGAGCTATTCTCCTACGCTCTTTATAGACAAGAAAACTGTACTGATGATGATTTTATTAAAGACGTAATGAATAAAGCACAGAAAATTACGCTTGCTCTTTTCGATACGGAAGAGGCGCGAAAAGATAAGATCTCCAATTATAATATTCTCAAGACGTTATGTAATTCTGAAGAGCGCTTTGCAGCTCACTCGCAAATGCTCTTAACTCTTGGCTCACTATTCATGATGGCAACGCCTGGAGTGACTATGGAAAATTTAACGACTATTGGTCAAGTCGCTTTTTTACATGGCTTTGCCATGGAGTACCTAACCGATCGAAATAAAAAAACCGTCTTCCATCAACTTTTAACTCCACAGTCAATTAAGATTGATATTGTAAAAGACTCACGAGCCATAAAAGATTCTATTGATGCCCATTTCGACAACCACTCTCTTAACAATATAGATGTTGTTTCGTCTTATTTGAAGCATATTTATATTATGGAAAAGGCCGTCGAACAAAGTTCGTTTTCTAAAAACCCCGGAACTCTTAGAACAATAAAAGAGTTTAAAGATTTTGAAACTCCTTCAAAGTTTCGTATTGAGAACAAGAAAAACAATTACTTCATTGTGACAAAGAAGTTTGTTATCGTTGATCACTTAGTCACAATTTTAACCAAAAGGCTTCAAGACAAAACATCTGTCTCTAATGATCTCATTGGTTCTTGTCTAGTAACTCTTAAAACTAAAATGCAAGACGACAATGCCATCTATGAGTACGATCAAGGTCTGATCGATTCATTTATTAATTACAGTAGAAGTATTAGTTAAAGCTATTCGACGATTTTATAGATAGCTGAGTTTTTTTCATTTTCACGGACTTCCACTTTGGAAACCCAAGCTCTATTATTGGTTTTAGCACGAATTAATTTATCGGACTCGTGATAGACCCACTCAGCCGTTCCTTCCATTCCGACATTAGGAAGAACACGTAGTTGAATGATGCCTTTTTTATCCATCTCTTTAAAAAGTTCTAAATGTGGATCATCTGCAGACGCTAAAAAAGTATGGTCAAACATGGTATCCAGCCAAGTTTTAAGATCTTTGAGTCCCCCAAAATCGACGACCCAGCCCTCTTTAGTCATTTCATTACATTCAAACTCAAAATAGAACTCACGACTATAGCCGTGGACGAACTTGCAATGACTATCTGCTTTCCACTGACGGTGGGTACAAGGGAAGCCTATAAAACGCTTAGTTGATGTGAATCTTTTTGGCATACTCACTAAGTATCCTTTTTTTCTTAGATTGCGAAGTAACCGTCAGCTTTTTAGACATATGTAGAGCCTAAGTCAGCATTTACAAGTGTTATACACGAAAAAACGAAGACTTAACAGTGCTAAGATAGGCATATATCTTGCTCTCTTATGACAAAACCTTGAACTTCGAGAAAGCTATGAAACTAGATATCGTACCTCTATCAAAATGGATCCCTAATCTAAAAAAACCATTAGTTATTGCTGGGCCTTGTTCGGCTGAAACAGAAGATCAGGTTATCAAAACAGCTCATGAACTCAAAAAAAATAGCGATATTAGCATCTTTAGAGCTGGTATCTGGAAGCCTAGAACTCGCCCTAATACCTTTGAAGGTGTTGGCGAAGAAGG
>CAYGQW010000136.1:0-8600 GCA_964352175.1 uncultured Halobacteriovorax sp.
ACAAGCAGCTGCAGCTCAACTAGCTCAACAAAAAGCAGCGCAAGCAGCTGCCGCTCAACTAGCACAACAACAAGCAGCGCAAGCTGCCGCTGCTCAACGAGCACAGCAACAAGCAGCGCAAGCAGCTGCCGCTCAACGAGCACAAAAACAAGCAGCGCAAGTCGCTGCTGCTCAACAAGCTCAACAACAAGCGGCGCAAGCTGCTGCCGCTCAACAAGCTCAACAAAAAGCAGCGCAAGCCGCTGCCGCTCAACTAGCTCAACAACAAGCAGCTCAAGCTGCAGCTGCTCAACGAGCTCAACAACAAGCCGCTCAACTAGCTCAACAACAAGCAGCTCAAGTCGCAGCCGCACAAGCTGCCGCTGCTCAACGAGCTCAACAACAAGCCGCTCAAGCTTCTCCCCAACAGCAACCTAGCGTTAATCGCGCACCAGCAAGTACGCCTACTTCAATACAATTTGACTGTAAGAATCCTTTGCTTAAAAACTTACCTGCTTGCGGTGGAAGGTTAAAGAGAATTCAATAATACTATTAGAGGTAAGATACAATCTCCCTCTTTTTAATGCTGCTTATTATTTTGAAGCAGATGATGATGCATTCTAATTTATTGATTGAGTTAAAAAACAATTAGCTCAAAAAATGTTTTACCATCATATTCATATCCTACAATTACAAAATAGCTATAAATTATAAAGCCAATAAAACACAACAGCCATAATAGAAGCAATTTTAGAAGCTCAAATGAATGATTATTCATTTGCACCTACTATGACATCGCATCGATTTCCATTATATTTAAAATGGCACAAATTATGATAATCCATATGGCCAACCACAAGGACTCTTTTTGATATTGAATTTAAAGAAATAAAGTCTGCTAATAATGCAAGCTCATTTTTTGATGGCAGACTCTTGTTGATGATCAATATGGAATTATCCTTAATCTCTTTATTGATTTGTTGCTCTACATGAGTTTGCCCCAAATAGATCGCACCGCATGGAAACAAACTTTCAACCTTAGTTAGCTTAAGCCCAAGAATAATTTCATTTTCAATTAGCTCCGTCTGAGCTCGAGAAATTGAGTACTCTTTTAGCAGATATGATAATTTCATAAATGGTTTTTGCAACATACCCAGATAAAGAAAGATCGTTGATATTGAAGCGACGTCTTTTACTCCTCTTAGATGCAACATTAAAATAAAAACGATTGGCGAGAGCTTGAATGTTACTGTGTTTAGAAGCGCTGCCAAAGTTTCCAACTTAAGTATATTTCTATCAAAACGTTGAATATTAGTTGTTAATCGTTGGTATCTCTCAGGATTGTTTTGTGTATTAAGAACTCTACTCTTTATATCCTCTTTATAGCCGGATACTCTTGCTAAAATTTTAACGATTCGCTGGTTACTAACTAAAGCCAAGATGCTTAAAGCTATAACACTTAACCCTAATGTCATATTCTCTAGCATCATAAAGAATGAAATCAACATGATGTTGATTATAATAATAACTAAATCAAGTGTAAGAGATACGGAAATTTGTGTTATCTGATAAATCCCTCTTCTTACAGCTCTGTTTTTCTGATCATCTGTTAAAATATTAGATACATACAAGTATGCACTTCTCAACCTTGCTTCAATCTCAAGTCTAAAACGGTGAGCGATAGCAACCTGAATAGCTTCAAAAGCAAAGGAGATTAATATTCCAACCGTCATAAAGGCGATAATTGCTTTAATATGATCAGATTCACTTTGATCTAAAATTGCATTTATAAGTACTTTCAGTAAAGCCGGTTGCATTGAGCTTAATAGCAAGGCGATTATTGCGGCCACAAGTGCCGCACTATAATGAAGTGGATACTGAAGCCCCAACTTTATCCAAGACTTTAGGGTTTCATCAATTTTTATCAAAGTTCTTTACCAGCTGAATTTTCCTAATCATTTCTTGGAAGTCTGTTTTTGAAATTGTGTTGTCTTCATTGTTCATGACAAAAAAGAACAAATAAGAGATTAGAAAGCTCAGTATAATACCCAATATAAAAAATACTCCTCCAAGAATAACCAGAGTGTTTCTTTTGCGATTAAACGGCTTCCAAAAAGTCGCTTTTTCGGTAAGTATAGAAATTTCGATCGAATCATTAAAAAGACTTAGTTTTTTATCATAAAATTTTGTCTTAATATTTTCTATTACAACTGACTTCGTCGGAATTGTACTCATTACTAAGCCATTCGACTTTAATATATAATCTGCACGAGTTATTTTTTTCCATCCATATAAATCATCATTTGTAATATCTAGGCCAATAACAAAAGAATACTGAACACCTTCATCTATATATTTGGTCAATCCGATTATCCGACCTCGAGTTAGTTCTTGAATTATCTCAACATCATGACTTGATGCTATGATTTGTTTTCCCTTTAGAATGGCGGCAAATGCGACAGAGTACTGGGCCTTAATGCTTTTAACTGTATCGATAATCGTTGGTAGATGATTTGTGCGAATTGCACTTTTAATAACTGCGGTATCGATGATGATGTTGGCGATTTTATCAATTTCTGATCTTTTTTGATTTATTAATTCTAATGTTAGACTTTCTTTTTGTGCCAAGTCTTGTTCAACAAAAAATTCCACATCATTCTTTGAGCTATTGTACAACCAAATATTGTAACTAAGTATGATAACAAGAACGATTGTAGAATTTGCTAATGTTAGCAATTGGAATGAACTTCTCCCTATTGAGTTAATAAAGGTCAAGTTCATCTATATCACCGCTTCCACTTGAATAATCTAAACCATGCTTATTCTTATGTTCATCAACCTCTATGTCTTCAATTGGATTGAAACTAATTACTATATTTTTTGTTTCTTTTGCAAGGGAAGTTATAACTTCAGTATCTGATTCGATTCTTGGCCCAACTAATACCAAGTCAAACTTATCAATCTCAGGCTTAGTCATCTCAAAAGATCCATCTTTATTTACATTAGCAAAAAAAATGTGATCAAAGACTAGAATTTTAGCAACCATTCCATGGTGCATATTACAATATATATTGGCCACACCAGCCTTCTTAAACTCTATTGTCGTATCTGTTTTTTTGGTTTTAGTCTTTAAATCGTCACTAAAACTTTGATCTTTCTTAAAAGCACCTAAATCAAACTTATAATCTGGGTCTAAGGAAAATACATTATGAAAGACATCATCTGAGTTCTTGAAATCTACCTTATCATTTTTAAATATTGCAAGATATGCCGGTGAAAACTCCTTATCGACTTGGTTCATAACAAAGATCTTTGAATTTCTAGTTTGTGTTGCTGTTTTTTCAGGTACTTTTTTTATGTAAACTACGTAACCGGTATAATTTTCAAGACTACCATTTTTGGCTTTAATTTTTCCAGATATAGTCTCTGCATTTAGCATCGTACTTGCAAATAAGAATAAAGTTATTAATTTCAAAAACATATTTTCCTAAAAATATATACTTATTCCTAAACCAGCTTTGGTCCAATATGTATAAAATGATCTTTGAGTTCCGCTTATTAATGTTTCTGTCTGAGTAATTCTAAAGTTGGTAAATCCTTGAGACAATAATAAATCCAAGCTTAGTTTCTCACTTAATACATAATTAAGAACAAGGTCAAACCTAGCTCCAAATCCAGATGCATTATCCTCAGCTGCATAATCTGCAACATAATAAGTAAGATAGAATCTCATCACTTCCTGTATTCTTCTAAAGTTTAGCAAATCACGCAAATGTGTAGACTCAAGCGATAGACCCAATCCTAGATAAAAGTAATCCAACTGTTGTGTCTCTGGTACTACTGCTAGGTCAGAGGATATATTATTTACAGTTTTTCCCTGACCGATCATTGATTCAAAATTGTAATTATTTTTTAATCTTAAGGCATATTGGAATTCTAGGTCTTTAGTATCACCAAAGTCATCTGGAAGCATTGAACCTGATGCAAACAGGCTTAAACGACTATTACTTTTAGGTGAAATTTCAAGATTTTTTAAAGGTGGTGTATATTCAGCTAGATAATTCACTTCTTTTTCTGATTGTGCAAAAATAGAAGAAGCAAAGAGAGTTGTTAGTACGATAATTTTTAATTTTGTATTTCTCATTGTATCAACAATTCCATTCATGAAGTCTATTTAGGGATTGATTTATCTTACATAATCCGTCTGTCTTATGTCTATCTCACCCTTTATCTCAGAGTGAATATTCAACTCAAATTCTCGCAAATATCAATTGATTGTTCCAGTCAAGAAACTACCTTTTAAACATATCATTATGACTCATAGACTAAAATTCGAGACTATAATTTAGTGAAATATTCTGAATCATATTTGTGGCAGGAATATTTGATATTTCTGTCAATGTTATGTCTTTAGTAAGAATATTCTGATAGGAAAAAGATATTGCTTGAGTGAGGTTATAAGCGACAGTAATATTCGATTCGAACTTTGAATCATTGAGACTGATACTCTTATCTTTGATTTTTTGTAATGGTCTAAAGAATAACAAATAGTTAATATTAAGTTTGCTTTCCATAAAATTAGTAAAGACTCTAAATCTAAAAGAATGCCTAATATCAGTTCTTGTTTCCTGTCTCGTTTTAAGTTCAAATGTATCAAAGTCAAAAAATTGTACATCTGACTTTCTATAATCGATCACAGGGACATAACTAACATCAATTTTCTCCATCCATATTGGTGTATCTAGAAATCTATACTTTAGTCCAACTGGCCCTGTATTAACTAACATTCTAATTGGATAAATCCCGCCAAATCTTTGTCTTTGATAAGTATTGAAAGAAAACAAGGTCAGATTCTCAGTTAATCTGTTTAAGTCAAATGTTAGAGATGCATTATAGGCTGAGCTTGAAAATACTTGGTTATTAAATACGTCAGTTTGTCTGTCTGTATTATAACTATAGTAAAAAGATGCTTCGTTTTTCCCTCTAGAGGAAAGACCCACGCTGTAAAAAATAGATTTAGCGTTATTAAGTCTCTGAATACTATAAGGTGAAACGGACACATTTCCACTAAATCCGTCAAAATACGATGACTCACTTTCAATTATATCATCTAAATTGTTTTCGAGTTTGATAGTCGTATCTTTAGCTATACTTTCATCGTACCTGGCCGCTGATTCATATTGTGCTTCAATTTTTTTTTGCTCAGGATCCTCATTGCTTTCTATATTTTTGTTTTGCACGACTTTTGGTGAATAGCTTTGTAAAAATGCTGTATCCATTTGGATGAAATTCATCACGCTTTTTTCTTCAGACGGTATTTGATGAGGTGACGATGGCTTAAGCGTAACTGGAAAAGCATAGCTAATGGGTTCATACTGATAATAAAGAGCCCATTGTGTTACATCCGAAAGCACTTGAATTGCAATCGCTCTACCTTTGTATCGACCTTCTTGCATAATTCGAACAAACTCACCTCTAAAAACAGCATCCGCGCCACCTCTAGAAGTAACCATTTGCTTACCAGAAAGGTTCAGAACCTTGACTTCGATATTCTCACCTCGCACAAGACCGAGGGAAACACTCGGAAACATGCAAAGCAAAGTTAAAATTCTTAGTATCATATGAAAATCATAACCGATCAGATTCTTCTGGGGAAGGAACGAATATAGGTTTTGTAGCTTGGCGTGCAAGAAAAGCAGTATCGGCCTTTAAAAGTCCCTCTGTTTCTATTCGATAAATCTGCCAGATAGATCGTGATTCACTAATTTGGATACATTCAGCTCTAAATCCTTTTTGATCATGAGTCCAAAACCAAGCATGGTCCCCTCTGGCAACACCGTCTTCATATCCCTTATTGAACAACAAAGTATCTTCCTGTTCGGACACCTTCAGAACACTTCCAATCATTTGCCAAGACTTTCTTGGACCCATCTCTTGAGCCTGAAGGCAAAAGTTAAGCAAACAGGAAATTAATATTAAAATACGCATAGTTTATTTTAAACCATCGAAAGCTTTCTTAAAATCTTCAGGGCGACAGAGGAAAAGTTAACCGCTTTTTCATTAAGATCATAAAAGGCGAAATCAGTCGTCTTATTTGAAATAATTATATTTTGAAATGTATATTTCGTAATAGAAGACTTTAGTTTCATTAGCTCATTTGGAACAGGACCACTCCACTTGGGGTAACGATTGAAGTCGGATTGACTTGACTCAAGAACAAATGTTGGTAAATCAATCTGACCTGATAGCCATTCGTCGCTGCTTCTTTCAATTCCTGCAATTCTTCCATTTTGATCAATATCAACAACTCGAATCAAAGTGATATGGTGTTTCTCTTTTTCTTTACTATTTTCATCTAACTGTGGAAAGGCAGTGGGATCGCCACTCATGCGAGCAATGCAATCTGTATTAATTGGGCAATTTAGACAGTCAGCTTGTCTGGCCTGACAATAAACACGACCTAAGTCCATCAAAGCTTCGTTAAGCTCTCTTGGAGAAATTTCATTGTGGATCAATGATTCTTCAAAATACAAATTTCTGACCGCTCGCTGTAAATGCAATCCTTTCATTTCTCCAATTCCAAATAAGCGAGACAGAACTCTTTCAATATTTGCGTCAACTGCAATCTCAGGTTCATTCATTCCAATTGCTACTAGCGCACTTGCTGTATAATCACCAATACCTGATAATTTTTTTAACTCTTCGCGCTCGCTTGGAAACTCCCCACCGCAATCATTAACAATAGAAACAGCCGCCGCTCTAAGACTTCGTGCTCTCCTATAGTAGCCCAAACCTTTCCATTCTATGCACACTTCATCTTCACTAGCTTTAGCAAGAGACTCTATACTTGGAAACTTTTTTAAAAAGGGATTGAATTTTTTCATGACAGTTGCAACTGTTGTTTGTTGCAACATTATTTCTGAAACTAACGTTGTATATAGTGAACGATCCTGCCTCCATGGAAGATGATTATATTCACGCTTAGACCATTCAATTAGTTTTTGGAATTTCATCTAGCCAATATACTTAGCTACATTGTTTTTTGACAATACTTACGAAGTTATCCAAATCATGGACGGTCATACTTTTCACCTCGCTACCATGATAAGTTGCCCCTATAGAATCGAGATAATCTCTCAATTCTCGAGATAGCTCATCAATATCAGTGACAATAAAGAGATAGTTAGCCTCTGAAGCCTTGATCCACTTTATCAGGCGATCAATATCATTTGAGCCATAGTTTTGACATAAACCCTCATTGGAGCTTAATAATTTTATTGATGTGTCATATGTCATCACTGCCAATTTATTTGCTTTGCAATCTGACTGCAACTTTTCAACAAAGCTTCGCCTAACACAACGACTGGGATCTGCTGAGTAGTCCATTTTTCTGAGGGATGCCGAAGTATCAATCCATACTTCAACTTCATTTCCCAATCGAGCCTCTTGCTTTGCCTTACCACAGAATATATCAAAGTATTCGCCTTCTCGACATTCAACCAAGTTTACATCATCGCTATTAAAAGTTTTAACTTGAAAAGACTTAGGTTTAACGACCTCACTCTTAGGCTTATCATCTGGAATATATCCAAGCTGGGGATGAAAACATCCATCACCTGTTTTCACACAATCTTTTTCATAATCATTAGCAGATATATTTACCAAAGGGTTCCAGACTGGCCTTACTAGAGAGCTACCTTTTGGTTCAGACAAGAAAACTATTTCAACTTTCTTTGGCGTTGCAAAGATTGAACTTGAAAATAGTAAATATATGATAGCAAAAATTAACTTCAAAGCTCCATGCCCTTTTGCCTTAAATAGCTAATAACGTTTTTTCCTAAATCAACAATCAAATCTCTTCCATCACTATCAAGGTTTAAAAAATCTGTTAAAAATGCTTTTTGCCTCGCTGAAAGATTTTGCAGTCTCTCTCTTAAAGTACCTTGAGAGTTTCTTGCTCCCTGATCAGCTTGAAAACTAATTGTTCTTTGCTTTCCACCGACATTAATTTTTGCCGAAGCATTTCTTTGTGCTGTTCCCGAAGTTCCAAGAGCATCGAGATACTCATCGTCATCTAGTGGTAACTCCTCTTCAAACTCTTCAGGAGCAGGCCCAGAATCTTCTGGCATCGGTGCTCCAGCTTCTTCTTCTTCACGGTAAAATTTCACTAAGCGTACAAAGTGTTCCGTATAGTCCTCTTCGACAAATTCAATAATTTCGTGAAGTGGGATGGCCAGCTTAGCGACAATTTTCGCTATTAATTGCGCGTTTAATTCACTAGTTTTTAGATTAAGGAAGCGACTCATGGTCGAGACACCAATATTAGTGATGTCTGCAAGATCCTTTTGAGTCATTGGTCCACGTATTTGCATATACTTACGTACTGCACCTAGGAACATTTCTAACTTATCTCGATTAAATTCTGCCATTTTGGGACCCCCGGTCCAAATTTGAGGCCTATAAGCCCTTAATTATCCTATCGGATTGCAAAATTATTTCTTTATGCAATTTTATATCTTGACGCAACCAGTCGGATATGGCATCATGCAATTGAGAGTTGCAATATACTTTCAAAACGCACAGGGTCGGAGGATAAATATGCACACGTTAACAGCCTTCAT
>CAYGQW010000137.1:0-7901 GCA_964352175.1 uncultured Halobacteriovorax sp.
TTGCAAAAAACAAGGGAGTCGTTAGCGGTCTTATCGTACCTGCTCGAAAATCTGTGACTGGCGCTATACTTTTAGGTGTCTCAGTTATTTATCTATCCATCCTCTTTGGTATGGGATTTCTCGTTTTAAAAGGTAAAGCAAGTTATTATCATATGGTCAGCTTTGGAGTTACGGGAGCAATACTCGCAATACTCGGCTACCTCGATGATAAGAAAGAACTAAGACCATTTGCAAAGCTTGGTGGTCAATTTATTGCTTCTTATATTTTTGCTAATTTTTGCGCATTTTATTTAAGAGATGAACAATCTCTTATTTTCTTTAACGCTCTCTTCTTTTGTGGCTTTGCTGCATTTAACGGCACCAATTTACTTGATGGTATTGATACGATATCACCAAAAACAGTTCTAGTTAGTTGCCTTAGCTATTTTGTTTTGGGCTCAATATTCGACTTGTGGTCAGTAAGAGTCTTTGCAGCAATCTTTGCTTCTCCAATGCTTGCTTTTTGGTGGTTCAACCGTGCACCATCAAAAATACACTTGGGTGAAATAGGTGGGGGAGTCATTGGCCTGGCGATGATGCTTTTATGTTTTGTATCTTACACATCTCTAAGTTTAAAATTTGAAACGATGAGTGCATGGAAGCTGGTTCATATGTCGGCTTTTGGTCTGTTACTACCGATAATAGAGCTTGGGGTAAGTTTTTTTAGACGACTACTCGTAGGTCGATCACCTTTTACAGGAGATAGACTACATATTCACCATATTTTAGGTGATTATCATGGCCTGAGTGCAAGTCACTCAGCCACAATCATCGCAAGTTTTCACTTAGTAACTCAATTGGCAATGGTATGGGCTACCTCAAAAGGCTATCCCATTATAGCATTTTGGACAGGAGCACTTTGCTATGTATCATTTAATATTGCTATCGGTTACAGCTTTTGGAATCGCAAAGATTCAGCAACAAGACCTCTAACTTATATTATGGATGCTATAAGACAAAAAGATGTCATGATTATTCCAGCTGATTTTATGGATGACATTAGTTTTGAAATGGAAATAAGTGAAGAAGAAATTAAGAAAGACAAAGAAGCCGCTTAATCAGTTCTTTTTAATAACTAAAACAAAATTATCAGAAAATCTTTTTCCTCTTAGGAAAGGAATTAGGTTATGCCATTTTGCTGCTGAGCCAGGGATTCGTCCGTTATTAAAATAATGAACTTGCTCAAGTCTTAAGCTCTTTGTCTCACGAATCATTTGCTTAAGATGATACTCAGTCAGAGGAGTTATATGGGCGGGATAATTATTTGGAGAAAAAGCAGTAAAGTAGCCTCTGAAAATGAAAGAGATTAATGACGTAATACTTTCATTATTCGGTGTTGTTACAATAATAGTTCCACCGACTTTTGTGATATCTTCAAGCTGACTTATAAAATGCCTTGGATCGCGTAGATGTTCTATAACCTCAATGGCACAAACAATATCAAACTGCCGATCGATCTCTAACTTTTGATTAAAATCACCAATATAATGTTTTTCAAGCTTAAGACCATCTGGAATACCATAATCAGCAGCATCACTACCAAAGCAATCAAGTGAGGGTAATGCAATTTGAACTTTTTTTAGAAAGGTTCCCTGTCCCATACCAAGATCAAGTAGTGATCCAGTAGTTGAACCCTTTGATTTAATAATCTTTAGAACACCATCATGAATAGCATCGCTTGAACCTCCTTTAGAGGCTTTGGCAGATTCGATAACATCATTTGCTGTAAAATTCATGACTGTTATTGTGACATATAAAAAGTTACAATCATAGTAGAACAACTCGATTCTAGGTCGGTTATGCTACTTGAAAATAAAAGCATATTGCTAACAACACCTGAGTATCCTCCAAGTAAGCCAGGAGGGATAGCTACGCTTTCTAAGGCCGTCGTTGATGCCTTAAGAGCAAATGGTGCAGATGTCGAAGTAGGACTTTGGACTAAACCGAAACAAATTACTCGACTAGTTAAGCCTTATCATACCAACCTTATTCATTCTCATTACTGGCCTACTGTCTGGCTGTCAAAAGAGGATAGAGCTAGGTCTATTAACCTCATTCATGGAGCTGAGCTACTAACGTACTCAAAAAATATAGCAACTAAATTGCTCAAAAACTTAACTAAACCCTATGTTAATAAATGTATTGAACAAGCCAAGGCCAATATTTTCATTTCACAGTTTTCATTTGAAACGGCTTGCCGCTTGGGACTAAAGGCTAACTATGAAAGAGATATTATTTTTCCTAATCGAATAGATCTTAGTGATATCCATAGACCAGTGATTAAACCGCTTGATGGTGTTGATGAGATAAGACTTTGTTGTTTTGCTAGAGATGTTCCCCATAAAAATATTAAAGGAACAATTAGATTTGCTGAGATCTTATCAAAAGTAGCAAATAAAAAAGTTACTTTAAGATTGGGTCCTGGTGATTACTCTTCAGAAATAATCAAGATCAATTGTAAAATTGTTAGAGATGATCAAAGAGATGATATTTATCGAGGAAGTCATTTTAATTTGATTTTCTCGCTTGATCAGTCTGAACGTGGAAACTTCGAAGGCTTTGGCCTAACACCTCTTGAGGCTGCACGCTTTGGAACACCATCGGTTGGCTTAAGACAGGCAGGACTTATCGAATCAATTCATGATGGAAAAACTGGCTGGCTTTTAGATAGTATCGACGACCAATCCATTGAATCTTGGTGGTCTTTGGCAAAAGCTCAATACGAAGATATTTCACAAAATAGCTATGACCATACTGTTAGCAACCATAACTCTAAAGATTATGCGTCTCTTTTTGCCGGGCTATTGTCGTGAGAGTTTTTGCTGTTTTTAATACAGATAGGTTGGGTGGTGCTGAGAGAAGCTTTATCGATTCTCTCGCTAAGCTTCCTGATTATGCACAGGTCACAGTTTGGATTCCAATTCTAAGTAAAGATCCATTGCTCGAACAAAAAGTTTTAGCGCTGCTGCCAAAAAGTAAAATCTCAAGGTTTAGAGTTTCGGGTTATTATTATCAAAGTTCCAGAAGCTCAAGTTTTTCAAAGTTCCCTCTACTTCTAAGTTTTATTTATGCATTATTTCGAATTAGAAAAATGCCGCTTCTTGATGCTGACATCATTTGGTTAAATGGTAATAAAGTCGGTGCATTGTTCTATTGTTTATGTATGATCAAAAAATGGAAGGGTACTCTTTGGTGGCACCTTAGAGATTATTTCCCTAAGTCATCTTTATTAAGTAAACTTTTAGATAAAGTAGTCCCGTTTAAAAGAGAGTTTGTTGCTAACTCGTTTTCTGTCACCAATGACTTCAATCAACAGTATGAAAGTATTAAGACATATACTCTTTACAACAGTCCGCCGGAAATAAAAGAGACCGCCTGTGACAAAAAATCTTTTAATGGAAGTATTGGTATCGCTTCAATGCTTACACCATGGAAAGGACAACATGATGTTCTATGGATGCTAGTTCGAAATGAATCTAGATTTGTTGAGCTGGGAGTTAAAGAAATTTATCTCTACGGTGAGGATATCTATCTTACGGCAGGTAACCACTCCGGCTATAAAGATTCTTTGGTGAAAATCGCTGATAAGTTAAAATCTATTAAAGTTATATTTGCTGGATTGATGCCACTAAATACTATCTATTCTACTATTGATATTCTCATACATTCATCAATTAAGTCGGAGCCATTTGGCAGAGTGATTGTAGAGGCGATGGCGAATGGTCTTCCTGTCCTATCAACTGGACTTGGAGGAGCAGGAGAATTAGTCAATAATGATCGTGCCTTTTGTTATGAACCATCACATGATCAGATGTTTGCTAAAGCTATTGAAGCTGCCATTCTAGATTTAGAAACGTGTCTAAAACGAACGAAAGCCGTTGAGTTTGTAAGAGATCTTAATGGAACGATTGATGAACAATTTGATGAGCTGATGAAGAGCTATATACTTTGACTTGGGTGTTGTCTTAGATGAAGTGCCGTTATGATTTTAAGCCAAGGTGTTAGGGCTTCAATTTCAGAAAAGTGCAATAAAATCCCGGCTTGAGTTACCTCGTTATTATTAAAGGCCCAGCTGACCTTTCCTTTTAGTTTTAACTCCAGTGACTTTCCCTTCATGATCATCTCAACTTGATCGCCACCTTTTACGATAGATTCACCATCAATTGATAAGCACACACCATCAAGAGAAATATTTGAACATTTACTAAAGTATTCAAGATCGTTAATTTTAACAACCATTTCCATTTCTGTTTTATAGCGTGGAAAAACTCTTTGACTGGCACCACTGATATTTAGACTTGAATTCGCATTCTCTTTTTCGATTTGAATCAACCGCTCTTCAAATGCTTCTTCATCAGTAATGTCGTTAGAATTGACTAAGAGAAGTTGGCTGTAAAGCTCATGCTGAGTGATCACTATAGCGGCAAGATTACTCTCAATCCCTGGAACCTTAGAAAGCACGTTATCGTTACATAGATCTTTTAAACGCATTAATGAACGCATAATAGCAGCATGAGTGTATGCTGTAGTTCCGACCTTAACTCCATCACCACTTAGGGCAAAGTCTTGATCAACATGGATGAATCTTATTGGGGTTTTATCCATTTCTAAATCTTACACTTAAATTAATGCAATAGACCAGTAAGGATCAAATTATATTAACCAGTTGAGTTGGCTTTATGACTTCTGAGCCTTGCCACTTCTAAAGTTTGTGGGTCACAACCGGTATAGTTTCCAGTGTTAGCATAGATAGAACCCGAACTCCTTGAACAAAAATCAAGGAAACTACATGATTGACACTCTTTGAAATCTTTCTGCTTTAGTCCGCGAATATCGTTAAAAACTTTTGAATTAGACCAAGTATCGGAGAGGGGGGCATCTTTTATATGACCTACTAGTATCGGTGCTCCAATGCATGGATAAATTGATCCATCATAACCAATAGCGATGACCGTTTTTGCACAACTACATTGTAAGGCATGCTCAACATTCTCATACATAAACAGATTCGGGTGTGATTCCAATAAGGTGCTCATCTGCGTGCTTGAAAGCTTATAATCCTGAGACGTATGAGTGCCGTCATAGCGGGATGTTATTTCGGTAGAGACTTGAAATTGAGCTTTAGTCTTTAAAACTTGATCAATCATAGCTTGTAACTGATCACCATTATATTTATGTAGAATAATGCTGGCGCTAGTGTCAAAACCCATTTTAACAGCGAATGAAAGCGCATTGATTGTTTGAGTATGGCCAATTTTTTGAGTGATCTGTTTGTAGGTATCTTCGTTTTGACCATATAAACTTATTTCAACTGCATCTAGGCCAACTTGTTTCAGTTTTTCTGCCATTGATTGATTGAGGAGAAGTCCGTTGGTTTTTAGCCGAACGATAAAATTTCTCTTTTTTGCTTCTTGTATGATGAAGAGAATATCAGGATGGGTTAGAGGTTCTCCACCGCTAAGATTGAGCCATAATGAACCTACAGATCGCAGCTCGTCCATGCAATGAAGTACATCAACTAGAGGCATGAAATTTGTTTTTTGATCTGCTTTTAGCGGAACTGTTCGATCAAAATTATAGCAGTGCTTACAGGCAAGATTACAAATTTGGGTAATTTCTAATGTTGCAAATAATGGCTGAAAAAGATCATTCGCTTTTTTTATTGATTGAAAAACTATTGAGTCTTCAGCTTTCATTTAGCTTTCTAATAAATCTAAAGATTTCAAATGCAAGAGTACTTCTGATATGTCACTTGAAGCTTGCTCTTGTGGGACATCGTATTGCTCTATGAGTAACTGAGTAATTTGATCTAAGGTATTTTCGCCTGTGCAGTGCTGCCAAACAAATGAAGCTGTTGAGTTAAGTGTATGAGCCTTTTTTTGGTAAACAGTGTCCATAATCAGAACCTCATCACCAATTAATTGCCAAGAAATTTGAGTTTTAATTTTGGGATTCATAGTCATAGATTATACTCATATCATGGACCTATCGACCAATATATTGGGCTTCTTAGCTACATCGTTGGATGCGGTGCGTTTTGATCTTGTCAATCACCATGCTATCTGGGGAATCGCTTTTAAGTATTCAGAAAAAGTAGGACTCAAAGATATAGCCTTTGCTAAAAGTATTTACTTAAAGCAGTGGCTTCAAAATAAGACCTATCTTGAACTGATGTCTAGCTTAAGAGAGGAATTAATTAATATCGATGAAGAGCTAGTAACTCTAAAGGGTATTAACCACCTTTGTGATCTCTATAAAGACGATATAGCTCTCAGATTTATGAGCGATATTGATCTTTTGGTAACGCCATCAAAGTTTGAAAAAGTGATAAACTTTTTAAGCTCACAGGGGTTTTCTTCCAACAAAGATTCAAAATGGTATGGAGATCAACATAAGTTAGAGATGTATAAACAAGTTAATGGAGTGCAAGTGACCATTGAACTTCATACTAAGTTATTTTATCACCAAGAATCTTTTAAATATAAAATAGAAAAAAACAATATTGGTTTTAATCAACTAGCGCTTGAAGAGAGACTCGTTTATTTATGCACTCACTATTGCTTTCAACATACTATGCTTAAGTTGTACTGGTTCATTGATATTGCTTTATTAATCGAGAAGTATCCTGAAATTAAGTGGGATACATGTTTGAAAATTGCAAAAGAGTGGAGAGTTGAAAAATCTTTTAAGTATGTCATTGGTGCAGTAAATCAGCACTGGAAGCCAATTTGTCCTAATTATAAGGGACGCTATCAAAAACTCATCGACTTACCATTTCTATTCAACACTAATCAGCGAGCAGTTAAGTACCTATTCCTAAAAAATATAGTCAAAGACAGCTGGTTAACGAATCTGAAGTATAATTTACTATGGCTAAAGTCGAGTAAACCTTAAAAGTAACCTAGCAAATATTCTTGTCAATTTATTTGAATTAATAGAACTTAAATTTGATAGGGTAGCAGTAAGCTTCTTAAATTTTATCTTAGGCCAAATGACCATTCCGATAATTCTACTTTGATCTATATTTTCAAAGACGGTCGAATTGTCTCCTTTGAAAATCATATTTTCTAGGTCTATTAGACGATGAATTGTTAATTGGTTTTCGCTGTCGAGATAAAGATAGACCTGACCAGTCTCTAATGTGTAGGACTTGGTAATAGTGAGCTGCTCCTTATCCATAAAGGTTGGATACATACTAAGACCATTAAGCTTTATTTGAAAATCACTTGGCTCAATGAGTTTCCAAAATAAACTATTGTTTTGCAGTTCAAGTTCATAAAAAGAATGCTGTGAAACAACCTTTTGACAGAGCTCTAGAGCTTTATCATTAAAATTAGGATCTGAGTTATCCCAAAAAATATTAGCTAGGCTGACTAGAAGTAACTGATTTGCTTTTACTTTAGAAAGCTCTTTGAGATCAAGTTTTTGACTCTGCTTGAGCCAGTAAAACCCTTTAATCTCAAAAAGGTTATCTATTTCAACTTGAGGCTCAAACCTTCCCCCAATAGAGCCAGCTTGCATATAGGCTTTACCGTCTTTGATCACTAGCGCGTTCATGTCATCACCAAGAATCAATCGATCTTCAGCATTGATACAAGTTGTTGTCTTTCCGGCACCACTCGGGCCTAGGAAAACATAAGCCTTTCCATCTTTTCCTAGAATGGTACTACTGTGAAGAATTGCTTTATTTTCACGAATAAGTTCTCTGCATATTAGCCAACGAAAAAAATTAAAGAACCCATCATCAACTCTGGCATCAAATATGGCCTTAACTTGAATTGATTCATTTTTAGAAATTTCTCTTTTGGCAGCAAAATCTCTTTGAAAGGCATATTCGTAATGATCATTACTTTCAGTCAGAC
>CAYGQW010000137.1:7911-8579 GCA_964352175.1 uncultured Halobacteriovorax sp.
CAATCTTGAGATTCTTCATTTTCAAACTCGAGTAATGAAATATTAAACTTTTGTGGAGTATAATGATGAATCGTGAATTTTGGTAAATTTTTTTTGGAATTTTGCCACGATTTTGGAAAGTACTCACGAATACAATTTACTAGCTCAAGGGAATCAGTTTGAAGTTTGATTGGTATATCGTGATATATAAAATCAATTTCTAACTCAAACGACTTAGTTGAAAGGTTCAAATTAATCAGCTTGCGCTTTTTGTCTAATAACTCGTTATTATTGAGCTGGCTCATTTAGGAACTGAGACGGTTGGCGCGACATTCTGCAGGAGGAAGAGCTGAGGCTTTTCTGCCACCGTTTGAACTTCCATTACAAGTCGCAGCAAAAGCCATTAACTCTTCTGATTCTACTTTTGGCTTAACATAAGGCTTCTTGTCTGCTTTTTTCTTATTTTCTTTCATAGATTAATCTTACACTAAAGATCTAAAAACCTTAATAAAATTATCTTTATTCCTATATTCTAAGTTATTGTAATCTAATAAATATCTTTTTAAAGGTTGTAAGTTGATCGAGTTAAAAAATATTTCTAAATCCTATAGGCAAAATATCGTTTTTGGTCAGTTAAGCCTAAAAGTCGATAAAACGGATAAGGTGCTTTTAATTGGTCCCAATGGAAG
>CAYGQW010000138.1:0-8496 GCA_964352175.1 uncultured Halobacteriovorax sp.
GATTATGAACTATGCGCTGAACGAAAGAGCGAGTGACATTCACCTTGAACCTAAAAAAGGAATGGCACAGATTCGCTTTAGAGTAGATGGAAAACTTCGTACCGTTTACCGTATGGACCCTACGGCCATGTTGGGCGTGACCACTAGGATTAAGATCCTCGCTAATATAAAAATTGATGAAAAGAGAAAGCCTCAAGATGGACGAATTAAAAGGTTTCTAGAAAGCGACAGACGTATTGAGCTTCGTGTATCGACTATTCCAACTCCTAATGGCGAAAAAATAGTCATGAGGATTTTTGATCAAACGGTAAATAGAGACTCACTGGATATTGTGGATTTTTCACAAGAAGATCATGATAAGTGGCTGCGACTCATCAACAGTAAGCAAGGACTTATTATTGTAACAGGGCCAACCGGTTCGGGTAAAACAACTACCCTGTACTCTTCAATGAATATCCTGGCCACTGAGGAAGTTAACGTTTGTACTATTGAGGATCCGATTGAAATTTTTATGGATTCATTCAACCAGGTTCAAGTTAAACCTGAAGTCGATTTAACATTTGCCAATGCCATCCGAACATTTTTAAGACAAGATCCAGACGTTATCATGGTTGGAGAGATTAGAGACCATGAGACAGGAGATGCGACCATACAAGCATCTCTAACCGGACATTTGGTTTTTTCAACACTTCATACTAATGGTGCGCTAGCTTCAATTCAGAGATTAATCGATTTAGGGCTTCCTACTTTTCTTATAAACTCGTCACTCAAAGCGATTATGGCCCAGCGACTTGTTAGAAAACTTTGTCCACACTGTAAAACCAAGGTTCAAACCCCAAAGGAAAAGTGGCAGATTGTAAAAGATGACCTTGATATTGAGATGCCGAAAGAAATTTATTCCGCTTGTGGCTGTAATGAATGTAAGCACACTGGCTATATAGGTCGAGTCTGCATCTACGAATTGGTTGAGTTTACTGATGAGATGAAAATGGCTATCCACGATAATGTAAGTCTTAACGAACTTAAAGCCAAGACAAAAGGAATGTTTACTCCTTTTAGATCAAATTGTGTAACCAAACTTAAGCAAGGCCTAACATCTATTGAAGAAGTACTAGAAATTATTTTTTAGAAAGTTTATTTCCAGTGACTTAAAAAATTAGTCAAATCAACAGCTTTAACTTGCTGAGCTGGATAAAAAGTGTCTTGAAATAGGTGCGTTTTAAATTGATTTAGAATAATTTTCTTTTCTAATAGATCATAAATATATGTTCCGGCCAGAATATGAGAAAAAAGAATCGTATCTTTATCAAGATATTGAACACCTCCTCGAAAAGGGGAAAAGAACAATTGCTTTGGATTCGCCTCAAATAATGTAGCTTGTTCCTGCGTAACAAGATTTTTTTGTGCAATTGAAGAGTATGGATTATCCATAGACTCACTCGCAACATTATTAAAATAAACCATTATCCCATTTGCTAAGATCTGAACGTCATGAATTTGATGAAGGCCATATTTTTCATGATGCAGAACAGTTTTTAAATCAGCGGATAAGAAGAGTATGCCTTGGCTCATCCCATTTACAACATAGTTACCTGCTTTGACATACTCAGGTAAGCCTTCAGTATCCATCACTGGTATTTCATAAAAACTATTAAAGTGACTAACAAGTTTGGGTGAATAATCTTTGATTCCTTTCACTTGATTTAATAATTCACTAGCTCTAACCTCCTTAATCAATTTTCCATTAAAATCTAAGATCAAAATATGATCCTCATATAATGTTTTTTTACCCCTTTTTATAGGTAAGGTGCTTAAGGTTAGAATTTCTTTTGCTGATGGTGACAAGTTCAAATGGTGATGAAAGTTTCCACTGTACTTCCATTTTTGTTCTCTATTTTTTGTAAAAAAAGATAATTCATTTGCTGAAGCTGATAAATAAGATCCATCATCAAAAAATTGACAGTAGTTACCAGGAAAGCTTTTGATACTTTCGCCATTCATATCGAGAATGTGACAAGCATTTTGGAGTTGATATTTTTGCCAAGGCTTAGCCCCTAGACTGAGTAAGATTAAAGTACAAAGCCCTAATAATCGCATACTGAAGCCATTACTGATTCATTGTAGTCGTCAAAAGACATTTTAAGCTCAGAAACAAAGCCCCCATTGGGACAATATGTATATAACAAGACCATTTTCTCCACATCTGAATTACGAGAACAGAAACCTGGTTCATTATTCTTCATATAAAGCACTGACTTGCTAAACAAAACAGCATCAGTCGTCTCCATAGCTCCAATAATATTTTCTTGAAGACATTCCTCAGTCCACTTAAGGACATTATAGTATGGGTCTCTAGTTTGAACAAAAAGAGTTTTTAAAAATTGTACATGGTTAAAAATAATGCTTTTAGCTTCTGACTCACTCTTTGCAGGAATTTTTCTTACGAGGGCACCCTCAGGCAAAGATGAACAAGAAAGCAAAATGAAGGCTGCCAAAAACGTCCTAATTTGCACAAAGTAGCTCCTTGTTAACTTTGAAGTCTTTATCAGTCATATAGACCTCAAATCCTTCATTCCCATAGCAATCGTTGTTTTTAACAGGAAGAACTAGAGTAAAACGTTTAAAGTCCTTAGAAGCAAATAGGCTTGCTGATTTAAACTTCATCGCTTGAGATTCGAGCATTGGCTTAACTTCATCAAGGGTTCCTTGAAAAAGAAAGGTCCTCATTTTTTCATGATTTAAAAAACGAATTTTTGAATATTTTTTACCTAAAATTTCGGCTATTGCTTTTGGCAATTTCTTTTTACTTATCCAATTAAAAATAATCGATTGTGGAACTCTTTCTTCGTCATTTAAATGATACTTTGCGTTTGGAGAAATGCTAAAGGGTTGTGAAAAGACATCACCGCGATTGTGTACAATTTCGTGACATGCATAGCAGGCATTTTGGGCCGAAACAGGTTCCTCAGGAAATGTCTTGCCCTGCGGATCAAAAAGACCAAATCCCCATCCACCGGTATCTGTATATTTAGTCTTGTTTTTGACCATAACTTGATATCTACTCACTCCTACTGGAACGGTTGAACTTTCAAACTGTGGATCACTTGTTGTATGGAATCCTATTTTTGTAAAAATCGCTCCGTCGGGATAACTAACGGCGCCAGACATTAAAGAATCCATCGCAATATCATTTGCATAAGTAATACGCATTTCCCCGGTATCTTTTCTAAATCTAATTGTGACAATTTTCCATTTCTCCTCAAAGCCCTTGATCTCGGAAAACTTGATATAGTTCATTATATCTTTACCAGCGAACTCATTAGCATGAGATATATTCATAAGTAGTATTAGAATCAGGAATTTCATTTATACCTCAGATGCATAACAATTATATAACTTCATAAATACATTATTGTACTTTTGATCTGTATTTAATAAAGCAGTTTTTTTACTTATAAAAACTTTACCTAACTTTGTCAGACCTTTGTAGAAACTAAAATCCTCAAAATAGAGGTCAATTAGTTGATTCTTCACTGATTCAATTGAAAAGTGTTCTTCATAAATTTTAGCATGAGTTTTTCTTACAGTGCCAGCGCTACTCGACACACTACTAACTACGCTCATCATTTGAGTAAATGCTTCTTTTTCGTTGAATGCCGCTCCATCACTTTTTAGCTGTGTTTCGACTAATGTGCACAAGGGGGTTATGGAGAAAGAATGATACCCTCCCCAGTCAGTTAGAATCGCTCGACAGCCAGACATGAGGGCCTCTATGGGCGACATACCATAGTCTTCATCGTGATATAGACTAAAACTAACAAAAACATCTCCCATATTACTCAGGTTGTTAATTTCTATATCAGATAAATTACCTAAAAAAGTAATCTTTTTTCGGACACATCCTGGAAGCTTTTTAAACTGATGAAGAAATTGAAACTGATAGTAATTTCGATGATGATATCGTCCGACAACTGGGTTTGAAATATCATCGAAGCTACCGGCTAAATACAGTCGACATTCACGACTAGATTTTTTACTTATTTCAGAAAAAATATTAACGAGTTTTAGACAGTGTTTTGCCTCACTTATTCTACCCGTATAAAAAAATACTATTTCAGTATCCTTGATTTTAAACTTAGCTCTTTGTTTTTTACGTAATCGATGATCAAAAAAATATTCCTTTGAATCGACGGGAAAGGGACAAACATGAACATTTGATATATTTAGAACACTACTCACAAGCTCTTTCTGTTTTTGTGAAGCAACGATTATTTTAATGGGTGTATTTGCTAAAAGCTGAAACGTTTCATCCCAATTGGTTAATTCAAGAATGAAATCACCAAATAGGTGAAAAGAAATTTTTTGTGGAAGTCCATTCAATACAGATAATTTTTTTAACAATAATAGTGGATGTGGCTTGGAATCAATAAAAACAAGCTCATCTACTTTATTTTCAATAATATTTTTTGCTATTTTACTTATCTCTCTCAATTTAGGACTTTTACTTATTTTAAAATCAAAATAAGAAGTTCCATCAAGTAAACTAGCGTACGATTGGTATAGATTTTTAACAATTTTCTGACAGCTTTTCCAGTCTTGTAACTCGCTTGAATAAACAATTCCAATCATCATGACTTCCATTAATCTAAAAACAAATCGAGAGTTATACGTTTACCTGGTGATTTTTTTTCAAACAATGGTGAAGGTGGAGAATGAAAATATAAACTATCAAATAAGAGGGCACTATTTTCAATAAATGGACAGCTTAACCATTGTGTCCACTTTGTAAGATCAGCTGTATCACGTTCGACAACCAATGAATGCAAGACAACGTCTTTCGGAACCTTAAGGTTGATTCTTCTCTTTTTAGTTACATTAGACTCCCAAAAGAGCGTTCCAGATTGTTTGCTATCTAAAAAGAGACTGTTCTCGACATAAATTACCAGAACCCATTTACATATGTGATCTGTATGTATCAGACTGTGAAAAGAATTTACATCATTATGATTAGCAACACGAATTCTTCCATGTTGGAGCTTAGTAAAATTAAAATCTAATTCCTTAAGTCTATCCATGATAACAGTATTTACTCTATCAGGTAGCTCTGAGCTTCTACCTGCATAGTTGTCTTCCTCTCTAAACTTTACCTGCTTTTCAGCTTCTAGGGCTTCACTCCTTATTTCATCATTGATGAAGTCATGAATTTGTATGATGTCTTCTCTTAAATAATTAATTTTTGATTTCTCTTTCATTTGATTCCTGAAAATCCGTTATTCATTCTAAAGTTAACAACTTGTAAAAGTCTTGAATTTTCTACTGAATCACCGTATACCGGCCATGGCATCCTATGAATTAGACTTCCATCGTATATGACTGCTCTATTCTTTTTAAAACCAAACTTAAACCATGGTTCCCAGTTATCGTCATGTTCCTTGTGTGCCATAAATATTTTCAAGTAATGGTCCGACATTTTATGTCCATTAATTTTTTTAAAACCAAGGTCTTTATGTCTATAGAAAATCGTTCCAAAGTCACAAGACATGTCTTCGGTCGGAGGGTTTGAAAGACAAATAGATACAACAATATATGGACTGTCACTATGTAGTTGAGCTGCTTTGGGTTTATTATTCTTCGAAATTATATTCGACCGTATCCAACCAGCATCTGATGGGTAATAAAGACCTGGAAAAAGCTTACTTATCTCATTTAGTAAATCTAAACGAGTCTGCTTATTTATATAATGAACCTGTTCGGCGTCTACTTTTTCCTTTGCACTTGAAAAGTCATGTGTATCCAACCATACCAGGTTCTGATAAAAGTCATCAATAACAATTACCTGTTCATCCTCTAGAAGAGTTTTCAAATTTATTTTTTCTAAGTTTGGATTTAAATACTTAGGTCTCATTATTTTTTAAATGCCTCTTTAATGCAAAGAGCTAGCTTATCAGTTTTTTCATTGGATATGATTCCGGTACTAAATCGAAAGAAGTGACCAATGTCTTCATCTGAACGATAAAATGTTAGTGATGGAAAATTAAAACCAAAGCTGGCACATGACTTAGCTTCTGGTAAATATAATTTTAACAGGACCATACAGCGTTTAACGAGGTGTCTGACAAGTTCCTCATCAATGTTGCTATTCAGTCTAAGAAAGAAGTATTTATAATGATCAGGAAAAATAAGGTCGCCGTATTTACAATTTAATCCCATTTCTCGTAACAGAGTCTTCTCAATTGCTTTTGTATTATCAACTATGGTTTGTACTCTTTTTTGGGATGAATGAAAAAACTCTTTTGAAAAAAGATATGGAGGAATTTCATCTAGAACAGCATAGCCTCCATTTAGACCCAATATTTCTCTAAACATTTTCGAAGCAAATTTAATAATATTCGAGTTTTTTGAAAGTAACGTCAAATTTCCAAGGGAGCCATATTCAACTCCCCCCATATCAAGTTTTGAATGTGAACGAAAGAAGATAACTAAGTCGTTATTCTTGAATTTTGCATAGACTTTTTTTAACTCTGCTGAGCCTACTGCCCAGCAAGTTGTGTCAACAACTACAACGTCCCACTCTCCTTCAATCTCAAGTATTTTGTCAAAACGTGTTGTCGTCGAGCAAATCCATAAGCAAGTTGACTTATTCTTTGTATGCTTAATTTGATATAGGTCTTGAAGCCTATAAGCTCCAACATAAAGATAGTCATTATGAGATTCTATTTCTTTTATTTTTAAAATTTTATCTATATAGAAATATGCTGCATGAATGGCAGCTTGACCTGAGTTTGTTAAAAAAATCTCAGTTAATGAGTCTGTGCCATTTGAGGGAATTCCAAGATATTCGAACTTTTCTTGTTCTAGCGTGAAATCAAAGGTATCACGTCGATAGTCGAATCGAAATAATGCCCCACCAATCGAAACAGGTTTAGAGCAGTCGTATTTTGTTAAACGTGACCCTTCTGGTAGAATGCTGGAGATTCGATACCCGTTAACATCATCTTCCGTGATAAAATCTTTATTCTTATACAAGACTACTCTTTATCGCTATCTTTATCTAACTCTGAGTTTTCATCATAAAGAGGTCTAGTAAAATAGCAGTTTGGATCTGAGTTACATTGTGCGAAGGCGGCCATTTCAGTGACATTAATGTCAATGACTTCAAATGACCATTTCAATTCTTTCTTCATATACGACTTCCTTGAAATTTAATATTAACTAATTCTCTATTTTCAAATAACACTTTTACTGATTGACCATTACTTAAAGATAAAATCCTCTCCATATTAGACTTTTCTTCTTTTAGTTTTAAAGGCAAATATATACTGTGAATAACAGCCCCTACAGTTCTACCAATAAGACTAAAAACAAATAAGATAAAGTCTATTGCGATATAAACACCTCTACTTTGAGGCGAGAAGGAAGATACTATAAAACCTCTAATATTCCATTTCTTTTTTATCAAAGAGGAATGGTAACCATAAACTAAAGCTCGCTTGCAATAACTAAAGAAGTTTCCTGTATAGAAGCAATAAGCTACAGCTTTTTGGGTAGCTCCAATAACTCCATTTGGTAATGACCTTACCTTGTAGGATAGGTCTACATCTTCATGTATTCTGATTGAGCTCGAAAACCCTCGTACGCTTCTCAATGCTTTTGCTTGATAAATACAAGCAGCAGTATTGATATGACCAATACCAAAATCAGATGTCACTAAGCTGATCCAGCTTATAGCGGCTTCATTTTTGGCAAAAGAGGCTCTATAGCGATTTAGTAATGTATTGGTATGACCGCTTAAGATAACTTGCCCCTGCGCTGCAAGTAAGTTGCCATTTAACATATAAGTCAGGAGCTGCTGAGTCCATGACTTGTGCAGGATCACATCTGAATCAACAAATGCGAAATATTTTCCTTTGCCATTCTTGATACCTAGGTTTCTTGCGTGATTAGCTCCACTCTTTTCTTCATGTAAAAGTGTGACCTTATCCTGATAAAGATTTATAACCTCAAGAGTCTTATCTTTAGAGCCATTATCCACAACAATAACTTCAAATTTATATGATGTTTGTTGCGATAATACTGAGTTTAATGTCCCTGCTATTGTCTCTTCAGAGTTCAAGCAAGGAACTATAAATGTTATATCAATCATAGAATTGAATTTTCGATAAATTTATCTATCACTTTTTGAAGTTCGACCTTAATAGCTGAGGGACTTGAATCATATTGAGATACAAGATTCTCAACAATCTGATCAAAAGTGCAACCTGGGTTTTCTTGCAAAAATGCTAAAACATCGGCCCCAAAGTGAGTGACCCTGAAGTAATAATTAAGATCTTCATCATGATGAAGCATAACGGCAGAATCTCCATTATCTTGAAAGTGAATAAATAATTCATCCTCATTCAAAGTAAACACATGCTCTTTCGTACTCATTGGATAAGCTCCACCTGATTTATTTTTATAATTGTAATAATACTATTATATCACTAGTTAGATATCCAC
>CAYGQW010000139.1:0-8372 GCA_964352175.1 uncultured Halobacteriovorax sp.
CTTGGAGGATTTTCATGGGCAGTAAACTTTATGTTGGTAACCTTCCGTTTTCTATTACTGAGCAGTCTTTAAAAGATTTGTTTGCAGGTCATGGCGCAGTAGCATCTGCTCGCATCATCACTGACCGCGATACAGGCCGCTCAAAAGGCTTTGGATTCGTTGAGATGAGTTCTGATGACGAAGCACAAAGCGCTATTGAAACTCTTAATGGTCAAGAATACGAAGGTCGTAAATTAGTTGTTAACGAAGCTCGTCCACAAGAGCCACGCTCTGGTGGTGGTGGATTCGGTGGCGGCGGCGGACGTGGTGGTGATCGCGGCGGTCGTGGTGGATTTGGTGGCGGTGGTAATCGCTATTAATTCATTTAATATAGATTGAATTTCAAGGGTGATCTTAGGGTCACCCTTTTTTTTTACCCAATCAGAATCCAAGATCCAATAAGAAATAATCCGAGAGCAGCCCAAAGAGTTTTCGTTGGCCACTTCTTAGTCCAAATACATTCAAATGCTGATGAAAATAATGTTCCTGTAATCGCTACGCCAGAAACTGTAGCCAGATGTCCTGTTTGAACTGCTTTTAGAAAGAAACCGAGTGAAAGAAATGTTCCAAGTACTGCACCTAGAGATACATAGCCTCTAGCTTTCCAATTCATTGTTTTTAAGTGACCAAAGAAATTAAAAGGTTTCACCATTGATAAAAGCATAAAAAATAGAACTGCTCCAAGACAACGATAGAGATTCCCCTCAATCGCATGTACTGCTGGGTAGGAGTCAAATACATGTCTTGTAATGACAACACCGGCGGCGTCTAAGATAATACCTAACATTGCAATCATGAGTGCCTTTAGACCAAAACTTCGATCACGCCTCCACGACTCATGGGCAAATAAAACAACAATACCGATAAAACAAGCAATCGCAGCGATCTTTGTGGTATCGATGGCCTGACCGAGAAAGAGTTTGCCAAAAAGACCAAGAAGTAATGGTTGAAAACCAAAAAGAATGAGAGTCCTACCTGGACCCAATTCGGCAAAAGCTTTTAAAAGAAAAATATCGCCAAGTCCTAATCCGATAAAACCAGAGAAAGCGAAAAGAAGAATACCCGTCATTCCAATTGGAGTGATATCTAAAAAAATAAAAGTCGTGAGTGCAAAAAGTAAACAAGCAAGGGTTGCTTTATAGGCATTCATCCAAGCAGATGAAATCAACCTTGAGTAATGTGTAAAGAACTGACTGCCAAGAGCAAAGCAAAAGTTGGATGCCAAGGCATAAAGATAGACGGAAAGATTCATAGTGCTACTTTAATGAAATTATTCAGTTTAAGCGATAAAAACAAGTATGTGCGCCGCTTCATTTGTCATCTTCAAAGTGAATAGTAATAATGAATGAAAATTCATCTTGGAGTTAGATTATGCAGCTATGGATAGCAGCAGTGCTTTTATCTTTTTCTTTTGCCTCAAATGCAGGAATTAAATCCTTTAATGTTCAAAACTTACACGTCAATTTTTTGGAAGCCAAAGGTCAGGCATCCGCTGATATTTTTCAGATGGTGTTTGATTTTGGAGAGCTCAATCTTAATGGCTACAATATTGATATTACTAAAGGTGAAGGCAATCTACTTTTTGAAAAATCGGATACAAACTTTAGGCTTGATGGCATTGATCAAAGTGTTCTGGATGCTGTCTCCGCACTTTCTGCAGAAACAATTGACATTAAGGGTAGCGCTAATAAATCTCTCGATCTCAATTTTGTAAATGGTGCCATCTCACTTGGTGAAGAAGTTCATGGACTAAAAGCATTAAAGGTTAATTGTTTTACAAATACACGTGGCGACGATCAACTCATCTCATTTTTAATTCCATGCTTTGATAACGGTGTTATTTATATTCCAGAGATCAAGCTATCGCAAAAGTCTGCTCAAGACCTTTGGAGCGCTTGGAAAGCGGCAGAAGGTATAATCAGCCTAGAAGAAGATAAAGCTAGTATCTTCATGCCAAAGAAAATCTCTGAAATTAAAATGAGTATTATCGAACAAGAGTTCGATCTTTCAATGAAGGCTCGTTTTATTTTTAAACTAACTTTAAAAATGAAGGGTTCAGCCATTTTAAATCAGAAAAAAGACATTGCGGAGATAGATATAAGAGAAGCTAAGGTTGGATTCATAAATGTTAAGAAGATTATTATTAATCTTTTATCAAAACTTGAAGTTACCAACGTCACAGTGGAAGGTTCGGTAATTACTATTAAGCTTTAATGTCTCTTAAAACTGGTATAAGTCCTATCTCATGTGGAAATGTTAATGGCTTAGGAGCCGTTGTATTTTCGATTCCTTTTATCCTCGCAGGAATTTGGGTTATAAGTCTTACAGGATTTAATCCGTTCGAATACGTTAAAGAATTTGAACAGGCCACTTGGTGGAATACAAAACCACCGAAGAGTGCAATTCCGAGATGGAGTTTGGCATGTATCGGCTTAATTTGTGCTCTAGGAGGAATAACAGTCTTCATTCGTTCCTTCAGTGATTATCATGTCGAAAAAAGACGAGAAAAACTCAAAAAGCGTTCACCTCACCTACCATGGCAATGGGACTATCATTGGAATAATGGTCAAAATTACTCTCGCCTTAAAGCTGCTTGGTGGAATCATCTAGTTGGGATTCTAATTATTCTGGGCTTTCATGCTGTGGCCTGGAGCATCGCTTATGAAGAAAAATTTAAAGGTATGATCATCATTTTTCCGATTGGAATAAGTCTATTCACTTTACTTATCTCACTTATTTTTTATGTCACTATCAGACGCGATTTAGCACATGACCGAGTACAAATAAAAGTAGAGCCCTTTCCCATAAAGCTAAATACAACTTTTAACGTAAACATAAGCGGCCTAAATAACCACTTAATAAAAAAAATTGAGGCGACGTTAAGCGCAGTAGTTGAGAGTTATCATTATGAAGACAGACCTAGAAATGTAAACTGCGATGTCATCTGGGAATGGAAAGATAAAGAAATAATAGTTCATAATACTTCACTCTCTTTTGAGATAACATTGCCTTCAGAGATTAAACTAAGTAGTAAACTGAGTGAAAGACCGGCCCAATTTTGGGAGCTACATCTTTATGCAGCCTGTGATGGACCTGATTTAGATAAGAGATTTTTACTTCCTATTTACGAATAACAATATCTTCATAGCAGTCTAATGCATCAACCTGAACAAGTTTTTTTCCAGGGAGCACCAAGCAAGTTAACTGCCTGCCATAAACACAGCCAGTATCAATGCCAATCACATTGTCTTTAACTACTAAACCTTTAGATGCCCAGTGGCCAAAGACGACTAATTTCTTCTCTTTATAAAAATCAAACCAAGCTGGATCTTGACCTTTGCCAGGAGAATTAGTGTTAGGATTCCAATGTCTAAGTCTGGTAAAAACCGAAGGATCACTCTCACATGGTTTTTGACCTGGAATAATTCCACCGTGAATTACCAAAAAATCAGTTTCTTCAATAAAGTATGGCCAAGTCTTCATCCATGCGACTAATTCTCTTGGAAATGAATTTTCTTTAGATTTTAAGAATGAATGTTCATGATTGCCGCGAACACACTCAGCTTTTAAATCATAAACTTTTTGTAGGACTCCTAAGGAATTAGGACCCTTATTAATAAGGTCACCTACAAAGATCAACCTGTCTTGTCCATGAATATATCCGACTTTCTCAAGCAGTAGCTCAAGCTCTCTTAAACAACCGTGAACGTCACCAATTATTAATGTTCGCATAGGACAAGGTTACCATGAAACAACTGCTACTGTGTCTAAACATTGGGCAGGTGTTTTAAATAGTAAGCTCTAAACACTTGAATTCACTATTAATTATTGGCCTTTAGTTTGCTTTATTAAAAGTATGAAAAACAAGCTTTTACCACTTATAGGTCTAGTTCTTATCGCTATTATTTCCAGCTCGTGTGGAATGCCTGTGATAGGCAAACATGTTCAGAAAAAGAGTGGAACAAGTCGCTTATTTTCCTCTAGCGATACCTCTTTTGCTCCTTATGTTGCGCAATTTGAAGCTTATGCTAAAAACGTTACTGGAAATAATAATTTCGCCGTTGGAGATGTGCTGATTAATTTTGGTGACCCAGAAGTTAATTCATTTCAAGGTGTCTGTTATATTTATGCAAATGATTTAAGAGAGATTGTTATCAGAAAACAGTGGTGGGATAGCGCATCTGACTCTGATAAGGAATCTCTTATTTTCCATGAACTTGGACATTGTCGCCTCGATCGTGACCATGATGATGAGGTCAATGTCATCGGCGGTAAATCAGTAAAAATGTCTATGATGAATTCAGTTATTGTTTTAGGCAATGATTACTCTAATCATAGACCTGGTTACATAGATGAGTTATTTAATAATAATAAATCTGCTGTAACCACTTCATTTATAAATACACCATAATGCTTAGTTTTATCGATATACCAGCACCGGATGGACCCTTCGTATCAGATAAGAAAATGATTATCATGCATGGTCGTGGTGATGTTAAGGAATCATTTATTCCCTTTTGTCGCGAACTAAATATAACTGGTCTCTCCTATAGACTGCTAGATGCACCTAGCAACTTTATGTTCGGCTACAGCTGGTATCCCCTTCCACCTGAGCCTCCATTTGAGGCAATTCGCGATGCAATTCAGCTCGTCAACCAGCAGATAAAAGAAATGAAGCTTGCCACGGAAAATGTCTTTTTAGCTGGGTTTTCTCAAGGAGCATCTATTGCTTTAGAAATGGCGATGCAAGAAGATATCAAATTTGCAGGTGTTATAGCCCTAAGTCCCAGAATATTTCCACGAGATGAAATTCTAAAAAAATCTCATAAAGATATTGACGCCTTTATCGCACACGGTGAATTCGATGAAGCAATTCCATTTACAGAAACGACGAACGGTGTGAATTTACTCAAAAATACATCGATGAATATAGAGTTTCATCGCTATGATATGGCACATGAGATAGATATTCAGGAGATTATGGATCTCAGAGAGTGGCTTAACGAGAGAATTTAGTCTGTAATTTCATCTATTTAAAAACTAGCTAGTGTAAATTTTATAACTTTGAGTGAATTCCCCTGACAATCATGTCAGATTATCGGTTATGAAATTTTTTTCTATCGTTTTAATGACTCTTTTTATCCAACAGGCAAATGCCATGAATAGTTTTACCATCTATGCCTTCAAGTCATCGGTAGGAGTTAATTGGAAATCACCTAAAGCTCTAGCAAAATCTATCGTCAAGAATGAAGCCCTAAAATATTTCAATGGAAATTCAAGATTATTAGGCCATGTATCAATCAAACTTCAATGTGGTGAAAGAAAACTAGTTACGGCCATGACATCGAGAGCTGGCGAAACAAAGCGTGTTGTTTTAAAAAAACATGCAGGCCTAGGAGTCTTATTTCATATCTTCCCAGGTGAATTAGAAAGTGCAGAAAAGCTAAACAGAGAAATTGCGATAAAAAGACGAAGAGGACAAGTTCATTCCATAACTTATCTTATTAGTGATGAAGCCTGTAATAAAATGTTTAACCATTATGACAACTTCATCGATAAACTTGGTATGTATAATTATGGTTTTCCAGTAGATACTTTAGCCGGAGAAGGTGGCGGATGCTCAGCCTTTGGGGTTTCATTTCTTCAAGCGGCAGGGATCGCACAAGAAAAACAATTAAAAGCATGGTCTGGAAGTGTATGGGTTCCTAGTAAATATATCGGACCTTATAGTTCTAAGAAGTATATTGATAATAACCCAAACCCCTATGACCATAATGAAGGTGGTGAAAACGTTAAGCTAATACCGTTAATTTTAAAACCAGGCAAAACAGCTTGGGCAAAACCTAACGAGCCAGGAGCTAGATTTCTAAGTTTCTTTGATCCAGACACAATGTTTCAATGGGTCAAGAGACTTGATAAAGAATGGAATCGAAATTCAAACTATCAAAAAAGAAAATTTAACAAATCAATTGATCTAATCTTTGATTATAGAAATTATTAAAAGCTCGTATTATTGGGCCTAGACCACGTTAACTGAACATCAGATATATTTCTCATTTCAAAAGCAGCCTCACAGTAGCTTAAGTAATAATTCCACTTTCTTTTAAATTCCTCATCAAAACCAAGGAGATTAATCGCTGGCCATTCTTGATTAAAACTCTCGCGCCATAATCTTAAAGTTGTAGCGTAATGAGTTCCAATGTCACGAAGATTTACCAAATGCATATCCCCTGTATTCTTAACAGCCTCAGTCATCGCAGCAACAGAAGGCAACAAAGAGCCCGGAAAAACATGTTTTTGAATCCAATCGACGCCTTTTCGAAATTCATTGTAGCGTGAATCCGGAGAGGTAATAGCTTGAATAACAAGTAGTCCCTCTTTTGTTAAAAGTGACTGCAATTTTCCAAAGTATACCGGTAAATATTCATGCCCTACAGCTTCGATCATCTCGATAGAGACGATCTTATCGTACTTACCTGCAAGATCACGATAATCACTAAAGATAATTTCAACCTTATCTTCAATGCCCAATTTTTTTGCGCGCTCAAGAGAAAATTTTAATTGTTCCTGTGAGATAGTAACTCCAGTATACTTACAGCCATACTTTGAAACAGCATATTCCATAAAACCACCCCAACCACAGCCAATTTCTAGCACATGGTCACTTGGTTGAAGCGCTAAATCATCACATAGAAGTTGATACTTATTATACTGAGACAGCTCTAGTGAAGTTGTCTCATTTTCAAAAAAACCACAAGAGTATGTCATGCTTGGATCGAGCCACTTACCATAGAAGTCATTTGATAGGTCATAGTGAAAAGCAATATTATTCTTTGAACCTGTTTTAGAATTTCTTTTTACTAAATGATTCACGCGGTTTACTTGGCCTAGCAAATTAAAGAATGCAGCCTTTGATTTAGAACCAGACATAACTCCAGAATTTTCCACGTTAAGAATCATCCAACGGATAACAGAAGTGATATCTGGAGTGTCCCAATCACCATCTACATATGCTTCGCCAAAAGCTACATCTCCACCAAGGACACAGCGTTTAAAGAACTGCTCCTTTTTAATATGAATGGTAGCATGAGCTTCACCAGATTGATCCCCCCCTAACAGACGATCTCCATTAGGCAGAACAATATTAAGAGTTCCCTTATTAAAGCTACTTAAAAGAGCAAATACAGCTTTTCGAAAAAGAGATTTTTTATTGGGGTAGGTTTCTAGATCCCAAGTTTTTATTTCTTCCATACCATATTTCCTTGCTGCTGTTCCGGATTATCATCTTTACTTATATAAGGAATTTTTTTGAGCCATAATATAAGTGCATGCCAATGAATCAAACCTATAATTTTAAGAGTTACAAATGGGTGCTTAAGAACAGAGAACATTAAGTTTCGAATATTCAGCTTGTCATAAGCCCCTGAAAGATTCGCAGACAGAACCTTTGTTCCATCCTCATTATCACTGTTAACTATAATTGAGATCGACTCTTCATCGAAACGAAACTTAACAGTAAAGTAAGTATCTAGTGCAATAAAGGGCGAGACATAGTAATGCTTTTGCACCCTTAACTCTGCTTTATGACCACTAAATGAAGATGCTGGTACATAAAATGGTTTGAGCTCATTAAAGGTGTTACCAACTTCCATTATCATCCTGTGGGTTTTATCAGGCATGGTTATTAGAAAAAAGCTTACAGGATTGAAAACATAGCCTAAGAATCTTAAATTAGTCCAAAGGACAATTTTCTCAGGTCTTACGACTTCACCATTTTGCTTTAAGAAGAATTCGACATTTGAGCGAATATCGCCTTGGTTAAAATCAATATGATCATCGTCTCTAAATTGAAATAGGTTCCAACGATTACGAGATATTAAAGGTATTGATTTAAAGTCCTGATCAATCGAATCCAGATCAAGCCCAAACCAAAAAAAACTTGAGTCAAATTGGTAGCGCCGAGGAGTGAATCTCGTGTGCTTGATCTGGCAATGAATGAGACTTGAGCTTACACCCACGGCGAATGACCAAGAATAATTTCCGCTAAATCAACAGAGGACGACAAGGCGTCTTCGTGGAATCCAAACCTAAAGTAAGAACCACAAAAATAAAAGGGATCATTACTGCGGTTTAAATCATGAAGGCGCTGTTGTGCTATAGCTGCTTCAGTGTCAAATAAAGGATGATAATATTCTATTTGCCTAAGTATTTTCTTCGGATCAACGTGTTCTTCACCATTAATATTGATAAAGTAGTCTTGATGCTCAGAAACATTCTGCAGACGATTCATCCAATAAACCGTAAAAGCATCTTCTAACCCTTCTGGATTGCCT
>CAYGQW010000140.1:0-8300 GCA_964352175.1 uncultured Halobacteriovorax sp.
GGCGAAGGTTTCACCGGAAGAGCAACCAGCTGTTTCGCCAAGGGAATATAAAAAAGGTGTCGAGCTACAAAAAGATCTAGATATGATTATCGAAAGAGCATTATTACCAGAGCTTTCAAAGGATGTCATAACGGGAGATCTTGTTTCTGGAAGTTTGGTTTTATCGAATGGAAATATCGAAGCATTAAGTGCTGTGATTAGAAATAATGAAGGCATTGAGAAAAGCATCGATATAAGCTATGCAGAAATTAAAGATGGTGGTCAATTCCAAGTTGATTTTGGTGGAGAGATCATTCACGGAATTATAACGAATAATGGAACCGATGCTTATCGCGTACGATTTGCAACAGGTCCGCTTCAAGGTGCCATGTTAAATTATATGACCTACGAGCAATTGGATATCATGCAAGAGCGCGAAGAAGAGGCAAAGTGGAAAGCTGAAGAAGCAGCGGCATTAAAAGATGAAGAAGTCCCAGTTGAAAAGCTTGAAAGATCAGCAACGGTTGCACCTGAATTTCAAGAAGCAATACAAGAAGAGAATGTAGATGGGCAGTACGAAGACTCTGTCACATTAATAGAAAGCAAAGGTTTTAACTTTTCACCTGAAAGAAAGCCAGCTTCAAAATAAAAAAGGCCTCCTTCGAGGCCTTCGTTTTTATCCTAAAAGAGCTTTAAATTCTTTAGTCATAAGTGGAACAATTTCGAAAAGATCACCAACAATACCATAGTCAGCTTTTGTAAAGATTGGAGCATCTGGGTCAGTGTTGATAGCAACAATAACTTTTGACGTCCTCATCCCGGCCAAATGTTGAATAGCCCCAGAAATACCACAGGCAATATACAATGAAGGAGCAACGGTTTTGCCTGTTTGGCCAACTTGCATTGCATGAGGAGCAAAGCCAGAATCAACGGCTGCACGTGAAGCACCAACTGTTGCGCCAATAACATTGGCCAATTCATCTAGAATCTTAAAGTTTTCAGCATTCTTCATGGCTCGACCACCTGAAACAATCACATTTGCTTCAGTTAGGTCTAGCTTTTCAGATGCACCTTTCACAACTTCTTTTACAAAGGCTCTGATTGTTCCAGCATCAACGCTTGCTTCATTTGTAGCACCGGCTTTTGCGTTTTCTGATTCGGGCATGCCCAAAGCATTAGGTCTTACAGTAACGAAGTGAGGCTTGGGACCTTGAATTTCAACCTTGGCCAAACATTTACCAGCAAAAAGAGGGCGTGTACCAGCAAAGCTTCCGCCATCAAAAGTAAAATTAACAACCTCAGAGGCCATACCAGCATCAAACATGCCGGCAAGACGTGGCAATAAGTCTTTGCCGGTTGCTGTTGCACCAGTAAGAACATAGTCATAGCCCTTATCTGTCATAAAACTTTTAAGAGCATTGGCCCACCCTTCAGGAGTGTAGTGATCTAGTTTATCACCTTTTAATGAGTGAATATTTTCAGCTCCATGCTTTGCAAGCTTTTCTGCAGCAGCTGCAGGAATAGATCCGATAGCAGCGACATCAACGTTTTGACCAGAAAGCTTTCCTAAAATTTCATAAGCAACAGACTTAACGTCATCACCTTGAATTTCTGCGAGAACGAGTACTTTAGACATAATTATATCCTTACTTTTAAATTAAATAACTTTTGCTTCATTGCGAAGGAGTCCTACGACATCTTTAACAACGCCTGCACGTTGTCCTTCTTCCATAGCTTCAAACTTTTTACCTGCTGGCTTTTCTGGAGGTAGTGTAAAGCCAGAATATTTAACTCTGCGATCAGCGTCAGTTACACCAACATCTGCTAGCGAGTGTTGGGCCATTGGTTTTTTCTTAGCCTTCATGATGCCTGGTAGTGAGGCGTAGCGGGGAGTATTGATACCTTTGTTACACGCAACAAGTGTTGGGCCATCAACTTCGTAAACTTCTAGTGATCCACCTTCAATTTCACGCTTTAGGTTAAGCTTTGTGCCGTTCATTTCAAAGCCAACAACAACCGATACAGATGGAATATCGAGCATCTGGGCTAACAGCTGAGGAACTTGTAGGCAGTCATCATCAATTGCTTGTTTGCCAGCAAAAACTAGATCGACAGATTTTCCCGATTTTTCAATTGCACCCTTAAGTGCCTTAGCAATCATGTATGAATCGAGATTGTCAGCGGATTCAACCAGGATAGCCTCATCTGCTCCCATGGCAAGAGCTGTTCTAAGAGCTTCAGTGTCCTTGGCTCCACCAATTCGCACGACAGTAACTGTTGAGCCAGCATTTGCAGCTTTCACCAGTAGAGCTTGTTCGACTGCAAATTCATCGTAAGGATTCATGATCCATTTAATTGAACTAGTTTCAATAAATGTTCCATCAGAATTTGGAATCACTTTGGTTTCAGTGTCTGGAACTTGCTTTACGCAAACAAAAATATTCAACATTAACTCCTTGAAAATATCTCTTTAGCGATAACTAATCTTTGAATTTGGGAAGTGCCTTCGTAGATCTGAATAAGTTTGGCGTCTCTCATCAGCTTTTCTACGGGGTATTCTTTACTATAGCCGTAGCCTCCGTAAATCTGAACCGCGTCAGTCGTAATCTGCATACAAGCATCAGCAGCAAAAGCTTTTGCGTAAGAGGCTAATTGCGTGTTTGGCTGTTTGTTGTCGACCAGCCACGCAGCCTTTGTAACAAGTAGCCTTGCAGCCTCAATTTTCATCGCCATCTCGGCAACCATAAATTGAATTGATTGAAATGAAGATATAGGTTTTCCAAATTGCTGTCTTTCGCTAGCGTATTTGGCGCTATAGTCAAAAGCACATTGAGCACCACCAACAGCACTAGAAGCAACCATCGGTCTTGAATGATCAAGCGTTTTCATGGCAATTTTCCAGCCTTCACCTGGGTTACCTAACATATTTTCTTTCGGAACTTTGACGTTATTAAAACGCACACTGCGTGTGTCAGAGCATTTGTGGCCCATTTTTTCTTCAGGTTTGCCGACTTCAATTCCGGTAGATTCCTTCGCATTGATGACGATTGCGCTTATACCTTTATGCTTTAAGTTGGGATCAATAGTCGCATAGACAACAAAAAGATCAGCAAATCCGGCATTAGTGATCCACATTTTTTCACCATTAACTACCCAATGATCTCCACCGTCTTTAACAGTCGTTTTAAGTCCCGCAGCATCAGATCCATTCCCAGGTTCTGTTAAGCAAAACGCGGCGAGAAGTGGTTTTTCAGTAAAAGGTACTAGAAACTTTTTCTTTTGAGCTTCATTGCCACCAATAACAATGGGAAGGAGAGCAAGATCATTTGCCATAATTGCAGTATTCATTCCCATGCATCCATAGGACAGACTTTCAGTGATAATCATCGAGTCAACAGCGCAAAAACCAACGCCACCAAACTCAGCAGGAATACATGTGTTTAAAAAACCAAGCTCCCATGCTTTATCAATAATATCTTTGGGGAAGGTCGCATTGTGATCATACTCAGAAGCTTTGGGCATCATAATGTCACGAGCAAATTTCATCGTTGTTTCTTTAATCTCTTTTTGCTCTGTAGTGTACTCAAAGTTCATTGTTTCATCCATTGAAAGTGACAATCTATTGTAGGGAAGCATAGCAATCTAGGTCAATTATCTTAACCTAATTTACCTGATTATTTAATCGACAGGAGTTGCCGGTTGGTCAAAATGTTCTGGTAATAAGTAGGACGCTCTAAGCCATTTTGAAATAGAAAGCTCTAAAAGAGGATAAACCACAAAACTGCGCTGCAAAAACCGAGGATGTGGGATCGTCAAAGATGCCGTATCTAAAACTTGCTCTGCAAAAAATATTAGATCTATATCAATTTTTCGTGGTCCATATTTAGTTGAGCGAACACGACCTAGTTCAGATTCTAACATTAATGTTCTATCAAGAACTTCATGCGCACTTATTTTGGGCAGATTAAAGCATAGAACTTGGTTAAAAAAATCGGGTTGGTCGAGATAGTCTACGGCTTTAGAGGTATATACTCTTGAAGACTCAGATGGCCCAAATAATTCTTCAAGGCGACTCTTGGCAGAATCTAAGAGCTCAAGCGAATTACCAATATTTGATCCCAGAGCAATAACTAATTTATTCACTGATCAATTGGGGCTTGTGTTGGCTTAACAGCAGGCTTTTCCTGAGGAGTAAACTTTGACTGATAGCTTGGATATGCAGAATCTAATGGAGCAGTAGGAAGAGATTTTACACCACAGCCACTAAGTATAAAAAATAATATTAAAATATTAAAACTCAAGACTAAAACCAATCGCTAAAAGATCAGAGCCCAGGTCAGCCCTAACAAACCAACCAGGAACAAGTCTTTTTAAGGCAGTTACACCGAAAACGGGGCCAGATTTTTTTAAAGCTTCAACATCATCAAGTTCTTGTTGGAGTTCGGCGTCAGTGCGTGTTTGAGCCTCATCCTGTTCTCCGGCACCGGGAGAACTTGCGCCAACAATCTGGTATCCGATATAGGGCAAAACATAAGAGTTAAAAGGTGCTGTAATTGCGTACTTAGCACGTATTGAAAAGTTGGTGATTTTGGTATCAATGTCACCTGTTAGTGATGGAAAGCCCTTCACAACACCTTGACCATATGAAGCTTCAAGCCAAATATTATCTTCAACCTGGAACGACCAAGCACCATTTGGTTGAGATACGCGGCCCTCGGTGCCAGCATCAACGAAGCCCAAAGAAAGGCTGATGATATTATCATTTTTAAGAACTCGTTTAGTATTATCGTCAAAAGAAAGGGAATCATCCTCAAGAACAGTTGTTTCATCAAACAGGTCTGCCTCAGCTTTAATCAATTCTCTAGGAACGTTATCAGAAGCAGTGCTAGTGGGAACATTAAAAAAACTGTCATCTCCACGTAGAACTTGAATATCATTTCCACTTCGAAGCTGATTCCAAAGAGAAAGGGAATAAATTTTAAGTATTTTTATTCCAGCAATTCCGTTTTCGTTCTTTGCAACAACAGCGCGAAGAGCGCGTTTTGTACCTTTTACTAAAGTAACAAAATCACCTTTAGCGAATGTTGATGAATTATTCGTAATAATAAAAATTCTTTTTGAACCTGAAATCCGCTGAATAGTTTCGGTTGCCATGTCTGGTAGTGCTAATGAATTAGTACCAACCCCAAGATCATTGATAACGCTTTGAGCGAACGTATTATAGCTGAGTAAATAGATCGACATTAATACTAAAAATTTCATCTCTACAAGAATAACTTGAGGCAACAATGCCTGTCTAGCGTGGACAAAAAGATAGAAAGAAAAAGATCAAGAATTACGGCAACATTTCAAGGCAGTTTATGCCTTGTTATTAATAATATTTAGGAGAAAATTAAAGAACTGATATAATGAAACCGAATACTTCTTTGAAACCAAAGGACGGGAGAACCCATGAAATTGATGTCACTTTTAATGATTGCAGCTCTTCTGACTAGTACTGCATGTTCAAGTAAGAAAAAACAAGCAGCAACAGATGGTCAGGGTACAGATCAAATCGCTTCATTTGGTGAAGATGCAGACTTTATCATTGAGTCAGATAGTGAAGACCTAATGGCTGTTGAAGATGCACCGATGACGGAATCCATCGACCCTATGGTTGAGGAGCAGTTTATTGCCCCGTTGGATCAAGCAATGACTTCAACTACCGGTCAGATGGGATCGTATACTGTTGAGTCTGGTGATACTTATATGTTGATAGCTTTCAAAATATATGGTGACTATCGTAAATGGAAGTCAGTCGCAGATATGAATCCAGGAAAAAGCTCATCACAACTTAGGTCCGGAGAGAATATTCAGTACGACATGCCAAGTCAGCCTTTCGTTTGGAATCCACAAGGAAATCCACATTTAATCAGAAATGGAGAAACCCTTGGTACAATTTCTAATGATAAGTATGGAACAGCTGCTCGATGGAAAGATATATATAATAACAATAGACCGATGATCTTGGATCAGAATAAAATTTTTGCAGGTTTTACATTGTACTGGATGCCAGATCGTGACATTGCTTCTGAGTAGTATTTCATATAATGAATAGTTTAATTAAAGGCCTTCTTGTGAAGGCCTTTTTTCTATTATTAGCAGGTTGTAGTATTTTTTCTTCAGGAAAAGATCCTAGGGCTTCATTAAATCAAGGCCTATTGGTTGAGAGCCAACTTGAACTTTCAAATCATTTAATCTCTTTAGGAAATGATTATATAAAAAGTCTTGGGGCAACAGGGATTCTTCAACTAAGCACGCGCTCAAGTGATTACTTGTATCAGCTTCACGAAAGAATCACGTCGAATAATGAGCTATTATTTCCGTCATATAAAAAACCCAGTTTTTATATTGTAAACCAAGATGAGCCATTTCACTTTTCACTTCCCGGGGGAATGTACTTTATATCAAAAGGCCTTATCCATCGCTACCTTGCAAACGAAGATCTATTAGTAGCTGTTTTATCCTCGGAAATCTTTAGATCAGAAAAAGGTGTTTATGAAAAAAAAATAATTGTCCCAATCGGGACAGTTGATACAATTCAGATATTATCAATAGTAAGAATACCAATAAGTATGAGGGCAGAGATAAATAAGTGGACATACCTTTTAATGAAGAGATCATCGTTTGATCCTGGAGCCCTTTTAAACCTAATACAATTAAAAAATAAAAACGCATTAGATTTTGCTGCAACAGTAGGAAATATAAGCACAATTTCCAGGGAAGAGTTCAACTATAAAAACTTTTTATCAAAAACATCTAACGATAATGATATTTCAGTGATTGAAAAAAACTCCACAAGAGGATTTTATTCACTGAGAAGAGATGTTGAATAAGGAATAATGTGAAATTGGAAATATCAGAAAAAATCTTAGTTGATACATTGGTTGGCGAAAGTATAAAAAAGAAAATAATTGATGATCAAGAATATAAGATTATTAAACTAACTGGTGATGCATCCACAAGAAGATATTATAGAGTCATTTTTAATGAGAGTAGCTACGTTGTTTGTCTCGACAGTCCGAGATTAATTGAAGATGGTGACCCAGACTTCCTTAGAATTCAAAGAGTACTAGAGAGTGGCAAAGTACGAGTTCCCATTATTCTAGATTATGACATAGAGAAGGGATACTATCTTGAAGAAGACTTGGGAGATCAAACATTTTTAAAAGAACTAAGTCGATGTCTAACACGAGATGATGAACATTTATTATACCAAAGAGCTGTAGATCAACTCTGTGACCTTCATTCGATTCAATTAAAAGACTATCCGAAAGAGATATTTAACAAGAGATCGTTTGATGAAGAAAAGTTAATGCAAGAAGTTCAATTTACTTTTCTACAATTCATTGAAGGATTGATGGGTTATAAGCGCGATAAATATAATTATAATTTAATGATGGAAGACTTTTCTAAAATTATCAAACAAATAAGTAAGGGACCATGGGTGTTTACTCATCGTGACTTTCACTCTCGAAACCTTATGTTTACAGAGGGGGAACTTGTTGTTATTGATTTCCAGGATGCTAGAAAAGGTTTGCCTCAATATGATTTGTCTTCATTACTAGAAGACTGTTATTATGAATTAAGTTCAGATAATCACATCAAACTCATCCAGCAATATTGGGAAAGAGTTGGTCATCGATTTTATAAAACTCAGCAAGAATTTATGGAAGTATATTATTTGATGGCAATTCAAAGGATCTTTAAGGCCATTGGGAGTTTTGCCTATATATACAGAATCAGGGGTGATATTAGATATTTAAGACATATTGGCAGAGCGTTCGAGCGCTTGAAGGACATCATGTTTGTTTCAGGAAAATACCCCCAGTTAAGGCAGGAATTAGCGAGTCTCTACTATGCCTATTGAAAATGGCTTTATTTTAGCGGCTGGCTATGGAACTAGAATGGGAGAAATAGGTAAAGTTCTCCCCAAGGTTTTATGGCCTGTTTTTGAATCGACTTTACTAGGTCTCCAGATTAATTTTTTAAAGTCACTCGGAATAAATAATGTTGCAGTTAATTTACATCATCAATATAAACAAATTAAAAGTTATTTAGATAAAAACTTTGCCAACATAACCCAGTTGCACGAAGAAGACATTTTAGATTCTGGCGGCGGAGTTCACAATTATATTCTTAAAAATAATATAAAAGAAAAATTTGTATGCTTAAACTCAGATCAATATTTAGATGTCGATATAAAGAATTTGAAAGAAAAACTAGAAGTTGATTCAAGTATTAGGTCCAGGCTTTTTACATCATATGCTTCAGGTGATTAC
>CAYGQW010000141.1:0-8293 GCA_964352175.1 uncultured Halobacteriovorax sp.
ATAAAACTATCTATAAATATTCTCATAATAAAGTAGCTAAGAAAGCAGCAAAGAAAGCAGCAAAGAAAAAAGTAGCGGCGCCAACAAAGAAGATTTCTAAAGCCGAAGCTCTTAGACTTTCAAAAGAAGAAGCGATCGCAAGATACAAAGAAAAATCTACGAATGAACTGGATCAACAACTTTTACAAAAGTTAAAAGACAGCGCAATCGACGATGAGGCTCCTGAAGCTGAAGTGATTCAAATCACTGAAAGTGATCTTGAGCCAGAAACAGCAAAGACGATTTCAATTGATGAAGTTGATGAAGATGAAGAGGGTTTTGAAGCTGATAGTTCCAAACCTACAAATGATGACGAAGATGAAGACACCGAAGACGGCGAAGGAAAATATGGTTATGGCTGGGGCTATGAAGACGCTTTTGATAATCCGGAAGAGGAAGATGAACCTGAGGAAATCTTAGACGAAGACGAGCTTTATGCTAAAGGTCTTGGCAAGGATGATGATTAATCTGTGGATAACCACCAACTAGCTATTTATTATTTTGATGCTTGTCCTTACTGCCAAATTGTTATGGAAGTCATTGATGATCTGGATTTAAAGGTAGAAAAACGTGACGTACGACAAGACAGAAATCATTTTAATAAATTAATTCAAGACACTGGACGCAGTACTGTTCCTTGTTTATACATCGATAATCAACCAATGCATGAGAGTGCAGACATTGTTCGCTGGTTGAAGACCAATGGCGCCAAGCTGACAAAAAACGGCTAAGGGGAATTAATGGAAATTCGAGACCCTGTTCACGGCTCAATCCATATTAGTGATGAGATAGCTCCGATTATAAGGCATCCATTTTTTCAACGCCTAAGAAATATTAAACAACTTGGCTTAACTGAATATATTTTCCCTGGTGCCACTCATACACGTTTTATTCATTCGATCGGTGTCATGCATATTGGTAGTAAAGTTTTTGATAAGCTTTTTGCAACACATCTTAGTAATCCTAATTTTAAAAGATTAAGAGAGACATTCAAACTAGGTTGCCTCTTGCATGATATCGGACATGCTCCTCTATCTCACTCTACAGAATCCGTGATGCCAACTCTAGGTGAGCTAAAAATTCCGAAAGAGTTTCTATCTACACGCGATCAGAGCGGAAAGCGCCAAGCAACTCATGAGGACTATACGATCAAATCAATCGCAGACAGCAGCTTTTCAGAAAGCTTTAAGTCTATTGAAAGCAAATATGGCGTCAAACGCTCATGTATAGCCGATTTGATTCGTGGCTCTACACATAATGAAGATTATTTCACGATTGATGGAACAAATTGGTTTCCGATTTTGCACCAACTCGTTTCAAGTGAACTTGACTGTGATCGAATGGATTATCTTCTTCGAGATAGCTATTTTTGCGGAGTCAGTTACGGCTCTTATGACCTTGATTGGCTCATCGATAATCTTGAACCATGCCATATTGACGGAAAAGCTGTTCTTGGTATTTCCGAAAGAGCCGTTGTTACTTTTGATGACTTCTTGCTTTCTCGCTACCATATGTTTGTGATGGTTTATTTTCATTATCGCGCCGTATGCTTAGAGCAATTGCTACTTCGCTATTTCCAAACAAGCGATGAGTATTGTATTCCAGCTGATATTGAAGAATACCAAGAACATGATGATCACTATCTGATGAAGTTCTTAAGAAAGTCCTCTAATAAATATGCTAAATCAATAGTGCTAAACGAAATCCCAAAAAAGGTTTTTGAAAGTTTTAATCAACCTCAACTTGAAAGTTTAGAGAGTATTCAAAAGTATCTTGACGACAAGAAAGTTGAATATATTAGGTGTAGCTCAAAAGGTAGACTCTCGAAGTACTATCAAAATGAAAACATGGATCAATCTTTCTCCTTAAAAGTAGTGAGAAAAACAATAACTGGAGTTACTTCATACTCTAATATTGACACGGCTACAGATCTATACAAAAAGTTCAGTACAAGTCATGCTGTCAATCGATTACATTTCAATATGGTTGATCTCAAGCCAAATGAACTTAAACATATTGAAGAGTTAATTAAAGGATGAACAGACTATCCCTCTTTATCCTTTTGGTGCTTGTTTACTTAGGTCTTTCAAAAAGCTTCGCTCCATCTGAAAGAAGTACTCCATACCTAGTAAATGCTCAGGTATTTTCAAGCTTTTTTCAAGGTGCTCCATTATCAGTTATTTTAACTGATAGATTACAAACAGGTTTTTTGATTAAAACCTATTTTTTACAATTAAGAATTGTGCAAGGATTTAAGTTGCCGGAAACTATTCTTGTTAGAACGTCCTATGATTTTTGGGAAAAAAATAAAAACAACTTAGGTATGTCGCTTTTTCGTCGCGATGAAAAGGATGGCCAAACTAGTGCTATTGCCCAGCCAGCGGGAGCAATTTTTCTTGCAGACCCTTCTTATGGGTACTGGGAACTTGCTTCATCAGGAGAGCGCGAATGGCATTTCCACAATGCTTACAAGTACTTTCCAGACTATCTAGGATGGGGTGACTATAAGCCCACGGAAACATTTTCTAAAGAATTGCAACTTCATTTAGCTAACGCCGAAAGTTATTATGGAGATCAAAAACAATTTGGGACTGATGGCTTAGTAACGTCGAAAGTTTTCCAAAAAAGAGTCTACAAAATCATTGATACAGATGTTGATTTCAAAAAACACTTAAAGAAGTTTTTTCAAGTTAAGACATCGACTGAGAATTAAGATGGGTCACAAATATGAATGAATTATTTGATAAGTTGATTTTGAGAATTGTTTTTACCATTGTAGTTTGTGGCATGCTTTTTTTCTATAAGTACGCTCACATGATGCTTCATCCATCATCGAGAAAGCAAATCTTCAGAGAATTTCATCCGACAAAAAACGCTGCGGATACTCTTCATTTTTTTGGTAGACTTATAGGTATTGGAATCTTATTCAGTGAATTTCGTTTCGACTTGTCCGACGGATTTTTTCTGGCTTTGCTAGACTTTGCGGTTCAAGGACTTTTTGCTGCTGGTCTCTACATTCTTTCAGTCTACACTCTTGAAAGCATTGTTCTTTATAATTTCGAATACAAAGATGAGATCGTTAAAAAGAGAAATATGGCTTACGCTTTTGTTGGCTTTATCAATTCTATTGCCTTAGCGACTTTATTAAAGACATGCCTAGAAGTTGGCGAGCAGTCACTTGTCATGCTTTTTTTCTTGTGGCTATTTTCAATGGTACTACTAGGCTTCGCCTACAAGGCATTTTCTATTTTTTCAAAAATGCCTTTTGCACGTCTGCTTATGCAACAAAATTTAGGAGCTGCTATTTCTTATGCAGGATATATCTTGGGTTGGACTATGCTTATAACCGGGGCTATCGATCAATCCTTAGTCGATATAAAATGGTATAGTGTTCAAGTACTCTTAAGATTACTTCTCTCTCTCATTATTTTCCCAATTTTCAGAAAAGGAATCATGATCATTTTCAGGGTTGATAAACACTATGCTACAGACAAGGAGCCTACTCCAGAGGGCTCGCTGGGATATGGAATATTTGAGGGTTGTCTCTTCTTTACCTCTGCCTTCCTAACGACAGTTATTACTGAACATATTCACTTCGGTACCTTTTACCCGGTCTCTTAGAAGTATCTAAAAAGCTATAATGACTCTAGGAGGAGTCATGGAACTGAAGTTTTTTCAACTTTTAGAGATGATAAATGGTCGCTTAACCAATATCGAAAAAAATATTGCTCGTATTGATGAGAAGCTAGATTTTTCTATCCAACTCCAACGAAACCATCTTATTCGTGTTAAAAATGGCAGCATGATCGATGATAATATGATTCTTATGGGTGCACCCTATAACGATCTGTCTCCTCAACAATCCTTATCCGTAATCAATAATCCTGATATGGATTTTACAATTCTGGATATTTCGGCCAAAAGCTTTAAGCCACTAGGCGGACACCTTGAAGGCGCAATTAGAATACCCTTCGAAGACCTAGATCATCGTTGGGCAGAAATACAAAGTCGTACGACTCCACTTCTCGTTATTTGTGAAGATGGATTGAAAAGTATTAGAGCCTGTGAACTACTGGTTAAGAAAGGTTACTTGAATATAAACAATGTCTCAGGCGGTTATCGCTTTCTTAATAGAGAAGATGAAAAGCCTAATCCTAGCTCTACCCTATAAGATAGAAAGCTGTTCACCTTCAGAAAAATCTTCAGTTATCCCTGTTTTTTCAAAAAAGTGTTTCAATAAATGCTCGACCCTATCTAGCTCTACGTCACCAAGACGTTCAGAGTATGTGCGCTCAAGTTCACTGATAGATTCCATCAGAGATAATTTGAAACGCTCTCCATAGGCGGTAAGAAAGATGTTTTGCTCCCTCTTATCCTTTTCGTTCACGTGGCGCTGCAGGTAACCACGCTTTTCGAGTTCATTTAGATGACTAGTCATTGTTTGTTTCTTTAACCCACAGGCCGTACCAATTTCTTTAATTGAAGGCCCTTCAGATTCACAGACGAAAAGAAGAACTTCTAAAAAGCTAGGGCGAAGATCTGTGAAACCCTTTCTCTGAAGTGTCGAAAGCAATTCGTTAGAATATTGTCTGTAGATTTTTTTTAATAAACTGCCAATGGCTGAAATCCGTTTCAACTGGCGACTCCCTTCCTTAGTAGTCTGTATATAATACTTTAAGCTGAAAATAGGTTCGAATCAAGTACTATTTATTCGCTAGCCATAAGTTTAGGCCAACTTCCAATTCTTCCGGGACATCGTTTTGAAGTGAACCATCCAAAGTTTCTATAGCACTTAAACTTGAAGCTTCTGACGGATAGTAGTTAGCCTGGACTCCTAGTGCCCCTTCTCCCTTAAGCCAAAGTTCTTCTTTGATAGAATCAAAGGCAGAAGCTCCCATCGCCTGAAAAGAGAATAAATATAATCCAACTGTCCAAAACTTGAGCACTTTCATTGCCTAATCCTTCCTCTTAAGTAGTCTTATAGATTATAAGAGCAAGTATCAGGCCAACTAGAACAGATTTCTGGCATTAGATATTGAGGTCGCAATCCCGCAACAGATACCAAAAGTCAAAAGGCTGGTTCCTCCGTACGACATAAATGGCAGAGGAAGACCCACAATAGGAAGTAACCCCATAACCATCCCCATGTTTACAAAGGTGTGCCAGAAGAGAATAGACATGATTCCAATAGAAACAATTGCATCAAACATTCGCGGCACGGCTGAAGCCAGCCAAATGAACCTGAAAAACAAAATAACATAAAGGGCAATTAAAAACATACTTCCAAAAAATCCGTGCTCTTCATTAAAAATAGAAAAAACAAAGTCAGTATGGTTTTCAGGAAGATAACTTAATGAAGCCTGAGACGATTTTTTGAAACCTTTCCCAAGAAAACGTCCCGACCCTATCGCGATTTTTGATTGTACAGCATTGTAGCCAGAGCCACGAAGATCTGCTTCAGGATTTAGGAATGTAACAACTCGTTTCTTTTGGTATTCTTTTAAGCCAAAGTTATACATGGCCAAGCCACTAATAACCCCAAGCACAGCTAAAATAGCAATAGTTTTCCATTTTAATTTTCTATAAAAGCAAACAGTTAAAAACACTAGCAAAACAAGGAGTCCAGTACCCAAATCTGGTTCTATAGCGATCAGTATTGTTGGAATAAAAGCAATAATCGCTGGAATAATCAATTGAGCAAAACCTAACTCACGATCCGAATCACTTTTTGCAAACCATCTCGCTAAAGCTAAAACTGTCGCAATTTTTGCAAGCTCAGACGGTTGATATCTAATAGGGCCTAGGGCGATCCAGCGCCTTGCCCCCATTCCCATATCCCCCATGACAAGCACTAGACAAAGTTGAATGATCAATAGGATATAAATAAACCAAGAAAATCTAAAAAAGTTTTTAGGACTAATAAAGCTAACAGAAATTCCGATCATCAGTGATAAACCAAACCAACCAAGCTGCCTGATATAAAGTTCAGACATATCTTCTGAAGCATGGGTGGCTGAATAAAGATTAATCACACCAATAAAAAAAATTGCCGAGCTAATTCCAAAGAAGCTGAAATCATATTTTTTTAAAGCTTCGACAAAAGCGGAAGTACTTATCACTCTTCACTCCCCTCAGTAGGATCAACTCTATTTTCTTCATCTGCTGCTTGAGCTTCGATTCGTCTTTGCTCTCTTAAAATTCTGAGATAGTCTTGACGTTGAACCTCAGCAAATTTAGCCATTTTCTCTGGTTCATATTTTTTCATAAATGCAGTGACAATATCTTTTGCAACTGGAGCCGCAGCCCCGGACCCACTACACCCATGCTCCACAATAACACTAACTGCAATCCTAGGATCATCATAAGGAGCATAGGCAGCAAAAACACCATGATGCCTAAAACGATATTCTTTATCCTGGCATTTCATGAAAAGTTTCTCTGCTGACATACTAATAACCTGTGAAGTTCCTGTTTTACCAGACATGGCAATTCCTTGCCCTCTATTCCACCAAGAAGTTCCCTTGGGATTATTTACAACTTGTTTCAACCCTTCTCTTACTAGTGCCAAAGTTTCTGGTTTTAAAGTAATCTGTGAAATAAGCTCAGGTTCAGGGGCTCTAATAACTTTCCCTGAATTTGAAAAAACTTCTTTCACTAGCCTTGGCCTAAAAATCTTTCCACCGTTGGCAATTCCAGCGTAAGACATGGCTAGCTGCAGAGGAGTAGATAAAACGAAAGATTGACCAATAACACAAGAAAGTGTTTCACCTTTTTGCCATTCAGTACCACGAAGTTTTTTCTTCCATTCTTTTGTCGGTATTAATCCCGGAGTTTCTCTAGGTAAAGCGATCCCGCTTTTATTTCCAAAACCTAAAGCTTTTGCATATTTTGCTAATACATCAATGTCGAGTTGCGTCCCAATTTTATAATAGTAAACATCGCAACTTTCCCTAAGACTTTTAATAAGATTCACTTTTCCATGACCGTATCTTTTCCAACAGTGAAATCGACGACGACCTAAACGAAAATATCCAGGACAATGAACTTCTGTATTGGCATCAACGACACCCTCTTCCAGTGCAGCAATCGCTGTAATCGCTTTGAAGGTTGAACCTGGAGAATAATGCTCTTGAACGGTACGGTCTCGCATAGGGTTACGTTCATCATTACTTAGATCAGACCAATAAGCAGAGCTAATACCTCGGCTAAATTGTCCTGGATCGAAAGATGGATGTGACACCATGGCCATCACTTCACCTGTTTTGACATCAATGGCAACAGCACTTCCAACTTTTCCTTCGAGTGCCTTATAAGCTGCTTGTTGCATATCTCGATCAATGGTTAAGCGAATATTGTCACCAGGAACAGCGGCTTTACCTTCAATTCCTTCAAATAGTTTATTCGCACCAAGGTAGCGTTTTCGTCTTCCCAAGGCATCGACTTCAATGAACTCATGTCCGTCCTCACCTCGAAGTTCAAGATCTCTCTCTTCTTCTAAGCCTGCTTGCCCAATGAAGTCACCAAGCTTGTAATCATAATTATCGCGCTCTCTAAGTTTTGGCAGCTGACTTTGGGATATCTCAGATATATATCCAAGAATATGCCCACCAACTTCTTTGTCTTGATATTCTCGAGAAATAAAAGTTACGACACTAACTCCAGGCATTTTAGAGTTTTCAGTCTCAATGATAGCGACTTCTCGTCTTGAAATATTTTTCTTGATAATAACAGGTTGATATCTAGGCTGACGAAGATTTTTTTTAAGTGTTTTATCAATCTCACTTGGCTTTATTTCTAGAACTTGACCAAGTTTTTTTAAGACCTGACTTCTGCCTCTGAGATACTGAGGAACAATAACGACATCAAAGCGTGGAATATTATGAACTAATAACTGATTATTTCGGCTATAGATCATGCCCCGAGGAGCGAGAAGAGTTTCTTTTCTAAGTCTATTTTCCATTGAATAGCGGTGAAGTTCATCGCCCTTATAAATTTGTAGATACCAAAGTCTGGAAAAAATTATGGCGAAACATAATACCATCAAACTACCGATCGTTTCGGCTCGGCTTTTGTGACTTCTGACGACATTATCTTCGCTAAACATTAGCCTTCATCCCCGAGCATTCCTCGCTCGCTTGAAGCCCATATTTTATCTAAGATGGAAAACAAAAATGGTGATAATAAAGAAACGATGAGACTTTCTGGGATAAATCTCCAAAACTTATCAATAAGATAAAAATTCTCTGCCCCTTTA
>CAYGQW010000142.1:0-8228 GCA_964352175.1 uncultured Halobacteriovorax sp.
CTTATAATTACTTGAAATAATAACAGGAGCAATGGCATGGAAGCCGCACCAGTACCAAGCCTATTAAACACAGTCGCCATGTTTTTCCAACAAGGTGGAGTTTTCATGTGGATCATCGTCCTAATTTGGGCGATTGGAATTGCAATCTCTATTGAAAGATTCATGCGCCTTTCTTTCAAACTAGATGTCGATGGCGCATCATTTATGAATGAACTTCAAAGATATGTTTTATCAAATGATATTCAGGGAGCAATCAGAGTTTGCTCAGGCTCAGTGGCTGCTCTTCCGAAGGTTTTAAAGTCAGGTCTTAAAAGAGCGAATACTAATGCCAATCAAATCCAAAATGCAATTGATGCCACAGCCTTAGAAGTCATTCCAAAGGTAGAGTTAAGACTTAACTATCTTCAGTTGATTGCGAATATTTCAACTCTGTTTGGTCTTCTCGGTACGATTCAGGGTCTAATTCAATCATTCGCAGCTGTTGCTGCAGCGGATCCAGCTCAAAAAGCAGAGCTTCTGGCATCTGGTATTGCAACAGCGATGAACACAACGTTCCTAGGTCTGTGCGCAGCTATTTCAATTATGATGGTTCATACATTCTTAAGTACAAAGTCAGAAAAAATCATTAATGAGATTGACGAGTTTTCAGTCAAGCTTATGGATATGCTGACGACTAAGAAGGAAATGGGCGAATAAGGGGTTAGATGTGTATAGAGCTCCCAGTCGCAGAAAGACTAAAAAAGAATTTGTAAAACCGAATCTAATTCCAATATTAGATGCGGTTTTTATTTTCATTTTTTTCCTTTTGATGTCTGCCAATTTTGTAAAAATTTACGAAATTCCTTCGAATGTACCAATTATTAGTGATGCCGAACCACCTAAGAACCAAAAGCCCCTGGCATTAACCCTAAGGGTTACCTCGAGTTACATTCAAGTTCTTACAGGAATTCCTTCATCTACTCTAATTAGAGTTGGTAAGACAAGTGATGGTTTTTACGATCTAGAGAAATTGCATAGCGTTCTATTAAGCCTCAAGAATCAGAATTTAAAAGAAGAGACCGTAATCTTGGAACCTATTGTTGATCTTACTTACGAGGAAATTGTTAAGATTATGGACGCGGCTAGAGAGCTTCGAAATACTGACCCTGCTCTTTTTGCTAAAGATAAAGACGGTGTCGAAATGAGACTTCGATCTTTATTTCCTAAGATTATCTTTGGCAATATACAAAGTTAAAGAGGATTTATGAGAAGCGCTAGATCAATTCGAAATAGAGGTAGAAAACGTAAATCAAGTACGTTCGACCTAGATATAACATCCCTGCTAGACATTCTCGTCATCATGCTTGTGTTCTTACTTCAAAGTACGAACTCCACAGGCATCATCATGACTGTACCAAAAGATGTTGAACTTCCAGTTTCTCAATCGGCAACACCAAGTAATGAAGGTGTGGTTGTACAAGTCTCACCCACAACGATTTGGGTAGAGGACAAGGAAGTCCTGAATATTGAAACCAACCTACGAGGCAGTACCGATCAAGGTGGCAGGCGCCTTATTCCACTTTTCAATGAGCTTGTTAAACGCAAGGAACTCATTCAGCTCTCAGCTAAAAGTACTCCTGAAGCAAATAAATTTGGTGGAGTTGTCAATTTAATCGTAGATAAGACAGTAAAGTATAGCTTTGTTAAAAAGCTACTTTATACTTGTGCTGAGGCTGGTTTTAAAGAATACAAATTCGTCGTAATGGGCATAGAGCAATAATCTATAAAACAAGTAACAGAGAACAAATTAAGAAATAGACACCTAAGTTTGAGAAGAGCAGTCTTCTTACCTGTTTAGTTTTCTTAAATTCTTTGAGGTTAGAGTAAATAAATACGACTGACCAAACAATGAATCCTACGCTTAACACGCTCTCTTGCTCTCTAGCAGTTAAGCTTAAAAGATTCATTACTGCTGGAGTCAAGATAATTGCCAGGAATAAAAGATTGCGGTTGAAACGTTTTTTAGATTCTTGAGTCGAGGTATTAAAGATACTTAGAAACCATACTTTAAAATTTAAATTCGACCAATCCTTATGAACTTGATTGATAAACTCTTTAAAAGTTAATCGTTTAGCGTTAATAATTTGCTCTTTCTTTGAATATAGATCATTCAAGTACAGACCAATCACTAAAGATTCAACCATGAGAGCAATCTGATCACCATGTACTAGGTCTCCCCAGGCTAAAAAAGTAAAAGCAATAACAAGTGCAATTTTAAACGGTGAAAAAATGGCAAGTCCCTGATCGGACATGATGCCTCCTGATTATGATTCTAGGTTGAGTATACAGTACAAACTCTTCTATCCAATAATCAGTGGCTTACAAATTGAAATAAGCCACCAAATCGTGGCTTATAGTTGGCTATTGAACTTTAGGGTAAAAGTTAAACGGCTGATTAACCTCAACCACTCCACCGCCAAGAGGCTCCGGAAACTTAATTCCTTTAAGCACGTTAACGACACAATTTCGAACCTTTGGAGTTAAGTTAGCGTATGAATCAACTCCGGCCCTTGTGACGTGCCCAGAAGCTCCAATTACGAAGTTCAGCTTTACTACACCATCAAATGCACTTTGAGATCGATCAAGTGCCGTCTGATAGCATTGTCTAAATAGAGGGACGTTATCCATAAGAATTTGTCGAATAGTATTAGGGTCCATGCCCCCCAAAATGACTGTCTTATATGGAAGACCAGCAGTATATATATTGCGCTTATCTGATAAACCTTGGGTTCCTTTTGTAGAATCTAACTTTCCTGAAGCTGAACCCGAAAGACTGCCGACATTCTTACTTACATTTGCTTTTTGCATGGTGGCTCCATCATTAGCGCCTGAAATAGATGGACCATCAATGCTGACATCTGCACTACTGACCTCTGATGCTGCTTTTAAACTTCCGCCTTTTGCTAAAAGAGAGCTCATACTTCCTTTAAAATCAAAAGACTTATAGGCATCTACAGGACCTTTACTGTTGGGATTCGCAGCTTTGTTTGAAGTATTAGAGTTTGCAGGTGAAGCTTTAGACTTACTGCTTGCTGCTTTAGGAGAAACTTTATTCTTAGGATTATTTGGTCCTTTATTAGGTGAGGCTTTTTTAACTAATCCGGTTTTCTTAGCGTCTTTCTCTCCAGGATTACCAGTTTTTTTATCAGCAGCCTTAGTCTCTTGTGGTTCAATTTTCTTTTTCTCAACAGGATTAGTCTTCGGAGCTTTTTGAACTTCCTCCTTGGGCTTATCTGGAGTATTGTCAATCGTCTTCTTAGGAGTAACTGCCAATTTTTTTCGATAGAGAATAGACGCAAGTCGCTCTGGTGCTTTTTCTTTTTCAAGCTCTTCATCAACTTCAAAAGTATTAATACCAACCAAGAAAGCACTAACCAGCAAGAGCATTAAGAATAAGTACCTTTTGAATCCAGGATCTCTTCTTAAGATTGGTGCTGCTTTAACTCGCGGAGGAGCATCAGTTCCACGAACGAAAATTTGCAAGTCTCCCTGACTAAAGCTCATAATATGATCATGCCCAAGACCAACTATGCTTTGACCTGGAGCACCCTCAGCGCCAATATGCCTCATTTTATAGCCAGAAAGAGGATAAACTTGGACATCACTGCCCTTAACTTCTACAAAAGGAATTTTTTCTTTTAAGCCAAGGTAAGCAAACTCAACTTCTCGACTAGCATTTGATCTTCCGACCAAATTGTAGGTAGCATCTCTTTGTGGCAAGTAATCAACAGACAAAATTCTTCCACAATGAAGAATAATAACTTCTACAGCAAAGTTTTTAGACGAAGAATAATCAAAGATTGGATATAGGGTCTCAACATCCTCAAAAATATACTCACTAAATTCAGCCTTAGGATCAGCTGCAAGTGGATACTCAACTCTAGGGATAAACACCTCTTGCTCAGAAGTGTTTACTTTAACTGGAACGGCCTTAGGCAATGATTTAGGAAGAGTTATTTCATCATTTTTATCACTTGGCATACCTGGTAAAGTTTCATTGTTAGCGAGTATTCCTAGTGGTGGTGGTAGCACATCAGATTTTTTATAGGGCCTGAGTGTAAACTCTACATCGCCAATCGAAATTCTATCGCCAAAATCAACGGATTCGGCAATAATCTTTTGCCCATTAACTTTTGATCCTGTCGTTGAATCCATATCATATATTCGACCAGTATCCTTGTTCAATTCAAGGACTGCATGAATATCAGCAACACTTGGATGATTAATGATTACATCACAAGTCTGAGAACGACCAATTAGAACTCTTCTTTTTAAAAGCGCCCGAGCTCCAGAACCATCACTTGGTGAAAGTTCAAAGGCTGGCGAATATGGCGCGGTCCTGTTCGCAGTTTCCACGACTTCTCCTATTTAAACTACCTAACACGCTCAACGGCGCGAGCAATTTCAGGATTGAAATTAACACGGTAAGGAAGTTTGTTTTTAAACTTACGTTGATAACGAGATGCAATTGATAAGTCTCCCGGGTTTCCGGTATCACCTTCAATTGCAATATCTTCAAAATCAAATTTTTGATACTTTTTATACTGATATTTCACTCGAGAATTATCATCTGCTTTTTGAGCAGATGCTTGATTTGCAAAAAACATAAGTCCAAAAAATATTATAAATGAAAACTTCAACATTAATTACCACCCTGGTAAACAAAAGTTTTAACTTTGTTGTAGTAATCTATAAGCTTTCGACTAGGGGTCGAAGTAACCTGTGACAAGATTTCGCGAGCCTTATCTTCCTTGCCAACCAATTTTAATGCAAGAGAATAGTTTGTCCCATAGGATGGGTTTTGAACCGCTTCAATTGGCAACCTTTCATAAACTCGTACAGCCTGATCAGTATCTCCACGAATAAATAATGCTGTCGCGAAACCAGCTAATGCATCGATGTCATCTTCATTTTTTTTAACTAAAGCCTGAAAAGCAATGATTGCATTATCAACTTGACCTCCCTGTAACTGCAACTGAGCCAAGTTGAAAAGCGGAGTTAGTGAAAGAGGGTTAAGTTTGGAAGCTTCTTTATAAGCTAAGTAAGCCTTAGCTTGACTCCCTCGAATCTGATATATAACTCCTAGATTATTGAGCGGGGGAGAATACTTCGAATCTATCTCCCTAGATTTATTGTAGAAAATAATCGCTGAGCGGAAATCTCTTTTCCTTAAGTAACAAGTTCCAACCTGATTCCAAAATCCGGGGTGCTTTTTAAATTTTCTAAATTGTTTCTTTACTAATAAGAATGCATCGTTAAATCGATTAGCATGACAAAGGCCAGCTAACTTAGTTGTTATATTGTTAGAGTCAATAGCATCTTCTATTTTGGGTGCAGGCAGTCTAGCAATTGACTCCTGCGATAAAGAATCGTGGCTAGCAATACTTCCTTCAAACTTATCTTCAGAGGCAATAAAAGGTGCAGCTTCGACTTCTGCAAAATCTGAATTTTCGATCCAATTAAACTCTTGTTGAATTTCGGGACTAATTGCTTCATTCTGAACAGTTTCGTTGCTATTCTTTATTGAATCGCTAGAACAACCTGCAAATAGTATAAGTGTGCTAATAAATAGCAGAATTACTTTCATTGAATACCTCCACGATCCATCACCACACCATCTCTGGTTGGATAATATTCAACACCAAAAGAAACTCGATCCATAGTTTGTAGATAATTAAATTCAGGAGAAAGAATATCCTCGCTCTTAGATTTTGAAAGCGCTTCAGATCGCAAATCATTCACTTTAGACTTCAATGGATTAATAACTTGAGACATACTACCTTTAAATGACTGTATGTACTCAGGAGATTTTCCTACGGGAGTAAAGCTCTCAACCGCGCTAGCAACATGTGCATACGAATCAACTAATATTCTATAGGCTTTTGCTATGCCTATTCCAGAGCCAACGGTCATCACGGACTTTGATCTTTCAGTTATTTGATCAAGCATAGCAAGCTTCTGCTGGAGAGCCTTGTTAAAATCATTCTCAGGAAACCTTAGCTCGATCGCTTGTAATCGATTAAATAATATATCGAGGTCAGCAGATTTAATAGTAGCAACTGAATCTAGAGCACCAACAGGAAGCGAGTAGCCACGCTTTTTTGATGTATAAAAGAATTGAAGTATGCGCTTGTCTATAGATCTTGTATCTCGTCCAGAATTCTGAAGTGCTTGACGATAAATTTCCAAATAAGGAATAAGCTCACCTTGAAGTTTAGCCACATTATCGACCTTATTGACTTCTGCAATCATATCATTCATCTGGTTTTCATCTGCAAAGTTACGAATTATATCCATTTGTGCTGTCTCAAGATCTGCGGCAGGTATTTTACATTTGTAACCAAGGCTGATCACTGATTTTGCGGCTGCAACATCGCCCTTAGCAAGTGCTACAATATGAGCATTTCTAAAGAAAGTTTTTTCGCTTTTAGACTTACCACGACAAAGCTTAGAAAGAGCTTCCGAATAAATTTTATAAGCAGCATCAAACTCTTGACCATTTAAAAAGTCATTCGCAATTAAAAGAAAGGTTTGACTAAACTTTTCCATATCAGCTCGATCAAAAAGTTCTAGGGTATTTTGTGACCAGCGCTTAGTCATTTCTGTATGACCTAGCTCATGGAATAAAATCATAATATTATAAGCAGCATTTTTTCTGGAATCTGCTGGGCTTAGTTTATTTCGATAAATTTCGACATAACCTTGTAATGCCTTCTTTTTATCGCCTTTAGATGAATATTTTTCGACTGAATCAAATTGCAATGTAAGAACGATGAGCTTTAGATTTTCTGCATATTTCTTGCTTACTACGAACTCTCCGCTATTTATTCTTCCAACCCACTGAAAAACTGAGTTTTTATCATTAGTTGAACGGTAGTAATCAATAACTTTTCCAAGCATGGCTTCTTGCACGCCAATTGCTTTAGGAAATTCTTTTCTAAAAGCGATAAGAGCTTGCTCCGCTCTAGAATACTCTTTCTTGTCTGAGTATAATGTGAACAGACGTTGATAAAGTGTATAGCGCTTCTTTGGATTTTTTTCTTGCTTAATAGATGCAACATAAGCAAACTCCAGATACTTCTCCTTAGTCGCTGCTGATACGCTGTCTTGACCTAAAGTCGAAACAAGCCCATCCATTGACATATCTTCATATTTTGTATCACCGGTTTTTCTAGCAAGATTTAGGGCTTGAACATAAGCTTGAGCTGCTATATCAAAATCGTTATTCGCATACATAGTTTCAGCGGCATGGAATTGATGACGAGCAGCCTTATTTGGTTCGATATCAGCACTTAAAGAAAAGTAAGCCACAGCTGCCTTGGCTTTTTCATCTTGAGTACTTTTTTGTCTAGCATAGTTACCTGAGGCAACTTGTTTTTGTAAAACAGCGGCCATTCTTTTTACATGATAGACAAGCTTGTCATTGTCTTCTTTTGAAAGTTTTTTCTCTTTTGCATATACATTGAGTACCTGACACGAATTCAGGTGTTTACTAATATTTCCAAACTTTTCATAAACGCTTAAGAGCTCAACATGAATTTGTATCTTTTGAGATTCATTATTAGCATTATCCAGCGCCTCTTCAAGCGTGGCTTGGGCAATTGTAAATTTACCTTGGTTTTTAAGCTGCATGCCAACTTTGAGCAGATTAGCTGCGACATCGCCTCCCTTGCTTTTATAAAAACTAACAGCTTCTTTCGTACGCCCTGCCTCAGTATAAAAGAAGGCAAGATCTCTTTCTACTTCACTAGACATATCGACATATTCTTTTGAGGCAGAAAGTCGTCCAACTTCGCGAATCATTCCGATCGCCTTATTATAATTTTTTTGTCTAAAATAGCTCCAAGCTAGATTAAATGCATCCTTGGTCCACCATTTATTATCTTTATTTCTTAGAGCTGCTTCATATAAAGGAACTGCCTTCGCGTACTTCTGTTGATTATAATATGTTTCCGCTAAGGCTAACTGAGCACGTCTATATGCAGGCGTCCCTTTTTTTGTTTTCTTCAATGATACTGCAAAATATTTCTCAGCTTTTTTTTCATCTCCAAATTCTTTGTAATTGAAAGCCATAATATAATAAACATCACCAAGGCCTGAGTATCGACGAAACTTCTTAACAATTAGTTGGCAGGCCCTTTGAGCTTGTATGAAGTATTTATTACTTTCAGAGAATGCTTTCTTCATAT
>CAYGQW010000143.1:0-8168 GCA_964352175.1 uncultured Halobacteriovorax sp.
GCGGAGTTAAGTTATCAAAGAGAACAGTCTTTTTATGATCTTCTGGTGACTGGTCATTGATGCTTGAAACTTTTAGAAGTGCAAAATAACGCTCACCGTCTTTTGGCGGGCGAATAGAACCTTCAATGGTGTCGCCTTTTCTTAGACCGAAACGACGAATCTGGCTTGGGGAGACGTAAATATCATCTGCACCTGGCAGGTAGTTGTATAAAGGTGATCTTAAAAATCCGAAACCATCAGGCAGAATTTCTAAAACTCCTCCGCCGAAGATTTCTTCGTCGTTGCTAGCTTTTGCTTTTAAAACACCAAAAATAACTTCGTGGCGTCTAAGCGCTGAAGCGTTTTCAATGTTTAGTTCTTCGGCGAGCTTGTTAAGCTCTTTAATGTCCATCTCGCGCAGATCGTTCAAATGCATGGAATAGGTCCCCTGATGATTATGTTTTTGGGATTAATGACGTTCACGGATATGAAGTCAGTTGATAAATAATAAAACTAGATAGCCCTCTATTAATTTAAAGACGATTGGTCTTTGAAATTCGGTCGAATTTAATGGGATAAGTCATATTAACTTGCCTGAGCTGTAAGTCAAGCTGATTGATTCAGACTGGTATTCTTTATAAATATTTTTTAATTTAACCGTCGTTTTAATCCTTGGATATGTATAATGCTTTTTATGAGTTTTGAAGAATTTCCCAGATTTGTGCAATTTCGTGGCAAGAATATACTCGCGATAGATTACGGTACAAAAGTGACTGGACTTGCCTCATGGGGCGTTGGAAGAGAGCCTTTTCCACAACCTTACAGCAAAATTATTTATCAAACTGATGAACAAGTATGCCAAGAAATTAGCAAAATTGCTGATGATGAGGCTATAGATATCCTGGTTGTCGGTTTACCATTGCATGCAGACGGAACAGACTCCGAAATGACCAAGCGCGTACGAACTTTTGCTACGCTTCTTGGTTCAACAATGACAGGGACTGAGCTACACTTTCAGGACGAAACATTAAGCAGTTATACCGCCCAAGAGAGAATGAAAAACTCTCCACGCTATGGTTTTAAAGTTGACCCAAAACAATTGGATGCTTTAGCTGCCACTATTATTTTAGAGGATTTTATCCGACATCAAGAATAGGAAATTTGAGCTCATGAATAAAAAGTCAGCCTTTGCTTTGCTCATACTTGCTCCCATCCTCGCAATTTTTGCTGCGGGACTGAGGATCTACTACTCCCTCAATATTTGGGAATACTCTGGTCCTCCGATTGTTTTCGAAGTTAAACCGGGTGAAGGTTTCGCCAGTGTTAACGGTCGACTCAAAAAACAAGAAATTATTCATTCAGCAAAACTTTTTCATCGCTACTCGCAAGTTCAAGGGTTGATGACGAAGTTTCAAGCCGGCAAGTTTGAGATCAAACCAGGTATCACCATGCTTGGAGTGGTCGATACCCTGGTTAAAGGAACACCTATTCAAAATAAAGTGACAATTCCTGAAGGAAAAAATCTTTTTGAAATTGGTGCCGTCTTTGAACAAAGCGGAGTCACCAAAGAAGTCGATTTCGTTGCTGCCGCAAAAGATCCAGAACTCATGAAAGAACTAGACATTCCCGCCAATCGTGCCGAGGGTTATCTCTACCCTGATACTTATCAGTTCTCGCCTAATACTCCAGCTAAAGAAGTTATCAAGGTCATGGTGGCACATTTTAGAAATAAAACAGAGGACCTTGAGCTTTCTCACCAAGATGTTATTTTGGCTTCAATGATTGAAAAAGAAACAGGCGCCGCCCACGAACGGCCACGTATCTCTGGTGTTTTTCACAATCGTCTAAAAAAGAGAATGCGACTTCAAAGTGATCCAACCACTATCTATGGAATTTGGGAGCGCTTTAATGGCAACCTGAAAAAGTCGGACTTACTTGAAGTAACTGACTACAATACCTATAAAATTCCTGCACTTCCTAAAGGTCCAATTTGCAATCCCGGAATAGAAGCTTTCAAAGCTGCCCTGCAGCCGGAACAACACAGCTACCTCTACTTTGTAAGCCGAAATGATGGTACACATGTCTTTACTAAAAATTATAAAGATCATTTAAAAGCAGTAGACGATTTCCAAAAGAATCCTCAGGCAAGACGAGGAAAATCTTGGAGAGATTTACAAAAAAACTAAACGGAGTTCATGATGAAAACTACTCTCGCATTACTACTAAGTTTAATTTCCCTCAACCTATGGGCCGTCGCTCCAGGAGATATGGTTTCTAATCTTTTGCTTGAGTACGGCGAAGGAAAAAAAGTTGATGGCGGCGGTGCTTTTGACACTGACTCTATGAAGGGAAAAGTTGCAGTACTTTTCTATGTCGACCCCGACTTCAAAGATATGAACGAAGCCTTTAGCCAAGCTCTAGCCAAGAAAAACTATAGTCTTGAAAAGTATGGCTCTTATGCCGTGATTAATATGGCAGCCACTTGGCTCCCTAACTTTGCGATTGAAGCTTCTCTTGCTGAAAAACAAAAACAATATCCTCGTGTTGTTTACGTTATGGATTTTCGCAGAAACTTTGTTAAGAAATGGGCTCTAAGTGATGATTCATCTGTAGTTGTCATAATGGATAAAGCTGGAAAAGTTGTTTATCGCTTTGATGGAAAGATGGATAATAGCGAAATTCAAAAAGCTTTCGCCGCAATCGACGCAAATCTTTAACGTCTTAGAATAAGGTTAAGGCGAGCTGCTTCACGAATAATCACTTCCTGATCACTCGCCAGTCTTTTTAATGTAGGTCTGTCTGTATTTGTATTCTTAGCCACTTCATAACGAACATATTTGTCACCATGCCCAGCCAATCTTCTAAGTAGAATTTCATCAGCCCTTTCGTGACCCGCAATCAATCTTTGTGCTTCAGGAGCCTCTTCACTCATCTTGGCCAACTTAATTGGATCTTGGCATTTTAAAATTTTCGTCTCTAATTCTGAGTGGTTCATCATAGATCTATTTTATCAGGCAAAAGCTGCTATGAACTGAGGCAAAAACTGCCTCAATAATCTTCCTTGTTGAACCAAGCGTCCAAGATTGACTAAAATATAGAGATAAGCATCGCTTCCTAAGAAGTGACAAGCGAGGACACCATGAGCAAGATTGATACTGAGAAATTTAAAGTCTTATTACTCGAGCATAAAATGCGTATCCAAAACGGTACAATTTTTACGTCTAAAGAAGATCTTCATATTTCTAGCGATGATCTGGCAGATGAAAGTGATATCGCTTCCAACGTCATTAATCAGCATGTCTCGATGAATATGCGCCACCGCGAACTTAGCAAGCTTAGAGCCATCAATGAAGCTCTCTATCGTATTGAAAATGGTGGTTTTGGCCATTGTGAAGAATGTGATGAATCAATTGGTTTAAAGCGTCTACAAAACCAGCCATGGGCAACACTTTGTATTACCCATGCTGAGGAATACGAGCGTGTTCAAAACCAAAGAGCAATCTAGCCTTCAATCGACTGCCTCATTGTTTCCAGATCTTCAATACCAAGCTCTTGAGCTTTAGCTTCTTTAGTAACTTCAAATGTCTTGGCCGTAATTTGAGCGACTTCTTTCGCAAAGCTTTTGTCGTAAGTATCTGAAAAAGACTGAGCTGAATAAAGTATGGTCACTATCATAATTAATTTACCCATAACTCCCTCCTGGAATTGAGACTGCCTATTTCCTTGGCATCTCTGCCTACTACTAAAGCAAGCTGCTTGCCATGTTTATCCAAGTAATTTCAGGTCTTTAAAGTCGTTAATCTGACTCTAGCGTCAAGAAGTCCCCAGCTTCAGTGTCAAAAATTTGGGGCACTCCAATCACCAAAACTGTCCAAACTTTATACATATGACCAAGATCGTTGCCAATTTTGGCGACATTTACGATGTAAACCCTTGAGATCATAGAGGCTTTCTTGGCCAGATCCTTGCTTTTATGAGCTATGAAAACTTGACCATGGTGAAAGCTTTTTTCACACTGCGTCAGATTTTCATGTCAAACTGGGCACCGCCCTGGAGTATATGGAAGCATGATGAAAAATAACTTATCTAAAGTCTCTATTTTCTCTATCCTGATAAGTCTTTTAGGACTGAGTAGCGTATTTGCTCAAACTCGAGTGAATAGCATTCGTCCAGAACTACTTAAGAAAGTTACCAAACAAGTTCCCTCTAGTTCAGAACTTAGTATTCTCAACTCTCCCTACGCAAGTTGGGGAGTCATGCCACAAGAAAACTCATCTATTAACTTAGTAAACGCATGGAAGAAATTTAACAAGAAACAAGAAGTTGTCGTTGCCGTTATCGATACAGGTATCGATCCAGCTCATCCTTTCTTAAAAGATAATCTTAAAGGTGCCAAAGGCTCAGCTTCTAGCTCTGATTACGGAATGGATTTTTCTAAGTCAGCTGTTAATGAGCTTCAGCCAATTGATCAACACGGTCACGGCACGCACGTATCAGGTATCATTAAGAGTGTTTTTCCTGATGTTAAAATCCTAAGTCTTAAATACTACAATCCAAGAGCTTCAGGACAAGACAACCTTGACTCAACCATAAAGGCACTTCGTTATGCGGTTGAGGCTAACGTCGATATCATTAACTATTCAGGTGGCGGTCCAGAGCCGGCCATTGAAGAACTTCGCATCCTTAAAGAAGCTGAAAGAAAAGGCATCTTGGTTGTAGCAGCAGCAGGTAACGAAGAATCAAATATTGATATTAAAAAGAATGCTTACTACCCAGCAAGCTACGGTTTATCGAATATCATTACTGTTACGGCCCATGATCAAAGCCTTAACATGCTTTCTTCATCAAACTACGGAGCTAAGAGTGTTGATATCTCTGCTCCAGGTTACAGAATTAAGTCTGCTCTTCCAGGTGGTCGTTCAGGTTTCTTAACTGGAACGAGCCAAGCAACTGCGTTTGTTTCTGGTGTAGCAGCCATGCTTAAATCACAAGATCCAAACCTAAGTGCAGCTCAAATGAAGCAGATCATTGTGGCTTCAGCTAGAAAAGAGACAACTCTTGCAGGAAAATGTACTTCTGGTGGAAGACTAGATGCTGCCAGCGCGATTGAAGCTGACTCTAAGGATGCTTCAGGACGTAAAGTAGCTCAAAGAGATCCAAGTAGTAAAAAGAAGTCTGGTAAGATTGTTTATCGTTTAGCGAAATAAGAAAACATCAAGACAGCTAAAACACAAATTCCGGCGTAGCCAGCTAGAGTGGTAAAAAGAAAGCCTACTCTAGGTCCTTCAGCGAAACGGTGGCGCCAAAGATCAGATAAAAGACTACCGCCAAAACCTGAGAATTCTTCATTAAGAATGGTTCTTAATTTATGAGTTAGTACTGCTGATTCATCTAACTCAAGTAAATCAAACATATATTCGGAACTAATCTTCATTCGACGCATTTCTACCACTAGATCTCTAAATTCTACCAAGTAAGCATGTGAGCCAACAGCACTGCGACCAGGACGTTGGAAATGATCAAGTAGTGTTAAGTATCTCTTCTTTAGTAATGAAAGATATCTTGTTCTGTAACTAGAATCTTTTGCTAGAAATCCATCGAAGCGAGCTAAAAATGAACCTACATCTTTAGTGTAACGTTCTTTGGTAGCGTAAAAGCTTTTTTCTCCGCCCGGAGTACCCAATATATCTTTATTAAATTGTCGACCACAACTTTCGCACTCATTAGTCGTAATAAATACTGAACCACAAAATGCGCATGCTTTCCTAGGCATAGGAGGTGGTGCTTCATTATGAATTCTTAAAGAAAAGTTTTGTTCAATATTCATGCTTCCATTGTAAGGTAGTCACCGCTAAAATGAAATAAGATGCTAACAAAAGTGCCCCTACAGGTTCGATATTTTCTACTTTCTATTTTTGCGGGGATTCTCTACGCCCTGGGATTTCCAAATGACCTGGTTCCAGTTCTCATCGTAGGACCAATTTTTGCTCTTGCTCTACTCTTTTGGCTACTCGATATTGAAAACGTTAAAAGCTTGAAGTTTAGAACTAAAGCTCTTTATCTTTTTGCTTTTTCTCTCGGTCACGCTGGATTTGGTTTTTACTGGATTCCTCACACTTTGCAAGAGTTCGGTCAACTTCCAGCTGTTTTAAGTCACCTGATGGTTTTAGCCTTTGCTCTTATCATTTTGCCTCAGTACTGGATTTTTCTTTTAGGGCTTACTTGGTTAAATAGAAGACAGCATGGTCTATTTCGCAATCACATTATAACCCCAACCGTTCGTCACTTATTCTTTGCCATTACTCTAACAACTCTAGAGTATGTTGTTCCTCAGCAGTTTCCTGCTCATCCAGGGCATGCTTGGATGGAAATGGCACCACATCTAGGTCTTGCGCCCATCGGAGGAGCTCCTCTCTTTTCATTTTTTAGTTATTGGTTAGCTTTTTGTGCTAGACAACCACTTAATCAAAAGCAAGATTGGTTCGGCGTCGCTAGTGGTCTTTGCTTTGTCTTTATCAATGCTATTTTCACTCTGCATAACTTTCCCCTCTCCGAAGACACTTTAAAGCTTAGAATTATCCAACCCAATATTGGAAACTTCTTAAAGCTCGACTCTGAACGCGGTGGCAGAAATTCAATCCAGGAAATTTTTGAAAGTTATCGAAAACTTAGCAGTGAAGGCAATCTAAAACCCGACCTGATTATATGGCCAGAGACTGCATATCCACCGGTCTTAATGAGTGGCTTTCTAAAACGCTACTCAAAGCCAACACCACAATTTTTAAAAAGTATTATTGATGAAAATCAATCGGAAATTCTTATCGGTGGATATGATAGAAAACCGGATGCTCCCATGAACTTTATGGGTCAGTACAATGCTGCTTTTCATTTTGGTCGAGATAAGAAAGTTAAACAAGTATATCGAAAACACTTATTAATTCCCTTTGGCGAGGGACTACCCTTTGGTCCTTTTAATGAATCACTGTCACGCATGATCACATCGGTTTCGTTTTTTGCAGCTGGTGAAGATTTTCCTGTGTTTGAAACTGAGAATGGATACAAATTTGCGACGATTATTTGTTACGAAACTCTTTTTTCTGATTTTATAAGAACTTACCTTAATGAACTTAAAGCTGAAGATCATAAACCTGACTTTATTTTAAATCTAACTAATGATTCCTGGTATGGTGATACCAGTGAGCCTTATCAACACTTATTTTTGGCCAAATGGCGATCAGTTGAATTTGCTCTGCCCATGGTAAGATCTACCAATACAGGTGTAACCTCAGTCGTATATCCCGACGGCACAGAATCGAAGCGAACAGGTGTTTTCGAGGAGACTACTTTTGAAATAGAACTCAATAAGCGATCAAGCTCTATTACAATATTTCAAAAGATGGGGCTTACTGTTGTTTGGTTAACGTGGCTAATTTTCACCTGCGTTACGCTTGCGATGGGAAAGTTACTTCGTAAATCCTTCTCTAACTAAATCATGTAGCGTTACCATGCCTAAAAATTCCTTAGCATCGTTAACGACAGGTAGGACTCCAATCGATTTTCCTTTGGTTTCCATAATTTCTAAAGCTTGAATCGCCAAGGCATCGACATGAACGACCATGGGCGAAGCTGTCATAATCTCAGAAACTTTTGAATCGACACCGTTAGAATCTTTAGCAAAAGTTCTTCTAATATCACCCTCAACTATTATACCAAGAAGACGTTTACTCTCAAGAATGGCACAACCGCCAACAGGCTGTTTGGTCATGGCCAAGATAACATCTTTTAGTACAGCATCTTTTTCAACAGTAGGACAGTCGACAATAGGACGCATGATATCCTTAACTTTCATACGAAGCTGCTTTCCAAGCCAACCACCTGGGTGATTAACAGCAAAACCTTCTTTTGATAAACCAATACACGCCTCAAAAAGAACGGCCATCGCGTCTCCCATGGCCAGGGCAGCAGTTGTACTCGTCGTCGGCGCTTGATTGTTAAGACAAGCTTCTTTTTCAACTGAGCAATCAAGTGGAACACCAACAGCTTCGGCTAATGGTGTTTTCATTGCGCCAATTAAACCGACTCTTTTTTCTTTTGGAATATCGAGAAATGGTAAGAGTTTTAAGATTTCTTCAGTTGTTCCAGATTTACTGATAACGACGATGGCATCATTTGGCCCAACTCTTCCAAGG
>CAYGQW010000144.1:0-8158 GCA_964352175.1 uncultured Halobacteriovorax sp.
CGTCATAATATTAGCAAAGGAGAAAAGAGGCCAATGCCATAAATACAACGGATAACTAATAAGACCAATCCACACTAATAATTTATTAGAAAGGATATTTTTATTTATCCATGAATTGCTACTTGAAGAAATTATTAAGTAAGTACCAAGAGTTGGGCATAAACCCCAAAAGCCAGGAAATAGACTTTCCTTATCTACCAACAACACGCTTGTTAATATAAGAAGTAATCCCAAAATACTTTTTTTATTATCATAAACACCATTCACATCACTTTTTAATTTGTACAAAGCGAGAAAGGCTCCAATCAAAATCTCCCAGAAGCGACTAACAGGTGAGTAGAAAGCGCCAGTTTGATAATTATATGACATGAATAGATTAATAAAAAATGATAAGGCAATTATCGATAATGTCATTTTTGCTAAATCAAGCTTACGTTTAACGAAGAAGCTCATGATCAATGGCCAGAAAACATAGAATTGTTCTTCAACTGCAAGAGACCAAAGATGTAGTAGTGGTTTTAAGTCTGATGAAACATCAAAGTAACCACTTTGATACCAAAGTGTAAAATTAGATACAAAAAATGCAGCACTGGCGACATGCCTTCCTAACTCTTTATACTCCTCTGGTGTTAAACCAAACCATCCAAGTATTAGTGAAAACATCAAAATTAATAACAAAGCGGGAAAAATTCTGTTTATGCGCTTTATATAAAAAGTTTTTAGTGAATACGAATTTTCTTTCATCCCTTGAAAAATAATACTTGTAATTAAATAGCCAGAGATGACAAAGAAGATATCAACACCAAGGAACCCACCATGGAATTGAAGAGGAAAAGCATGAAAACCAATTACGAGCAATACGGCAATTGCTCTAAGGCCATCAATATCAGGACGATAAGGAATATGGGAAGAACTAAATTTATTAGTCATTAAACTCTCAATACTAATTTTATAAATTTTAGTTGATACTATGCTGCTATTCAATATTTAAGATGAAAATTAACCAAAGACCTAAGAGATAATCATCTCCAGAATTTTTTTCGCAATAGCCGGAGCTGCTGTTAACCCCGGTGACTCAATACCAAGCGCTTCGAAATATCCTGGCAGGGGTGAGTCCACCACAAAGTCAGTTGTCTCTTCAAGCTTTGTTCTTATGCCTACCATGCTCGGTGATATTCTGGATTTATCAAGATGTGGAAATTGCGCCAACGTGTCACCAAGAAGATTGTCGTAATCACCAAAAGTATAATCAGGACTCCCAGCTTTAATTGGATATGCATCTGGACCAAAGCGAACTGAGCCATCAGGATCGATACATGAGTGAACACCGAGCCCTAGAAGGTTTGGTAAGGGTTTAGGATAGATAAGCCAAGGGGCTTCAAATTTTTCGGTGGTGGTAAGCCATCTCCCCTTCACAAGCTTTTGTGTATAATTCGTAAGACCTAGTTTTGCTCTAAGCTCTATCGCTCCAAGCCCAGCGCAATTGATAAGCAAATCACTTTCATACCAATCATCACCAACTTTCAACCCATTAGGCCTAAGATCAGTCACTTTAGAATTAATGAGGACAGCAACTCCCAAAGATTTTAACTCGTAAGAAATCTCTCGAATGAAGCTAGCGATATCCAATACTCCAGTACTAGGGATAAATAGCGCCTTATCTGACTGAGTATATAGATTTAACTGCTTTAACTCTTCATCATTTGCATAACGATATTCAACACCATTATCATTGGCCTTAAGTTCAAGATCACTTAGATCATCACCTACAAGCATCTTCCCACAAAAATTTAACTTAGCCCCTGGTTCTTTTTGCCAAAGCGAATTTCCTTGCATGCAAAGAGTATGTTTCAAGGAATTGGTGAGATAATATATTCCAGAATGAAGAACTCCACTATTTCTACCAGTGGTGGCATCTCCCAAGAACTGTGACGACTCAAAAACAGCGACATCCCATGAAGGTTTAGTACGAGCAATTTCTCTGGCCGTCATAAGACCAACAATACCACCGCCGATAATTGAACAATCTATTTTCATAAATTTATCTTTTTATAGATAGAGTCAAGATTTTGTACCATAACCTCAACAGAAAATTGCAGTTTTGATGCTTTATGAGCATGCTCAACCATTTTTTCTAATTCATACTCTCCGTTATATATATTACGAATAATTGATGCATATTCTTCTGAAGAATTGCTTTTACAAATAAAAGTTCCTCCCTCAACAGCAACTTCTCTTAAACCACCTTCAAAGGAAGTTATAACTGGAACCTTGATTGACATTGCTTCTACAGGTACATAGCCAAAAGACTCAAAACGAGAAGGATGGAGAACAACATCACATTCAGACATTCTTGCGAGAATATTATCAGAGTATCTCTCAATTTTAATTCTGCTTTCAAGGTTATGATTTTTAATTTTTAGAGTTAAGTTTTCATATTCTTGGCCATAGCCATAAATCGTATAGGTAAAATTAATATCTTCTTTAGATAAGATAGCAAGAGCATCGATAATAATATCATGACCCTTTAAATGTCTTAGAAGTCCAAAGCTTGTGAGCTTAATTGTATTTCTAGCCTTATAGAGATCAGTCTGTGATGAATCAGAAAACGAGACACCGTTATAATTAATTACTTCTTTTTGAGAACAATTTCCAACATATTGTTTGAACTCATTGGCAGAGTACTTTGATTCAAAGACAAATTTGTCAGTCAAAGGAATTAGCAACTTTTCAATATTGTCATAGACGATACTTTTAAGTTTGCCAAAGACTCTATGAAGACTGCCACCATGTGGAGTATAGAGATTGGGGCACCTTAAGAAAAAAGCGCAAACGCGAGCATATACTCCTCCTTTTGCGCCATGACCATGTAGAACAAGATTCTCTTTATTTTTTAAATAGCTATAGATTTTAAAAATATTTAAAATGTCTCCAAATTCTGGTTTATCATTAATCGAAAGATCTAAAAATTCTACGCCAAACTTGGACTTTAAATAATCTAAGTCTCTATCCGAGTCCGCAAAGTTTGATATAAAGATTTTATGATACGAATCTGATGGTAAGTTCTCTAAAATATCTACAACGTGCTTTCTGATACCTCCCTCAGGAGATCTAAGCAACTGAACGATTGTCACTTTACTCATAGGACCCTCGTTACAAAGTACAGCAAACGAAGACCAATTATTGAGCACATCATTTTAAAATGCCAACTAGAGTGAAATCCATTTTTAATTATATTGGTAAAGTCAAAATCACTCTCCCATTTGAAAGATTTAATCTTGTCTAGATTTTTTAATCTCAGTGTATTTAAGAAGCGAGCAGCAAAGTCTTTATTTAGTAAAAAAAGCAGCTGCGACTTATGTTTTATAGAAAACAGTTCGTTTTTAGGAGCTTCAAGCACTTTAAAAATATCGTGTTTTGAAGTTCTAATTATTGCCACTCTATAACTGTAGCTCGCTTCAGCGACTCTATAATTGATAAGCGGTTTATTAATAAAACCGAGATCTCCTGTTTCAAGTAACCGCATCCAAACATCTAGGTCGGCTGAAGTGTTATAGGTAGAACCATCCCAGAACTTGATTTGCTCTTTATAGATTTTCGATCGAACAACAACAGAAGGACATGTAACGAAGTTTGCATACGAATAAAACAGGCTAATGCCTTGCTCTTTTGAAATTTTTGTAAAAGAATTCCTATTTAATTCTTTGGGAATATATCGTCTACCAACAATATGACTTGAATCATCTATTTCATTTGCCAGACAAAAAGTAGCAGAGAGCTCAGGGTAAGTTGAAAAGTAATGAATATTACTTTTTGAAAAATTCATATCGTAAACATCATCAGCATGAGCAATGACACAAAGGTCTCCCTCGGCTCCCATAATGCATCTGGTGAAATTTCCTTCCGCTCCAACATTCTTTTCGTTGATAATTAACTCAAGGTTTTCATATTCTTTCATTAGCATTTTTATGATATCTCTTGTCTTATCAGTCGACTGATTGTCGTAAACTTTAATTTTATAAAAAGGCTTGGACTGGTTAACCAGAGAAAGAATCGTTTCTCTAATTGTTAATTCTGAGTTGTATGTTGGTACACATGCAGTAATCAACATCAGCTCTCTTCCTTTTGAATCGTGTGGAAAAGAAAAAGTAAGTAAAGTCCTGATAACCCGCAAACAATTGATGAGGTGAGCATATTAATATCTTTTTGAAGAAGAAGCGATGGCAAGAATATTAACCCCAATAGAAAATATTTCAACATCTTCATTAACGGGAAGTAGATTTTTATAATTTTCTTAAGTTTAATAAACAAAGAAAGGAAAATAACAACTTGTCCTATAATTAGGGCAAAGGGAGTGTAGTTAAGATAATAAGGATTGATGCTTATAAAAATTATTCCACACAGAGTTACCAGGCCACCAAAAGCATAGGGTAAAATCGAGTCTTTAGTTCGCATCTCTGACTGATAGGCCATGTTAACAATATTCCCAAGCATTCTAAATAACTCTGCAACTGCTCCTAAGGCGAAGTATATAAAAGCACTCTGAAACTTTGGATCAGCCAGAAGATTCATAATGAAAGGCGAAAGAGCCGTCATATAAAGTGTTAAGCAAATGAATGCCGGAGCAGACTTACTAAAAAGCTTATTCCAAGTGTCATCACGAACAATTTTATCATCACCAAGAGCTGCATAAAAACTAGGAAAAAGTAGTTGTTGAAAGAGGTATTCTACTGCAACAGCCAGGGCAGTTGCCAAGCCAAGGCCGAACGCCATTTCCCCTAAAAGTGAATCATCAACAGAACCTTTTAGGAAAAACCTAAAAGACTGGGACATAATCCAAACAAAAACATTGGTCATTAGAATCGGAATTGAAAACTTAATGATCTGATTTTTATTTAATTCAAACTTTTGACCATAAGAAGATAGCTTCTTTCTAATCAAAAAGATGGCCACTAACCCAAAAAGTGAAAGAGCTATACCCTGGCCTAGAATCCAGACGATAGGGCTTAAGAAAATAAATTTCACACCAAAGACAGACAAGCTCAGGCCAAGCAGTGCTGTAAGTGATGTTAAAGCGACAAAGGCTCGATCTGCAGAAAGAATATTGAGCATTGAAACAAAAGTACCGTTTAAGGTAGAGCCAAGAACAAAAATGAACATAGCCAAAGCTACAATCGAAATACTTAAATCTGTATTACTTAACTTGTTTTGAAAAATTAAAACGATTGGAACTGTAACCAGAGATAGTAATGACATGGACTTAAAAAAGAACTGAACTACTGAACTCAATTTGTTTTCATTTTTTGCTGAATGGACAATCCGATTTAAATACATACCAATAGGATTAGCGATTATGAGTCCAAACAAACCGGCGATTGAAAGCAAAAAGTAATAGGAGCTCATTTCTGATTTCGTAAAAAAAGAGCTTAACAGTCTGTAGCTAGCAAACATAATGATCATTTGCGTCGCTCTACCAAAGCCGAGAATTAACATTTTCTCACTCAGACAACAATCCTTTTGTAATAATTTCGACAAAGCATTCGTTACTAAACTTATGACCTTTATCACTTTCAAGAAACTTAACTATATTGTCCTGATAGCTCTGAATAGTCTCAAGACTCATCTCTTTGAGATGACTGTAAAGTTCTGCGTGATTAGCAAAACTCCTTCTATCGATAAATGTATTGTTTGGTATATGAGAGTCGATATTATTTGGGCCCCAATAAACAGGGATGTTTCCAGAAACAAAGCAATCAATGATTTTCTCTGTAATATATCCGTCAACGTCCTTGCCATTTTCATAACAAATAGAAAACTGATAATCTTTTAATGTTCTAAATTTAGAGTCTGCTTTTCCTCTATAACTGGGGCTTGGGCTCTTGGGGATGAAATCAAGCAGTCTAAGCCTATTAAACACCTTTTGCCACCAAATGCTCATTTGGTATTCCCAACCAATTCCATAGTAGTCAAATTCTTCAGGATGATTTTTTTCAAACCAACGAATCGTTTCAAGTCTCTTACTATAAAGCTCTAAAGGATGACGACAGGTTTTATTCCCACTTATCAGAGTTAAAAACTTTAGTCTTTTTTGTGTTTCGGCTGGAGTTAGCCTGATCTTATTGGGGAAGTAAAACTTTAGATATTTATCTCTATCAACGAATTGATCATGCCAGGTAAATATTTTTTTGAAATTTTTATGTTTGTTTAAATCCCAATTATCAGGTCTTATAAGCTCTGATTCAAAAATCATGAGATATGATTTTTTTGAATCAATCTTACCTTTATAGGGTTTAGGCATTTCATTATAAAGAACTATATCAGCATCATTTGGGTCAATTAGATCTTGTGTCGACATTTCATAGCCAAGGCTAAAAAATTTTTCTCTAAGCATAAAAAAGGGAAGCAAGCAGTCGTCTCTGTTGAGTGATTTGTTATTTAGATCGAATATTTTATTATTTAAATAATCCTTACCAACCACAAACGAAATCTTCTTCACAAGCCAAACTCACTTAAGACCTTTCTTATCTGTCCTGTATAAGTGTATCCAAGCTTAGCTCTCTTCTCACCTCGCTCTCTAATCGCTTCTCTCTCTTCATCTTGTTCAAGAAAGTACTTAATTTGTACTGCTGCTTCTTCCGGATAAGTATAACAAGCGATTTCTTTTCCAATTTCATAGTAGTCTTCAATGGCCGGTACATAATCAGTCAGTTGAAATCCACCGTAATAGCTTATTTCAAAGTTCCTAGCTTTAGTCTGGCTTGATTGCTTTTTTGACATGATTGTATGGGCTAAGTTTTTTGGATTCGCTAATAAGTAGCGTATATCGTAACAAACACTATTAGAAATATTTAAGTTTATTTTACTCGTTTGGAATAGCTCAATCATTGCATCATTGCTTAGTGGACCGTTAGGCCAGCCATTTCCAAAACATTCAACATGAATTCCCTGTTCTTTAAGTAATTTAACAACCCATTTTCGATATTGATATGAGCCTCCAACAAAAGAAACATCATATTTATATGACTTTTTTTCAAATGTTCGTTCATCGTCGATCGCTGCCCACTGAGCATGAACAATATTTTTTATTCCTAGCTTTTTGTATTTACTAAGAGAAAACTTGTCTGTGGTTACGTTATAGGTGAAATGAGGAGCAAAATTTTTAGTAAAATTATCAAAGCGCCAACTGTCATCACCGAACCAGTTCATGGTTTTAAACTTAGTTTTTAATTTAGCTAGAGTTTCTGCCTCGAATTGGTCTCTAAACAGACAGAAAAAGATAAGATCTGGAGAAACTTCCTCAGCTTTTTGCAGCAAGTCATCCTGAAGCTTTTCAAGATTGTTACCTAGGTATTCATCGTAATAAAATGGAATTGTTTCATGCCCTAGATTCTCGAAAGCCTTCTTAAAACCCATGATTCCAATAGCGTTAATCCCTCTAGACTTAACGCCGTAATCATATTGCATATCAACAAAAAGAACCTTCACTAATTCTCCGATTTATTAACAATTTTAAATAAATCATAGTATCATTTGCGCAGTTTAGAACAAAGAAATACCATGAAAAATAGTCAATCTGAATTCAATTTATCAGATCACTTACACATAATAGCCAAAGCCCTTGATGCCTTCGGCGCGTTTATTTTGGGCTATCTTACATATGGTCTTTACCATAATGACTTCTCGTTACCAGATTATTATAGCGCGGCGCTCATATTCGCCTCTCTTTTAATTCTTATTACTTTTCCAAACTTTGGTCTCTACCTATCGTGGCGTGGAAAAAATAAACTCTCTAGGGCCATTAACATTTTATATGCCTGGGGCAGTGTCCTAGCTGTTCTTTTAATCTTCGGTTTTTTCAATAAGAACTCCATTGCGTTTTCTCGTGTATGGTTTCTAGTATGGTCACTATTAAGCTTTGCTTATTTTATTTTTTACCGAACAATTTTAGACCTATTTTTGAATCATTTACGTAAAAAAGGAATTAACCGTAAAAAGGTAGCAATTTTTGGTGCGGGTAAAGTTGGGAAAGATATACATCTAAAAATTAAATCAGATTATGAAAGCGGTTTTGATGTTGTCGCATTTTTTGATGATAACGAAGAAATTCAAAGAAAGCTCTTGGACGGGGTAAACGTTTACAACCCGGAAGACCTAATCG
>CAYGQW010000145.1:0-5118 GCA_964352175.1 uncultured Halobacteriovorax sp.
AAAGTGAACAAGATAAGAATGCTTTTTTTATGAGTTCAAAAGATCTTGAGGGCCTAAGACTCTTAAAAGAATACGTTGAAGCAGGTGTCGATTGTCTTAAAATCGAAGGCCGTATGAAGTCGGTTCACTATGCTGGAACAGTAACAAAAGTTTACGCCGAAGCATTGGCATATTATCAGGTTCATGGAAATTTTTTATCGGATCGCATTGAAGAGTGGGCGGGTGAACTAAGAAAGGTTCATCACCGAGCCTACACTCAGGCATCGTTAGTTGAGCCTGCAGGTGTTGATAGTATTCACAATGGGCAAGACGGTAAAGGTGTTGAAAGCGCTGTCGCAGGTCCTATTGTAGCCGTCACGAACGACGCCATGGTGATTGAAGTTAGAAAAAAATTCTTCGATGGTGAAGAGCTTGAGCTTGTGCCATTTCAAGGCCCTGTTCAAGTCTTTAAAGCCTCGAAGCTTCGAAGTCTATCCGATAGGCCACTAACAGAGACAAAGCCTGGCTCACTTGTAAAGATCGCATTAGTTCCTGGTGCCAGCGAGCATGTCCTAGTTAGGAGTACGGGCGTATGAAGCTAACGTACTTTCTTAGACCAAAAGATAATTTAAACTTACTTGCCGCAAAGGGAGTAAGTGAAGTCATTATTGGAACTCTTGATCACTCAAGACTTGGAGAATTCAATTATACGCAAGCCATTGAAGCGGCTAAACTAGCAAGAAGCCTTGGACTAAAAACAGTTTTATTATGTGATGCACTTGTTGGGCAAAAAGAGTTTAATTCTTTCACTAGAAGCCTAACTGAAATGAGACCTTTTTTTGATGCTGCCAGAGCACTTGATCCTGGAGTCATGCAATTTCTTTTTGATAAGACAGATATTGCTTTGCACTTTGTCGCCGATACCGGAAACCATAATCTAGTAGGCCTAAAAGCTTGGGAAAATTATTTTGGTCAACGACTTGAACGTATTGTTTTATCGATTGAGCTTTCTAAAGAAAGTTTGACTCATATTATTCCAAAGCTTGAAACACCTTGTGAGCTTTTAGTTCTTGGTCGAATTTTGCTTTTTCATTCACCGCGAGCTCTTTTATCACCGCTTAGTGGTGAAGCTTCCGATCAAAGCTGGATAGATGCCATAGGTGCTAGCGAGGAATCACCCCATAAAGGCTTTCCCCTGATAGAAAATAAGCAAGGCTCCTTTATGTTTTTGGCGAAAGACTTTTGCTTAGCCGAGCAAGTAAAGGATCTTCGAGATATGAACTTAGACTATATACGCTTAGACCCGACTGGATGTGAGCCTGAAGTAGCGCTTAAGGTTGCTGGTGAGCTTTTAAGTGATCAATCTGAGATGGCCAAAGATAGCTGGCCAAATTTAGTGATTCGAGGATTTTACGGTGTTAATAAGTCCGATGTACTTTTTAAGAAATTAAAAAACCCAAGTCGTGATAAAACTTATGCCCTTGCAGAAGTTTTAGATGCCAGAAAAGGTGATCCTGTAACAGTTCGAGTGCTCGATGGTGCTAAGCTTGAACTTGGCATGGATGTGAAAATGATTACACCCGAGGGAAGAGTTAAAGAGTTTACTCTAAAATCACTACGAGATCTTGAAGGTCGTGACATTTCTCTTGCTAGCGAAGAGTCAATTGTGGCTTTTCAGTCTGTCAGTGGTGCTTGTGTGAAATCGTTAATTTTAGCGAAATAAAACAAATTTGACGGGGATACCACCGTTAGAAAACTCTAAAAGTAATTCATTACGACGATTGATCTTAATATCTTTAGGAATTAAAAGGGCCAAAGCGCTTGGCTTATAACTCATTAGCTTTTCAACGACATGATTAAGAAAGGCTACAGGATTATCAAGTTTAAGTCTGACACCATAGGGAGGGTTGGCAATCATAACCACGCCCTGTTGAACTTCTAAATTCTCAAGTGCATTAGCCTTAATAAGCTTAGCTTGCTCTTTTAAATTATGAGTGAGCGCTTCAAAGGTTTTTTCTTCAGACTCGATGCAGACAATTTCGCCCCAAGGAGAGTTTTCATCTGCTTTAAAATCAATTTCTTTTGTTATTGGAAAAGCTTGGTAAGAAAAAAATCTATTTTTACTAAGCTTATTCCAATCAAGAGCTTCTCTGGCAAAAACACCACTACCACTCATCGGATCGCATAAGACAGCATCAGTTCCCATTTTATCTTTAAGCGCGCGAAGACAAGCATAGGCATAGGTTTCACGAAGAGGCGCCATGCCGACCCAATTTCTTTCAGCTCTGCGCTCAAGTCTTTCGCCACTTGTATCAATACTCAGGGTGAGCTCGTCATCTTTAAAACGAAGGTAAAGTGCAGGGCAATGCTCTTTAACAATATCTTTTAATCTTTCCGTATCAATTTTTTTTGCTTGGGTGCCTTTAAAAAAGTCATGAATACCGTCATGGGTGGCTTTTTTGATTTTTCGCTCATCAAATAATCTAGAAGCATGAGCTGTGACATTAATAAACTCAATGGCCGGAGCTTCGATATAGTACGGTCGCCAATCAAGAGCTTTTATCTTTTTATACAGCTTAGGCAGATCGCGAACTTTTGATTGCATCAAGCGGTAAAGAATACGAGTTGGGATCTTGAGAGCATGGTTGAGCATAAAGCCTGCTTGAAGATCCATATCAATTTCGAGTCCACCATGAGAAATTCTCACAACAGCGTCAGGGAACTTTTCGACAAGTTCCTGACATGCTAGTTTTTCTAAACCTGGTGATACAACGGCATAATAAGACATGCCCTCTCATATCTGGATGCAACGTGAATGGAAAGCTGATTTTAGTACCAACGCCGATTGATGAAGAAAATACCCTAGACGCTAAGACGCTCGAGCTGATTCTTAGGGGTATTGAGCGCGGAGCTAAGTTTGCGATTGAAGACTTAAAGCCTGGTAGGCGTCGCTGGCTTCGTTACGGACTGCCTAGAGAGCAGGTTGATAGCTTCGTGCTGTATAACGAGCATACTCGAGCTGAAGCGATAGAAGAGCTCTTAGACTATCTTAAAAAAGGTAAAGATGTTTTCTTGATGAGTGATGCAGGTCTTCCAGCTTTTTGTGATCCAGGTCGACTACTTGTCCATCGTTGTCATCAAGACAATATCATCGTTAGTTCAACTCCTTTTTATAATTCAATTGCACTAGCAGTCGCGCTTAGTGGTTATGATCATGATCGCTTTGTTTTTGAGGGCTTTTTGCCAATCAAAGAACCTATGAGATCAGAGCGGCTAAAAGAGATAGCTGTTGAAAAGCGAAGCATAGTCATTATGGATACTCCCTATCGTCTGAGTAAGCTTCTAACCGAGCTCGATTCTAGCCTCAAAAATCGAGAAGTATGCTTAGCTTTAGAACTAGGTATGCAGACCGAGGAAGTTGTCAGAGGGACGTCAGTTATGCTTAGAGATAAGTTTGACGGCCAAAAGCGACCTTTTGTCTTAATAGTCTCACCTATGTTCTAGCACTTGCCTAAGTGCGTCGTAATGATCTTCTTCCTTGATTATGCTATGTGTAGTACTAGAGAAGGAGTTTATGACAAATACAACTCAAAATAGCTCTGATCAGCGTAAAGCCGATCATATTGCCCTGACCGAAAAAGCTCAAACAACGGCTTCTATGGTTGATTCACGCTTTGATTATGAGCCACTTTTTAGCACTCATCCAGGCCCTGATGAGTGGCAAAGAACTACACAGTTTTTAGGTAAAACCTTGAAAGCACCGCTTTGGATTTCAAGTATGACAGGTGGAACTCAAGAGGCACTAACCATCAATAAAAACTTGGCCCAGGTTGCCCACGAGTTTGGTTTAGGTTTTGGACTTGGTTCATGTCGCTCGCTCTTAGATAGCAATGATCGTCTGAGTGACTTTGATTTTAGAGAAATCATAGGAGAGGAGTTACCTTTCTACGCGAACCTTGGAGTCGCACAAGTCGAGCAACTTCAGGCAAAAGGTGAAACACAAAAAATTCAATATTTGGTTGAAAAACTAAAAGTTGATGGACTCATCATTCATATCAATCCGCTACAAGAGTGGTTTCAACCTGAAGGTGATCGCTACACTAAGCCAGCGCTTGAAACAATCTCCAAGCTTTTAGATGAAGTCTCATTTCCAATTATCGTTAAAGAAGTTGGTCAAGGAATGGGACCAAGATCGCTTTTAGCGCTCATGAAGCTACCTCTAGCGGCCATAGACTTCGGTGCCTTTGGTGGAACAAATTTTTCAAGAATGGAGCTACTTAGGGACCTAAGTACTGAAAATGATAGGGAAGATGGCTTACAGTTTGTTGGACATACGGCAGGTGAAATGCTAAGTCATGTCAATCAGATTTTAGACTCAAAAAATAGCGATCTTAAGTGTCGCTCTTTTGTAATTTCTGGCGGAATTAGAAGTGCCATGCAAGGCCATGAACTAATTTCTAAGTGCCAGGGAAATGCTGTTTATGCGCAAGCAAAACCATTTCTCGATCACGCTCGAGTCGGTATGGATGATCTTCGCAGTTTTGTTTTACAACAACTTTTGGAACTTGAAATGGCAAAGCGCTTTTTAGAAATACGCGCAAACTAGGAGCAGTGCAGATGGGACATATCTCCGGCTTTTCAAAAATGACCAAGTTAGAAAAAATCGAGTTTTTGGCTCGTGAGTTTTTCGACAATCCAGATCGTTCCAAAAAACTACTTAAAAGTTTTTGGCACCCAGATGCAAATTCTCAAAAAATCTTTGATGAGTTCTCTGAAAACACACTGACAAACTTTATGTCACCTTACGGTGTCGTTCCAAATGTTGATATTAATGGAAAGACTTATTGTGTTCCATTAGTAATTGAAGAAAGCTCTGTTGTAGCTGCTGCTGCAAAGGCCGCTAAATTTTGGAGCTCCCGCGGAGGCTTTAAAGCTACTGTTATCTCAACAACAAAAGCTGGCCAAGTTCATATGATCTGGGAAGGTCAAGACGAACAAAAACTGCAAAAGTTCTTTGAACTGAATAAAGAAAAGTTGATTGAAGAAACAAAGCCACTCACGGCCAATATGGAAAAACGTGGTGGTGGATTACTTGATCTTAAGCTTGTTAGTCGGCAAGAAGACGAAGTTGGCTACTAT